>CAZIPR010000017.1:0-35306 GCA_964541245.1 uncultured Alistipes sp.
CAAAACTGTTACTTCGGAACTCAAAAGTAAGCCTGAAATCTCGCAAGATTTTCAGTCCCAAAATGATGGGCGAACACAGGTTAAACTCTCGTTTTCCGCTCCAAAAAACAATGAAAACCCCTTACAGACATCTGTGAGGGGTTTTTGCTTCTCCCTTTCTTAGCAAAGTTGGGCTTATTGGTCAAAATTTATATTTATATCCGCAGTTTATAAAGCCTCGACCGTGCGTGTGCGGAACGACTCGCGGGCTTTGCGGATATAGAGTTTGATGACATCTGCAGGCAGATTTGACGAGCGGACAAAGGCTCTTGTTGGGTCTGGCGATTTTGCCAAAGCAGTCGCCAGCAGCCACGCAACGCCCATTCGTACATAGTACGGCTCTGCGCCTTGCACGGTGCCTTGTTGAGCAACTTTGGGCTTGCCCTTGACGGTTTTATAATCCGATTTTATGCGGTTGAAATCGAGCGAATTTAGTTGAGCAAACACCCGTTCCAACCACTCCTCTCCCAGAAAATAGCACATCGCCACAACCACCGCAAAGCGCACCTCAAACTCACGCTCGGAGCGAAACCACGGCTGCAAAAACGCCCACAGAGCCTCCTTGTCGGCACGCACTATCCACTTTGCGTGAGCGCAATATGAATCGCACACCGCCCAATTGTCGAGCACCGGCACATAACGCGTGAGCATCGCCAAACGCTCATCGAGCGAACACTTTTCGAGGTTTATGAGGTAGCCCCAAATGACCGTCTCTTCGTAACAAAGACTCTTGCTTGGCACAGATTCAAACACACGAATCACCTCGGCTCCATTGGTGCAAATTCGGTGTGTTCCATCGAGCATAACGACCTCGCCACCCTCGCGCGAAAGTTGCTTTGCAACAGCCTTAATTTCGGGCGAATGAAGCCCCAGCACACGCCTTTCGGGCAACGCATTCACCACTCGCAAATGCCCCTCCCGATACCGCGCATCGCACTTGAACCGCTCGCAAACTAATGGGTGTAGTAGGTGTTCTATCATATCTTTTACGGCTCTACTGCCACTTTAATCACGCCATCCGACCTATTCCTCAAGATGCGGCAACACTAATCTCTAAACCTTGGAAAAGCTGTCTTCCATTATAAATCATATATCTTTTCTTCAACTTTTACATCGTCGTAATTAAGTTTTACCATGTGCTCTATTTCTTTATCAATTCTAAAATAGGGACAATTAATAGGCATAACTTCTAATGGGTAATGTGGTGTTCCTTTTGTTTTATATCGTTTACATATGGTTTCCGACAAACTGTAAAAGCCATTAGTCTCAGCTATAAACCAACATATTTCGCAAAAGCAGACTTTTCGCTTCTGTTCATAACATTTCATGAGTGAATACAATTTTGCATCATCCTTTGATTGAACTCCATCGATAAAAATGTATTCCAGAACCGCACTATGCTTGTGCTCTTTTAATTTATCACATGGTACGGTGTCTACATAGTACTTACCACTAGAAAACATGGAGAACTTTAATAGCTCTCTATCCATTTCTGAACGAGAAACAGTCTTTTCATTGTCTGTTTTAAAATTTATAAAAGAAGAACAAGTGTATCCAATCGGTTCATTTAACAGTGTCAAAAGTTCGTTGCTGTTTGACACTTCTATGTCTATTACTCTATACTTTTTAGTATCTATTTCAACATGGCAAGCACCTGCACTAATGCTTATGATAATGGATTCTTTATCACTATTAGCATCTTTAATGACCAAATCGCATTTATGTTTAAAATCCTGCATTTTTTGATCTTTCAAACACTCCGAATAGCCATATTTTTTCAAATCATATGCGATACGTTTTTCTGTACAACATAATTTAGGTTGAAAATAAGCACACTCTACATTATCTTTACAATTGTGATATTGAGGCACCAAAATTTCAAAGACATCAGAAGTAATGAACTTATGTAGGATTATATCTTTTGCCGCTTCGTGGAGATATAAATCATCATCACAATTGGAGTTACTGTCTATATGTTTGAAAAAATAGCGTCCGGTGTCGCTAATATCTATGGTTAGTTCCTTTCTACATGACAGACAATAATAATTATGTACATTCATATCAACCGTATCATCCAATAGATTAACTAGCTCTCCACTCTCGTCTTTTGCAAAAACACGCTCAATACGTCTATCTTCATAATAATCATATTCATCACAATATGCACTGTAGCTATTGCTATCACCTGCTATTCTAATATTTTGTTTTTGATCTCTTATCCAGATGCGATTCTGTTTGTCATTAACTATGAATTTGCGAACTACCCTAGGATCAAGTTCACAAAAATTAAGGTCTAGTTCTACACAATCAATTTTAGCGGAAATAATTTTCCCCTTTTTCTTCGCATCAACTGCATGGGTGCGCTTAAATTCTATCCAAATCACTTTGTCGCCATAGTACCCTATACAATCAGGTCGTAAATGAGTGTCTTTGTCATAAAATTCAACTTCCACTCTATCCAGTTGTAATAACTCCCCGGGGCGACCATCCAATCTATCCGGTAATTGTATACTTAAGGTCTCTAGCATTACATCTTTTGCCATCTTATGTAGAGCCGACTCGATTGCGCCTACGCAATCGGCACCACTGACGTGTGCAAAATGATGAACCATTTCCAGACCTCCATTTTTTGCACAAAGTTCACTTCTACAATGAGGACAAAAACACGCACATTCATTGCCATTAGGCACACTATCAACATGCACTAAATCACCTTCTTTATTCAAAGCATATGTAAGATATGTTCTTGCTTTTTTCATGCCTTTAATAATATTGCCCCCATATTATGAGATTAACTCATATGCATCTATTTTATGCAAACTTAATATATCGCTAAAATTCCACCACCACCTTAATCACACCGTCCAACTTATTCTCAAACAAGCGGTACGCCTCGGCGATGTCGGCAAGTTTATAGCGGTGGGTAATAAGTGGCGTAGTGTCAATCTTGCCCGCCTCGATTAGTCGCAGAATCTCCTCGCAATCGCAACCATCCACGCCGCCCGTTTTGAAGGTCAGATTTTTGCCGTACATATCGGGTAATGGTAGCATTTGCGGCTTATCGTAGAGCGCAACAACCGTCACAATCGCATTTGGTCGGGCGCACTCCCACGCAAGGCGGAAGGTCTCCTCAGCACCCGCAACCTCCAACACAACATCCGCTCCTCCACGCTCGCATTTTTGACGCACGGTGGCGATGCAATCCTCTGGTGCAACAACTTCTACGCTCGGATAGTGTTCACGCACGAAACGGGCTCTTTCAGGCGATTTCTCGCAAACAATAATATATTTCGGCCGCTTCAACATCACGCACAGCAGCGTGCAAATTCCCGTTGGGCCCGCGCCGATAATCAGCACCGTATCATCGGTCTTAATCTCCGAAATGCGTGCTGCCCAAAATCCCGTCGCCAGCACATCGCCCACGAACAACGCCTGCTCGTCGCTCACGCTGTCGGGGATGCGGTTGAGGCCCTGGTCGGCATACGGCACTCGCACATACTCCGCCTGCCCGCCATCGATGCGACAGCCGAGCGCCCAGCCGCCATTGGGGTCGGTGCAGTTGTTCACATAGCCGTTCTTGCAAAAGAAACACTCGCCACAGAAGGTCTCCACATTGACCGTCACGCGGTCGCCAACCTTGACATTGTGGACCTCGGAGCCGACCTCCTCAACGATGCCAACCATCTCGTGACCAACGGTTATGCCGGGCACAGCACGCGGTACGCTGCCGTGCTTGATATGCAGGTCGCTGGTGCAGATACTGCCAAGCGTGATGCGCACAATGGCATCGCGCGAATCTTGCAATTCGGGCTTCGGCTTGTCAATCAACTCGAACTTGCCGGGGGATATGTAGGTGTAGGCTTTCATTGTTTGCGAAAGTAATTTTAATAATCCGTTCAAAGTTACGCATAATCTCAAAACAAAAAGAGAAAAAGCCGAAACTTTTTCTCTTCTTATCTTGTTGCGGTTATTTGTAATCAAGCACAATACTGTGCGGCTTATATCAAATAGGTATTACTCGGTAGGCGGCACATCGAAGTCGATTTGATCGACGGTGAGTACCGTAACCTGCTGCCCGTTGTATAGCCCAGAGCACTCGGCACCGAGCAGGCGACCCTCGCTTTTTGAGAAACGAGCAACAATCTCGACCTTGTCACCCCTGGTACTGACTAAGATCATATCGCCTTCCTCGCGGAATTTTAGCAGTATGCCCGTAACCAATGCGTACTCCTTCAAATTATCGATTGTAGCGAGAGCTGTGAGGTCGATCCCTTTATCGGGGCGTTCAAATACTAATTGTCCGTTCTGGTAGCGTCGATAGCTCTCGCCGTCATAGAGTTCCATAGAACGAGCCTTGTCCTGCCATTTGATAGCCATTTTGACCTTCGAGCCCTCTTTGCGAATCTCGACGGTGCCTTGCGTCGGAGTACCTTCAAATTCAATATTGTAGAGTTCATCCTGCGTGCGCTTGCTCTCGGCAACATTTGCAGTGAAGCGAATAAAGTAGTTATCCGATTCGAGGAGTTGAGCCATCGCTCGCTCGACAACCTCGCGGGCGGTGCTGGTCTGCACTCCGCTAATGCCGATGATGACTGCCACTGCAACCATAGCGGCAACGGCTCCAATGCGTACTACCTGCCACAGCGTGCGATGGCGCGGTGCGGGAGCTTTGAATTCGAGTGATGTTGTAGGTGCGAAACGCGGTGTGAGAAGGTTTACAACGCGAATGTCCGAGAAATTGTCTAAATTGTTGTTAGCTTTCATAATTCTGTTTTTTGTGTTAAATCAGCCCGCGCTCTTCGAGGGCTTCGCGCAACTTGTCAATGCCATAGCGAAAACGCGATTTGGCAGTTGTGAGAGGGATATTGCAAATCGAGGCGATCTCGTCGAACTGCTGTCCGCCATAGATTCGCAATCGAATCACCTCGCTCTGCTCATCGGGCAGGTGGGCCATTAATCGTTCGATTAGTCGGTATTCCTGCTCGAAATCCGTTACAGCAAGCTCTTCGCTGGATAATGTGTCGAGAGTTTGGACCGGTGCCAAAGGTTTACGCGAGCGTAGAATCGAGGTGCAACTATTTGACAACGAACGATAAATGTATCCTCGCAGATCGCCTATTTCGGCGAGTCGTGCCTTCTGCTTCGAGAGCCTGAGGTAGAGGTCTTGTATCACATCGTCGGCTTCGGCTGCCGACCCCAGCCGATAGCAGGCATAGCGAAACAGATTCTCGCGCTCGGACTGCATTAGCTCAGCGAGGCGGGTAAGTTGTTGTTTTTCGGTTGTTAGTTTCATAATTTGTTTTCGTTTGTTGGAGACGCGCTTCCGAATATATAACGCACCAAGATCAAAAAAGACTTAACGCTGGTGCAAATTTATCGAAAAAAAGAATTGCTCCCCGCGGAAAGGACAAGTCTCCTCGCAATCATCAAGTTGTACGACGAATCATCGTTGCGGGTGTTATCACACAACCGATCGTCCGAGTCTCCATCGAATAACCCCTCATAAATCCACGCCGCAAGCAGCCAATCCCAAAGTAACAGTTTCTGACAATCGGCAACAAAAAAAGAGAAAAAGCCGAAACTTTTTCTCTCTATCCCATAATCACAGCAACTATTGCTCCGCCATCTTTCGACCTGCGTCATAGGCTTTTTGCAAGTCTTCCTGCCAATGGGCATCTCGCCAAGCGTGCTTTGCCTCCTCTGAAAAACCGCCAAGTTCGAAGCGGTCGTAGTGTGCCACCTGACAGGTGTTGTAGCCGATGATGCGTTCTATCTCGCCAAGTGCCGATGTGAGGCACCACTCCATCGTGCCGAAATGGTTGCTGTTGTTACGCTCAGGCGTGCCGTTCAGCGTCTCGACAAGCACCACAGGCATACGCTTCGGCGCGGTCAGGCTGTAATCGTTGTACGAGAGCCACGGGAACGCTAAACGCTCCAAAAAGGCGCGCATCTTGCCCGTCACCTCGCCAAAGTAGATGGGCGAGCCAAGCACCAAGCCGTCCGCCTCGGCAATCTGTTCCAAGAGGGGCGAAAGCGCATCTTTGAATCGGCAGATATTCGACGCCTTGCCCTTGATTTTGCAAGCCATACACGCCATACAACCCTTGTAATCAAGGTCGTAGAGTCGCACGGTCTTAATCTCAACATCGCCTACGGACTTCGCACCTTCTGCCACCTGCTGCAACAGCTGCGCGGTGTTCATATTCTTTCGCGGACCACCATCCACAATCACAATCTTTTTCATATTTTGCTCCGTTTTGTTATTGCCAGTTCGTTCAAGATGTATGCCACGCATTTTAGTTTGTCCCTCCTCTCAAGGCGTCTTCCACCTGCTGACGCTCATTGCTGCCGATGGTTGAAAGTCGCAACAATGGAATGCCGTAGTTGGCAAGTATTCGATTCTTCTTTTCGTCACGCACGGATTGCGTTGTCCCCGTTTTATGATAGGCGTAACCATCGGTCTCTATGGCGAGAACGGGTTGTTTGCTCACTCGGTTGTAGAGCAAGAAATCAATATGCGTTTTAGGATGTAGCGCATAGGCTCTATCATCATCGGACAACAACGATACATCACGCAACAGTTGTCGCAGTGGTTGATGGCAGACAATACCCAAATGGCAGAACTCTGTATTTTCTTCAATTATCTGCTCCAACATTGCGTATGTAAGATTCTCCGAATCATACTCCGATATGCGTTTATGCTCTTTCAAATATGCTAAACGAGCCGCGGTGTATTGGTCGTACAACAAATCGAAAATCGAGTGGATATTACTCTCCGTAATAGTGCAATTGTTATACTCGATATATGCCAATAAGTCGCTGATATTGCAGTCTTTTGGCTGTTCATTGCCCGACACAACAAGGCAGAATTTTTGTTTGGCTCGCGATATGGCAACATTGAGTAGATTCGGGTCGTCCGAGAACTCGGTTATTGTATCATCAACGGTGGACATAATGATTGCATCTTTCTCGCGTCCCTGAAATTTATGCACCGTTGCAACATCAATGCGACCACCAACGGCTTTGTTTAGCGCATCTACTTGTCCGTTGTATGGTGCGATAATGCCAATCTCTTCTGCCGGGTATGACAAAGTAGGCAAAACCTCTCGTATAACAACCTCAACCTCGCGTTGGTTTATCTTACCGCGAGCGTGGTCGCCCATAGCAGTTCGCTTGGCTGAAATCACATTTTCCTCGCCATTATCTTTGGTCATAATTATCAACTTGCCACCATAGAACTTTTGGTTGCAAAAGTTGATAATCTTCGGATGGCAACGGTAGTGTTCTCGGAGCAATGTTTGTGGTGCATCGAGCAATACTTTGATAACAGACTGCAAGAAACTGTTTTCTGCGCAATCGTACCTCTCGTCTATGCCGCAATTCATTGCGATCGCATGCAAACGCAATTTATCCTCCTCGGTTACAACATTCGGCAACTGCATCGAGTCGCCCACAATAACCGCATTTTTGGCACACATCAAAGCCAATGCTCCTGTTTCGGCAGAAATTTGCGATGCCTCGTCCATTATCACATAGTCGAATACGGTATCTTTGTCAAAGTTTGTGCGAGAGGAAAAGGTGGTACTCAGCACCAAAGGATACTCGTTAATCAACTCTGGAACGATGTTACCAAATATAGGTCGCTCGTGCCCTCTGCCGTACTTGTGATATAGCGAGTTGCGCATATAACACATCGAGTCCTCCTGCAATCTCTTCATCATTGCCGAAGTATCGCACGACGAAAGGGCACGCTCTAACGAAGCAATTTCATCCACTAACTCCAAATGTTTAACCTCATAGAACTTACGCTGAACGATTGGTATGAGCAAGACAATATCCTCAATTGTTGATTTCTCGGCAACTCCATTAAATACTTTGTTCAGTTTACGCCTAAACCTATAATCACGAATAACATTAACGAGTTTAGCAAATATACCCGAATACTTTACACCCTCAACAACCGCCTGCAACTCGTTCCAAAGTGCCATAAGTTGAGCAGCAGAGAGTTGTTTGCGGATAGATATTTTGGGGTCACACTCAATCTCTTGCTCAAAGTGTGTGCGCTCCACTTTCAGAACATCCAACTCTTGACGAGCCAATGCCAAACGCTCCTGCTTGGCAAATACATCGGCAAGAGCTTTTGATTGGTTGTCTATATTGCGTAGGTATTCCACTTTGTCTGCATCTATTGAATACCACTGCTCAATATCGGTAGGGATAAGTTTTTCTGTCTCTTGTGCTGCAATAAAGGCATCCTTGTTTGCACGACTGCCCAACAGCGCAGTAATGAAGCCCATATTGTAACGCTCCATCTTCTCAACCACATTCTCAATTGCAGAGTTGTTGTTCGACACCACCATTACCGTCTTACCCTGCAAGACAATGTTGGCAACGATGTTGAGGATTGTCTGCGTCTTACCCGTTCCTGGAGGACCTTGAATAATGCTTATCTGGCTTTCAAATGCTGCTTGAACAGCCTTTTGCTGACTCGCATTGCAACCAAATGGGAAAATCAATGGTCGGATGGCAAACTTTTGAGATTGGAACTCCTTGGGGTTGAGGTATGGTGCTGCTGCACGGTCATCGCCAATAAAGTCGATTGCCTGATATTGTCTCAGCAATAATGGCGTGCCATCATCCTCCGATTTGAGCGGATTGATAGCGGCAACACTGCGCAAATATTCAAATACACTCTTGGATTGCTTATCGGCAAGACACGACTTTTTGAGCATTATATCGTCATCGTAGAAACTGAAAGCCTTTCCGTCTGCAAAAGCAAAAAACCAATATGTGTGGTAGTAATTTCTGAAAGCTGCAATATAGGTAACTTTTTGAAGTTGTTGCCCTTTATAATATGCGTGGCAATCTTGTGGATTGAAAACGACTGGATTTGTCAGCCAAGCAACCTTATTGCGACTATACGAGTAGCATCTATTCCTTGCACTTTTGAATAGAATATTATACTTATCTCCCCGCTCATTGAGTTGGATACTATGAATCTCGACGGTCTTTATCTGACCGTCAATTACAACCATATTTTCACGAGGATTCAACATCGTAATCAATTTTACTCCAAAGGTAACTATTTTTTTCGCCACACTACTCAGCAAACCACATTTCGTTCTCTCGGCGGGTGGCAAAGGCGGAGTTGAAACGAGCAGCGGCAAGGGAGTATTTTATGCCGTAAAAACGGCGTGCCTTTGCGGGGCAGACAACGATGCAACGACCACATTTGATACACTTTTCCTTGTTTACACCCTTTGGTGCTGCGGGGTCAATCGCTCCCGTTGGGCAGAGCCTTGCGCACGCTCCGCAGGCGGTACATTTTTTCGATGCGGTAGGCCAGATAGGCACTCCGCCTGGTACTTTGTATGGTCGGTTGCCAGGGAGCGTTATCTCCCCAAACCCTTTTGCAACCAACTCGACACTCTTCTCTGCAAATCTCTTAATATCAGCCATATCCTCCGCATCAGGGCGTGCTGTGCCCACCTTCGGAAAGATGGAGTGCTGGGCGATGAAAGCACCTGCTGCGACAGTGCGAAAACCGCACTCGGTCATAATGTCGTACAACTCCAAAACGGCATCGTCGTAGTGGCGATTGCCATAGACCGCCACAACAACGACTGGGGTACTGTTGCCCCTAAAACGACGCAGACGCTCCGCAGCCATCGCCGGTACACGACCTGCATACACAGGTACGCCGACAACTACAAGCTCATCGGCAGAAATTGCGACCTCTTCGGTTGATGCATCGTTGGTAATATCGTATGCTGCAACCTCGTTAGAGAGGTTTTTTGCCACCGTCTCAACCACTCGCTTGGTGGTGTAAGTGGCACTAAAATATATGGTTGTTATCTTCATATTGCAGTTATTTCCCTCAAAGTTACGAATTATCGCCAAACAAAAAAGAGAAAAAACCGAAACTTTTTCTCTTCACTCGCAATCCACACAGTTATAGCCCACTGGTATTGCTCCTAAAATCTGGCTATGTAGCGCAAAGATAGCAAATTCTAGCATAAGAGTTTTTACAAATTCACGACTTTTCAAAATTTTTGCTCATCCTTGTAATGGCTTATGGCTTTTGCCGTTGAGTCGTACATATTTGATTGGATATTTTTAACGATTCTTCAGTATCTAAACTTGGCGGTTAACACTTTCAAGAAGAACGACAACAAGATGCCACGCAAGGTCGTATATACTACCACCGACTGGCTCGGTGTGTGCGATATATCATCCGGTGTGGGCGTTTGTGTTGCTTATTCTAATGAGTGGGCAGCCAAGGTCTAGTAGGCTATTCCTCATCTTGCAGTTTCCAGAGCTCGTTGAGCAACTCGCGGATGCGGTCGTTGATGCCCTTGCACTCCTCGTGGAGTCGCCAATACTCCGAGCTGCCGCGTCTGCCCTCATTCGAGAGCTCCTTCATACGGTTGCTGTTGAACATAAAGTCGCGCTCAAGGCGGTCGAGCTGTTTGTGGATTTGGTTAATTCTGCGATTCATAATTCACTCTGTTTAAGAAACTGTTTGAATTTGTTAGCAAGATTATTTAGGGTTTGTTTTGTGACTATTTCTTGTTATAATTCGAGGCGCATAGGGGGGGGTATGTAACGAGGATTATGACAAGAAAGAGTCGTAAACAAAATTAAAGAACGAAGCTAATAGATTCGAAACAGTTTCTACCCGTTTATCGTACTGCAAACATAACATCATAGTTTGGGACACGCAAGTATTATTCCCTTTATTTTCAATAAGTTAAGTTCCATTTATTTATCTATTTCTCTCCACACACAAGTAAATAATTTGTATGATTCACATTTTATTAAAAAAGTTTTACTAAATTTGTAGAAACTTAATCCATATGTGTATGAAAAAAATATTTTCTGTATTACTGGTTGCAATCCTTTGTCTAACTTCTTGCAACCAATCAAGTAGAACAAGTAGAAAAGTTTCGAGCATTCCTATTAAAACAGAAATTCTTGGTATAGAACTTTGCAAGAAAATCACGCATGGGGAGGTCGAAGATGCCTTAATGGATAAGACCGAAAAATATTTTTTGGTAACTCCTCAAAAAAACGGTGATGTAGAGGTATATCGCTCTATACCTTTTGGTTTGAATTTCAACTATGGTGGATTGTCATGGTCGTATGTAGATGTTGGTGTTACAAAGGATTCAGAGGTATATGTCATTAACATTGTAGGCTCATATGAGAGCGAAGCGAGTGCAAAGCAACAATACGATGCAGCAGTAGTTATTTTTACACAGAAATATGGAGAAGGTAATGTCAGTGAAAATAACACATTCTGGACTGATGATGTAAATTCAGTAGGTCTAACATATTATACATCCAGCGTTTTGAATGGTTCTGATAGAAGTTTTTGCGAATTGTACTATGTTAACAGAGCATTGTCTGATCAAGTTGATGCAGAAAACCAACCTGATATTTAATTCTTAGATATAGATAAATACTCATATTTTATTTGTTACAGAGTGGAGCGGACCTCGTTTGGCAAAGACTTGACGACAAGGTTACTTGCCGTATCAGAATAGATAGAGATGATTTATCTTATCTAAATCCAGAACATCACGAGGCAATTTTTGCCTTCTTTGTGGACACTACAAATAGAATTATGAAAGCGTTTTCACCTTTCGCTAAAAAATACATTGAAAAGTAAACTGCGAAAAATATCATTCAATTTGTGCGACATACCCAAGTAGGTGTGTCGCATTTTTGTATAGCCTCCCCATCAGCAAACAAATCTGATTATTGCCATTGCATACCATTTGGGGCAGATTTATACGACAATTTGTTTGTAACTTCTTCCTGTCTTGTAAACTCTTTTTATATTTCGCCCTAAACCGCACAAAAAAATTCCCAAATTTTCAGACTCAGAAAATAGTTTATTTGCATACACATACAACCCCGCCTTTAGCGGACTTTGCAAAGAATATTATATTATTTACTACATAGTCTCTCAAATATTTGCATTCATAACATTAGTGAATCAGTAAGAATTGCTAACTTTGTGGTATGAATACTGCAAAGATTATGGTGCGGCAGGCGGGGCGTGAGGATGCGGCGATGATTGCCAAGGCGGTTGCGATGGCGATTGGCGATGAGGCGGCGTTGCGGGTTTATTGCGGCGATGATTACCTGGATGTACTGACCGAAGTTGCGCGCCGTGAGGGTACGCAATATAGTTGGCAGCATGCCCTTGTGGCGGAGGTTGAGGGTGCTCAAGCGGGTGCTGTTGTGGGCTACGATGGCGCGCGATTAGCGGAGCTGCGCGAGGGCACTTTTGCCGTCCTACAAGAGCGTGTTGGAGAAGTCCCGACCATTGCTGACGAGACCGAGGCGGGCGAGGTCTATCTTGATTCCGTAGGCGTTCTACCCGAATTTCGTGGGCTTGGCATTGGGCGAATATTGGTTGATGCGTTTTGCGAAAAGTCCTTTGCTGAGGGGCATGAGCGCGTAGGGTTAATTGTCGATTTTGGCAACCCGCATGCAGAGAAATTGTATGCCTCACTCGGCTTTGAGCGTGTCGGCACGCGCCTATTTTTCGGGCACCAGATGTGGCATTTGCAGAAAATAAAGTAAATAATACGAGTTTAAGTTATGCGTAAAAATTTTGGAGCTAAAAGTTGGCTTTATCCGATGCCGGTGCTGATTGTGGCAGCGTATGATGAGGCGGGGGTGCCAAATGCGATGAACGCCGCGTGGGGCGGGATGTTTACTGACGAGCATATCGGCATCTGTCTCTCAGAGGGGCACAAAACCACAAAAAATATCCTTGCCACCAAGGCGTTCACGGTAAGCATGGCGACTGCCGAGCAGTTTGTCGCGTGTGACTATGTGGGCATTGTTTCGGGCAACAAAGAGCCTGACAAGTTCGCCAAAGCGGGTTTTACCGTCGAGCATTCAGAGGTGGTTAATGCACCAATTATCAAGGAGTTGCCGATGTCGTTGGAGTGCGAGTTTGTGTCATACGACAAGGAGAGTAACCATCTTGTAGGTCGCATTGTCAATGTGAGTGCTGACGAGCGAATTTTGACCGACGGCAAGATTGATTTGGCTAAGTTGCGCCCGATAACCTACGACCCAATAAACCACAATTACATTGAGCTTGGCGCAAAGGTTGGTAACGCTTTTGCAGATGGCAAAAAGTTGAAATAGATGAGTTTGGCATTATGAAAGTTCTACTTATAAACGGCAGCCCTCGTCGTAAGGGCAACACTGCAACCGCTTTGTCGGAAGTGGCACAGCAGCTCGCTCACGAGGGCATTGAGAGCGAAACTGTATGGATTGGCAATAGCCCGATTCGCGGGTGTACAGCCTGCAACCAGTGTATTACAAAGGGTCTGGGCAGGTGTATCTTTGACGACGATATTTGCAACCGCATTTCAGAGAAATTTGCCGAGGTTGATGGGCTTATTGTCGGCTCGCCGGTCTATTATGGGCAGCCTAACGGGGCGTTGCTATCGGTCATACAGCGCGCCTTCTATTCCAACGGCGCAAGCATCGCCGGCAAGCCCGCTGCCGCTATTGCCGTATGCCGCCGAGGAGGGGCTACAGCAGCATTTGAGGCACTAAATATGCCTTTTCAGATGATGAATATGCCTGTCGTAACCTCGCAGTATTGGAACATTGTCTATGGTCGCGCAGAGGGCGAAGCTGCGCGCGATACTGAGGGCATGCAGACTATGCGCACCCTGGCACGCAATATGGCATGGCTGCTCAAATGCACCGACGGCACACCCGCCCCTGGTCGCCCCACCGACGAGCCCTGGGCAGCAATGCACTTTATCAGATAACATCGAACACATTGCAAAAAGATAGAAAAAGCCTCAACTTTTTCTATCTTTTATTTGGGTATAGTTGTTATTTCGATTTTATAATAGCTGTGTTTTGTTGGTAATTTAGATTCCCTCGCATCTGATTGCAGAACCTCTGTGTACTACTAAATATCCGCCGAGCTATCTTTTGATAAGCTCGCTAGCGATTGCTCTGTCGTAAAGGCGTAGGGCAGTGCTATCGGAGGTGTTGTAGCCAAGAAAGTTTATATCGCCATACCAGCATATTTGTCCATCTATCACGGTGTAATGTATTGAACAATTTGCGGCATGTTCAACATTTATTTGCATATCAAACAAGCCTCTATCAAAGTGGTCTTCTGTGGTTGTAATATGCACCTTAATACCTATCGCCAGAGTCTCTTGGATAGCATTTGCAATCTTTGGATTGGTAATTTTTGATATACGAGGCGCAGATATTATAACCTCACGCGAAGCCGATGACAAGTCCTTAATATATTGCTCCAAGAAATCTCGTCCGTCATAAATGTACCCATAATCTTCAGACTCGTCGTCATTTTTAACAGAGACATAGCCAATGGATTTATACGCCTTTAATCTGCGACGATACATTTTCTCGCAGATGGCATTCTTTATATCTACATAGTCATATATTTGACACGATGTTTTGCCGCTATATTCTCTATGCAAGCGACCAGCATATTGTGCCACAATACCTTTCCACGATATAGGCAGAGCCAAAAGCAGAGTGTCAAGGCGCGGGAAGTCAAAACCTTCGCCCACATATCTACCTGTTGCTACGACAATCAACTCTTGATTATCATCTATAGAGCGCATCTGCTCCATCATAAGGCGTTTTTGTTTTGAACTATCAGTGCCTACAAGTTTTACAATGTTGTTACAATAAGGTCTAAGCATCTCAATTAGACACTCGACATGGGAAGTAAGAGCGGTAAGTATTATTGGTGTGCGTCCAGTCTTGATGGCATTAACAGCATCACGCACAATAATTTCGTTATGCACCATATCCTCTGCAAGATTGCGAATCGTGTTCGTGTACGGCTCATTATCTTCAATAGCAGACTTTGATGATAAGAATCGAGGCACCAATACCCTCTGGTATTGAACAACAGCGTTTGGTAATACGGTATGGCATATTGCACCACACTGCATAAATATTATTGGCTGATGACCATCTTTGCGAATAGGCGTAGCTGTAAGCCCGTAGATATATTGAGCAGTAGTAAAACGCAGAATCTTCTCGAAATTAAAAGCTGATACATGATGGCACTCGTCAACTATAACCATGCCGTAATCCCTTACCCACTCCTTTACACCGTCATCATCAGCGAGTGATTGCATAATGGCTATGTCAATAATTCCGCTGCGCCTATCTGTTCCTCCGCCTATGCAGCCTATTGGCGACCAGATACGCTTACGACCTCTGCGTTTTGGTTCTGTTGGAGCATTACACTCTATTGTAAGGAACTTTTCTAATACAGCCTTCCATTGCTCCATCAAAGCTTTGGTGTGAACAAGTACAAGAGTGTTTGTTCCTCTTTGTGCAATAATATTTGCCGCTACTACGCTCTTGCCAAAAGCTGTAGTCGCGGACAATGTGCCTATTCTGTTGTTTACTAGTGCATCTGCGGCTTCTTGCTGATCGTCGCGTAACACCCCATTAAAGGTTACTTTGATAGGGTTACCATGATTGGTTTTATCCGTTATAGAATATTGAACATTATGTCTCCCAAGTATATCTATTAGAGCCTGTTCGCAACCACGCGGTAGAGCTAAATAACCATCAATAATCTCTGAACATGATATTACACGCGGGGATGTATGCGTTGATATACGCATTGCTTGGCGAGCGTAAAACTCAGGATTCTTAAATGCTGCGATACGACGAAGATGATTTATAAGTTGTGGCGAGATGTCTGCTACTGCAATGTACAACATATTTGCTCGTACAATTTCAAGAGGCTGTCTAATAATATCTGACGGTAGTAGTTGAAACGGTGATGGTAACTCCCACGGTTTATGCTCTGAGGTCTTCGACATTGAGCCAAGTTCTTCATTTAAGCCTAATGCCGCTATAGTTGCATCAATTGCCTCTAACGATATCTTTTTAATTGAAGCAAGATAGTCCCATTGGTCACTGTATGGCTCAAAAGATTCATTTACAAATAGACTATTACCCTCTTTGCGAGCTTTGCCTTGAAGTGGTAGAGCTATAAGATTACCCAGTCCTCCTTCGGGCAAAAAATCTTGATTAGGGAATAGGCGGTCGTATGATTTGAACGAGAGTGTCCCTTTTCGGCGCATCGCCTCGGTAAGGACAGCATTACCCAATTTGCGAGCTTTGACAGCGGAAATAGGCTCCTCAAAGATAATCCATACATGGGCACCGTTGCCAGAGCGTGAACGCTCAATGGAGAAGGGTATATTGTACTCTTTGCACAACTCAACAAAAGCAAGCACATCATCTTTGTATCCATTAAGTGAACTCTTATCGTCAAAATCGGCACATAGAAAATAGCAGGTGTTATCCTCTAAAATTGGATATATGCCAACCACATCTCTACCCTCATTATCTCGCCCTTCAAGATGACGGTAAATATCATCGTAGCCAAGAGTAGAAAAGGCTCTGTTTTCACACTCTGTGCACGATATTTTCCCCTTGCTACATAGTCCAATCCTCCACTCATTGCCACATACGGGTTGGTAACCCGATTTGCCTGTTTTGCTACTATACCACCTACGCGCAAATACATCCTCTCGTCCACGAAATATACCACGAAACAATGCTACCTTCTCTTCGAGTGATAACTGAATAGAACGATGTAATGGTGTGAGTATCTGCTTTTTAGTTGAGGCTACTACCTGTATCTGCTGATAACCTGACACTCTTTTTAGATGTTCGATTTCAACTTTCAGCGCATAGTTTTCCTGTTCGAGTTGATTCACACGCTGCAGCAACTGCTGATATGTAGGCTTGCTCGCCATGGATCCATTACGAAATAAATGATGATAACACAAAGTTAGTAATTATCTCTGGAAAAATCTAACGAATGAGGGAAAATAATGATGGCGGCACTGGTGTTCAATGACTTATGAGGACTTTTGATGAAAGCCTCGCCGAAGCAAAAGTGCAAGGAAATGAAAGGTAATGAGGGCGAACGGTTGCCAACTCATTACCTCGTTCTTGAACTTTCCGCATAAACTTTTTATTCTTAGCGGATTATGAGATTATTCCAAAAATATGCAATATATTTCAAATAACCAATTCTCGTTTTTTTATTCTTTAGAGGCTCTAACCCTTGGAATATCTAAGGCATGCACTGACAAAATAGCAGGCGCATTTAGTAGAGGATTTAGAGGTTGTGAGAGGATATAGGAGTGCGCATTTGATAGCAGAAATAGCAAAGAATAGCAGCGGGCTTACGCCCTTAATGACACGCAATAGCAGCGCGCATTTAGTAGGGTTGTTAGGGTCTCAAGAGTCTCTAGTGACACTAGGGTCTGCGCGCTAACGGTACAAACTCAATTTAGCTGTTTTCGGATTTAGGGATTACCAACGGAGTTGGTACGATAAAAAAATAGAGTCCTTCGCTCAAACTTGTTTGAAAGCGAAAAGGGCTCTATTTTTTGTCGTAATAGCTGCAAGCTATCCTAAATCCGCATCGGTCCATTAGCAAAACGCAGTTTTGCCGAAAGTTTTTGGTGCAGCTTTTTGAAAAAAGCTGCGGTACTTAGGCTCTACTCGAAAAAGCGGGCAGTTCTGTATTAACGCATGCGTTGACCTTGGATATCTTTTACGCAGCGGACGGCTTTGCCTTCGTGGGGCCAGCCGTATGGTGTTACCTCTACCCCATTTGGGGCTATAGAGAGGTTATGTACAAGACCCTCTCCGCCGCCGTGTCTAAGGGTCCAATATGAGGCGTACTTATCGCGGTGGGCACTGCCGCCCGCTACGCCACGACCGCCTGTTGCGGGCAAAAAGATACGGGGCACATTGACGCTATAAGGCTCAGGACCTGAAAACCAGCGACCTTTCTGATCTGTAACAGGGTGAGCAGTAAAGGCTGAGTAGTTCTGAGCGAGGGTCTTAAAATCTTGCAACTCAGGCAGTCGCCACCCTTTAGGGCATGGGTCGTTATCGTGATTTTTGTTGACAATTCCATCATCTGTAAAGTTGTTCCACAGCTTCATATCGTTGCGAGTCCAGTTGAACGACGAATATTCAGATTTTGCATAGAATCTATTAGGATGTTTGCGAGCCTCTGCGGGTGTCACAGGGGCTGGAACAATCTCGGCAGAGGTTTTGTCGGGTTTTATCTCATGCTCTGGTCTCTCGTATGGCGCGCCGTAGCCCTGTCCGTGCTTACGACCCCACTGATAGAGTTTGCCGTATGGATAGTCGGTCTTGTGGTAACCACAATTTACGGGAGCCCACAGCACATCGCCAATCAAAATACCGCCACCGTGGTTGATACCATACTCGTCTATATAATCTAAGCCTGTCTGGCGTGGGATATTCTCGCCACTGTCTGATATTACCACTTCTGCAACCTGCTGTCTTGGTTTTGCAGTCTCACTCTTCTGCGACGACTGTGACGGGGTTGCTGCAGGGGCTGTATTCTTCTCTTTATGTTTGTTAGAGAGCTTATTAACCTCCTCTTTGACCGTCTTTTCAACAACCTTACCGAGCTTCTTCAGAAAGGCATTTTGAGCCTCTGCTTGTGTTGACAACAGCGCGAAAATCAGCGCAACAATAAATTTGAGCATAACAATCTTGATTTTTATAATTTTTCACAAATATAGTAAAAATTTCGCATATTTGTACCAACTACGGCAAAACTATAGAGAGATGTTTGATACAATATTGCAAGATATTCCCCATAGAACTATTCAGTGCAAATCACGCGATGTGCTACTTGCAGCTGGAGATACTGCAAACAGCATTTTTCTTATAAAATCGGGCTGTGCGCGTGCGTGGTATAACGCTGAAGGGCGGGATATTACCCTGCAATTCTTTATGTCAGGGCAGCCTGTGGCGTCGTTTGAGAGTCTTGCAAATCGGACTGCGAGCGAATATACCCTTGAGGTTGTTGTGCCATCTGAGATAGTTGTAATCCGTGGCGAAGATTTTAGAGAGTGGATAGAGGCGCATCCAGAACGCCATTTTGACGGGATACGCTTTGCCATGAATCGTATGGCATCATACCAGAGCCTATTTCTGTCACGCATTAAGGATACCCCACAACAACGCTATGAGGATTAGCGCGAAAAATTATAGGGAATTTAAGGAGGTTAGTGAGGTTAGTGAGGTTAGTGAGGTTAGTGAGGTTAGTGAGATTAGTGAGATTAAGAAACTTAGGGATCGGAACAGAAAAGTTCTGCGGGGCATTGGGTCCCCTTGAACTTTAGGCGCGCTCCTTAACCTCGCTAAACTCCCTAAATCCTCTAAAAACCGCGCGCCAAGATTAAAGCACCGCCTCTGCTAAATCAAAGCATCCAATTTTGTTGTTAGAGTGTGTCAGATACGGTGCATCGTGAAAAATCCCATCGGCAGATAGTACCTAAAAGGTACAGCTGCTGATGGGATTTAAGGGATGTGCCGTAGGTGGCACACTATCACAACAAAATTTACTCTTCGGTTTCTGCCATGGTATGATAAACATTAACCACATCATCATCCTCTTCGAGTTTCTCGACGAGTTTTTCTACAGCCTCACGACCCTCGGCGTCAAGCTCTTTGGTGTCGGTTGGGATGCGTACACCCTCACCTGATACGATTTCGTAGCCCTGGTCGTCGAGCCACTTCTGGATTGCGCCAAATGACTCATAAGGGGCATATACGGTAATGCCGTCCTCCTCTGCATAGAACTCATCAACGCCAAGGTCAATCATCTCAAGCTCAAGCTCCTCTGGGTCTGCACCCTCAGCCTTGAACTTAAAGACGCACTTGTGGTCGAACAAGAAGGCAACGCTGCCTGAGTTACCGAGGCTACCGCCGCACTTGTTGAAATACATACGCACGCTGGCAACGGTGCGGTTTGTATTGTCTGTTGCAGTCTCTACAAGGAACGCGATGCCGTTAGGACCGTATCCCTCATATACAACCTCCTTATAATCAGCTGCATCTTTGTCGGTTGCACGCTTGATTGCGCGCTCAACATTTTCCTTAGGCATATTCTCTGCCTTAGCGTTCTGCATCAAGATTCTAAGGCGAGTATTGGCAGAAGGGTCTGGACCGCCCGCTTTTACGGCAATCTCAATCTCCTTACCGATTTTTGTGAAGACGCGAGCCATGTGACCCCAACGCTTCATTTTTCTCGCTTTTCTGTACTCAAATGCTCTTCCCATAATATTACTATTTTTGTATTTATTTTTAATTTTTCGATTTCTAACTGGCAAAGTTATAAAAAAGTTGAGATTTTTCTTAATTTTGTGGCAAAATAGTAACAATTTTTCAAATATGGACAGAGAAATAGCACTTGCACTTGAAGTTCTTCGCAAAGGAGGAGTGATACTATACCCCACTGATACGGTTTGGGGAATTGGCTGTGATGCCACAAATGAAGAGGCTGTAGAGAGGATTTACCGCCTCAAGCAGAGCGTTGACAAGAAGTCGATGCTTGTACTATGCAAAGATGCCAATATGGTTGTCAGATATGTTGACAAGGCTCCAGGTATCGCCTTTGAGGTTATGGAGATGACCACAACACCGCTGACCCTTATCCTGCCAGGTGCTTCGGGTGTTGCAAAAAATCTTATTCCTGAAGAGGGAACACTTGGCGTAAGAGTCCCAGACCACGAGTTTTGCCAGAAACTGCTCTACAAATTTGGTCGCCCGATAGTCTCAACCTCGGCAAATATCTCAGGCGAGAAGGCTGCTAAAAAACTTAACGAGGTGTGCAAAGAGATTATTGACGGGGTAGATTTTGTTGTCAATCCGCGCTTTCAAGGTCGCCCAACATTTCAGCCAAGCTCAATTATCGCCTTTGGCGAGGGTGGCGAGGTAAATATTATCCGTAAATAGCCATGAAAAGACTACTAACTATAATTTTCGCGCTTTTTATCACACTTACTGCCGCAGCGCAGGCAGAGAAGAGCATTGTTATTGACCAGAGTTCGTTCCGCCCTGTGCAGAAAGATGCACTTACAGGCGTGAATATTGACCCTATTGAGCTTGATAATTCAAAGCGACCATGTGCGCGCCTAAAGGTTAAAATCAACCGCATGACTCGCGATGAAATCAATGCTATAGAGGTTAAAATAATCACAAACAACCATCTTACGAAGAATAAGACCGCCGAGTACGACAACGGACTGATTTTGGAGATGACAGCCAAGTCAAATACCCGTTTCTACTTCCACCACGACGAATTTGGCGACTCAAATGAGGTGTGCTTAAATCTTGAGGCAGACAAGGAGTATTACCTTGAGGCGTACCTAAACCAGAGCTTTTCGATTATCGTAAATAGCAATGTAGCAGGTGCGGATGTCTATCTTGACAATATTTTCAAGG
The DNA here is from genome assembly GCA_964541245.1 of uncultured Alistipes sp. Lineage (GTDB taxonomy): Bacteria > Bacteroidota > Bacteroidia > Bacteroidales > Rikenellaceae > Alistipes. Next base: position 21,382 of record CAZIPR010000017.1, read on the forward strand.
GTCAGACCTCGGATGCGCATAGTATTACTATTCAGGAGGTTATGATTGGCGACCACGACCTAAGACTTGAATATGGCAACACTCCATATAATCAGAAAATTACCGTTACAAAGAGCAATATCTCTTTCCGCCAAGATGTCAACAGCCAGGCATCAAAGCCGCAGTTTGTGGTCTTTGCTGTTGAGCCGAAGAGTGCCGTTGTGATGATTGATGGCAAGCTCTACACCCCGCAGGATGGCGTTGTGACAGCTGTACTTGGAAGCGGAACATATAACTATACTGTCTCGGCAAAAGACCATCATGACAGCAACGGTACCTTTAGCGTTGCAGGTGCTAAAGTTGAGAAGATTGTAACTCTCGCCCCTGCCTACGGCTGGCTTGAGGTCAACGCAGAGAGTCTAAAGGGTGCTGCGGTGTTTGTGGATAATGAGCTGATAGGCACTGCGCCTATAAAGAGTGGGGCACTTGCAAGCGGCGAACATAACATCCGAATAGTCAAGGAGTTATACAACGCTCACACAGCGACAGTTACAATCTCTGACAACAAAACCACAACCTACAATCCGTCGCTATCGGCAGACTTTGCAACCGTTACCCTTATCGCTCCAGATGGTGCAGAGATTTGGATAAATGGCGAGAAAAAGGGAAGCAGCAGCTACACCTCGCGCCTCTCTACGGGTGCGTATATCTTCGAGGCTCGCAAGGCGGGACATTCAAGCGGCACACTCTCTCAGACTATTACCGCAACCCCTGCAAAGCAGAGCTATACACTGCCTGCGCCAACGCCTATCACAGGCGGCGTTACCGTGACAAGCTCCCCTGCTATGGCAGATGTTGCTGTAGATGGCACTATTGTCGGCAGAACGCCTATTACCTTGGATAATATCCTTGTGGGCGAGCATACAATCACAGTCTCAAAAGATGGCTACAGCAAATTCAGCCAGAGTATAACTATGGCTAAGGGCAAGAGCATAGAGATTGATGCGCAGCTTGTAAAAGGCACTGTAGGTCCATACAAGGTGGGCGACTTCTACGACTCAAACGGCAGAAAGGGTGTTGTGACGACCGTTGATGCCACAGGCTACAAAGGCACAATCGCGCTGCTGCCACAATCTGCCACACAGGCAGATGCCAAGCCTTACAAAGTAGGCGATATTGTTGAAGTTGACGGAGTCAAAGGCGTTGTCTTTCAGGTAAATACAGACGGCTATAGTGGTAAGATTGTAAGCATGACACAATCCCCATCCAAACTTATCTGGAGCAAAAACTCAGGCAAAAAACTTGGTATCAACAATGCCAAAGATGGTGCCTCTAATATGGCAAAAATCTCAACCTTGAGCAATTTCCCAGCCTTTGAGTGGTGCAAAAATCTTGGCAATAGTTGGTATCTGCCTGCAAAAGATGAGCTTACTGCTATCTACAAAAACAAGGTGGCAATAGATAAGCGCATGAGTGTAAAATTGGGTTACAACACCTACTGGAGTTCTACCGAATATGGACCTTATGTTGCCTATACTGTTGGCATGAAATCAGGTCGCACAGCCTACTATGATGGCGAGTGTTACAAGAGCAGTGCCAAATACTATGTCCGCGCCGTAGCCAAATTTGGCAAATCCAGAGCTTTTGACGCTACAGCAGATATACCAAAGACCTCTGGCCCGTATAAAGCAGGAGATTTCTACCATGAAAACGGCAAAGTCGGAGTCGTATTAACCGTAGATAAATGTGGCAGAAATGGAACACTTGTTAGTTTGGTAGATGGAGGATGTAATCTTGAGGATAGCGAAACCTCAGGGAAAGAGTGGTATATGCCTTCAATATCCACCCTTGAAGATATTGCTGTCAAGAAGTACAAATGGCTCAATTATGCACTTAGTAAGCATGGAGAGCCTATAGGACCACATCTGTACATCTGTTATCCTGCTCAATGGCGTAGTATAAACGGGATAGGCGATAGAGACAGTTATAGATGGGTTTACGACTGTGTTGAAAATCACAAACGCACAACCATCGCATTACGCAAAGGAGAGAAAGCAAACCTTCCGCAAAATGCTAAATGGCGCGCTATCAGCAATTTTGGAGACGGCTACACCCAAGGACCTTATGAAGTAGGTGACTATTACCGTGAAAATGGCAAAGAGGGCGTAGTTTTTGAAGTTACCACAGACGGCATGCATGGCAAGATTGTAAACATAAATACAAATGAGAAAGAGGGTTGGCAGCCTGCAAAATCCAAGCTAAAGTTTGTAGGTGCAACTAACAATCAGGATGGCAGAAAGAATATGGAGATTATCAGACAACAAGAGGGCTGGCAGAGTCTCTATCCTGCATTTGCTTATTGCGCAAAACTTGGCAGTGATTGGTACCTACCTGCAATCTATGAGGTTGAGAAGATTGTAAAAATCAAGGAGTCGTTTAATGCTTACAGCGAATATCCTCTGAGGAACAATTACGAATTTATCATCTCCTCTACAGAAATTGATAAAAAAACATATAATACTTGGTATTATAGAGGAAGTTCCACCTCTCGTAGCTATCAGGAGGACAAAAGAAAATACAGTGGCAACAGAGTCTTGCCTGTTGCAAACTTCTAAGAGCTGAAAGGAGAAAACTGAAAAGTAAAAGTTCTTCGGATATCGAATCCCGAAGAACTTTTTTGTTTGCGCATAGCCATTAAGGGTCTTTGACCCGCTGCTATTAAATGTTATTGTCTGTTATCTGCCATTTCGCGCTAAGCTCTGGCTTAATTCTTGCTTACAGAGCCCTCTGTGGGCAAGTTCAAGTACAATATAGCGTTAGTGGCTGCAAATGTTCTGTTTGGGGCGAATTTCTCGTTCTATGTATCACTGACGCGCTACTACTTCAACTTTCAGCAGATTTTTATGTTGCAGATTCTTGTTGCTGCAACATTTTTTATCCCCTTTGCCCTCTTCTCAAAACGGTCGTATAAGATAACGGTCGAGGATTTTGGTGTAACCTTTATTGTTGCGCTACTTGTGGTCTATGGTTGGATGTATATGTTGCTTTGGGGTGCATCTGCAACAAGTCCGATAGATGCCTCGACCATTGCCACCCTTGGACCTGTTTTTACGCTCTTTGTGGCGCACATAGTCTCTCCGCAGAGGTTTTCGCCACTTAAGATTGTGGGTGCAGTGCTTGCCCTTGCGGGTGCTGTGGTGCTTTTAGCGGACAAAAATCACAGCATGATGAGCAGCACCACCGAGGCATTTGGCAACACCCTTGTACTCTGCGCTGTGATGGCAATAGCGGCAAATACGGTGCTGATAAATTCGCAACTCAAGAGGTACGGCGAGCTGACAATTATGGGATGGTACTACATTATCGGCTTTGTGATGACAGCACCCTTTTTCTGGCGCGAGATTGTAGGCATAAACCCCTTTATACTCCCTATAGATGCGCTTTTAGAGCTGATGTATGTACTCTTTTTAGGCACTGTGCTACCCATGTGGCTGCTCTATACAGGCGCGGCACACCTCTCAGCCGTGCATACAGCACTCTATAGATATATTCAACCCGTTGTGGCAACAACGCTCTCTGTTCTGCGCGGTCAAAACAGAATTGACCGCGCAAACATTATCGGTGCAGCACTAATCTTCTCTGGCGTGGTGCTTGTCGTAGCCGGCAATATAATCCGCAACCGCCTGAAGAGATAGCGCGCAACTTTCTGCACCGAAAGTCAGTAAAGGGATTAGCGCGAAATTTAGAGACATTTAGGGTCAATAGAATTCTCTAAGGTCTATAGGGAGCGGTATAGTAAAAGTTCTTCGGGGCATTGGGTCCCCCGAAGAACTTTTGTTTTTTGCGCGCTGACCTTAGTGTCACTAAAGACCTACTAATTGCGCGTTGTTATTCTGTGCCATTAAGGGCGTAAGCCCGCTGCTATTCTTTGTTATTTTCTGTTATTAAAACACGCACGGCAAAATCATTGAAAAACCTCGTTTAGAATCCCTGCCAAACGATACCCTGCGCGAGCCATACACTTATCGTTCATAAGTTCGAGGCGATTGTGCTGTTCGCGGGACATGTAGTAGTCGGGCTTTGCCCACTGATACAGTGGAGCAGAGAGGCGCGCCATATCGGCTGCCCAATGGCGAGGGTCACCCTTAGAGAAGTTCTCTTTGTCCGCGGCGTGGTAGAGGGTTAAATCCTCGGCATACATCTCTGTAGAGAAGTAGGCGCGGCGGTTGATAATAGAAGAGTCCCAGAACTTACGCCAGCTCATAGGTGTAATAACCTCTTTCTTGCCCAACTTGCCATTTGAGACCCCGATATTAAAACTCTTGGTAGAGTGAGGGATGTTGGCAATGCGGACATGGGAGATATTGTGCATATCAGCAACAAGGTGGATAAGGGTTTTGAGCGAGGCTACAACGGTAGAGTCGCTATGCTCTGCGCGGTTTTTCAGCACCTCAACGCAACGCTCAATCTGCACCACACCATCTTTTGGAGAGTTAGTTACAGAGGTTAGGTCTTTTGAGATATTGATAAAGTGCCAAGAGCCTGTATGCTTTGTAGCCTCATCTTTTGTAATAGTCTGCAACCACCAAGCCCCAGAGGCGAGATTACCGCCCAAAATCTTTGTAGTCTCAGACTTTGCCTTCTCTGTCAGATTCTGCTCAGCGAGGGTTGCGATACACTCCTGAGCAAATTTATTCCATGCCGAAGCGGTAGAGACCGTTAGCATCGCTGCCGCCAAAATTATATATCTTTTCATACTCTGCACCTATTTTTTGAAAATTTCGTTCATTATATGGGCAAGGCGGTAGCCTCCGCGCTGCATCTGGCGGACAATGATGGCTTTCATCTTAGCATGATTCTCCTCTGTAACCTGAGTAACCTCGCTCTTCATTGGCAGCAGGGTGTAGATTTCAACCATCTCCGCTGCATTGACTTTTACCCAATCGTCTGGAGTGCCGCTACAAATCTGCGCAATCTGCTCCTCGGTAAGGGTGTCGTACATCTGAGCAATCTGATCACACTTCATACCCTTATGATAGTAGCCGATAGCCGAGTCCCAATAGGTGTGAAAGCCGAGCTTTTTACCGTCACTAAGCACTGAACGCTGCTTAAGATGCTCTTGAGCATACTTTGTATGCACAGGGCAGTGCATATCGCCCACCATGTGGATAAGCATCTTCAGATTGTCACAGACAATAGAGTCGCTGAGCTTATGGTATTTTTTCATCTGCTTGCAGATTCGCTTAATCTGGTAAGCAGCATTGCGAGACTCGCCCTTAAGCTGGCGGTAGTCTTCATCAAGCGGCACTGAGTGCCAATAGTTTATCTCCTCAAAGCCCTTGCAATTGCGCCAATAGTCCATCCAAGAGGCGTGGTATGGCATTGAGTGTTTCAAGTAGCCTCGGCACTTCTCAAGAGCCTCGTCGGTCATGTTTCGCTCTGCAATTTTGGCGATGGTGGCATGACCAATACCGTTCCACGCCTTTGCACCCTGAGTAACAAAAAGTGCAACAAGAAGAGCTGCAAAAGTTAGAAGTTTTCTCATTTTATTCCTTGTTTTTGGTGTCAATACATATTGTAACAGGTCCGTCGTTGAGTAGGCTGACCTGCATATCTGCGCCAAAGACGCCTCGCTCGACCTTACTCTGAAGCAGCTCCTCAAGGCGCGCCACAAACTGCTCATACATAGGTCGCGAGATAGGCTCTGGAGCCGAGCGGATATAGGATGGGCGGTTGCCCTTTTTGGTAGATGCGTAGAGGGTAAATTGGCTAACGACAAGTGCCCTACCGCCAACCTGGGTAACATCAAGATTCATAACCCCCTGCTCGTCGTCAAAGACTCTAAGACGCGAGATTTTACCCGCAAGCCACTCAATATCTTCAGCACTATCTGCCGCCTCAACGCCCAGCAGGATAAGCAGACCATGCTCAATTTTGCCCACAACACTACCCTCAATTGCCACTGAGGCGTGTTTTACTCTCTGTATTACCGCTCTCATAGCCCTGCCTGCGATTGTGCGAAGTACAACCATAGATTATCGTCAGCAGGCACAGCAGCCTCGACAGTCACGCTCTCCTTACGCACAGGGTGGATAAAGGTCATGCTGCGCGAGTGGAGCGATATGCCGCCATCTGGATTTGACCGTTTTGCGCCATACTTAAGGTCGCCCTTTATCGGGCAGCCTATCTTAGAGAGCTGTGCGCGGATTTGGTGGTGGCGACCTGTGATAAGCTCCACCTCAACAAGGGTGTAACGGTCTGAGCAGCCCAAGACAGCGTATCTGAGTACCGCCTTTTTAGCATCACCCTTAGGGGCGTTATAGCAATATGAACGATTTGTTCTGCCGTCGCGCTGGATATAGTGTACCAGCTCGCCACTCTCTGTCTGAGGGCGATTTTCAACTACAGCCCAATAGCGTTTTGTAATCTCGCCCTTGCGAATCATCTCATTGAGGCGAGACAGAGCCTTTGAGGTCTTGGCAAAGAGCACAACACCGCTTACGGGGCGGTCTATACGGTGCACAACCCCTAAAAAGACATCAAAGGGTTTGTTGTCGCGCACCTTTATAAACGCCTTTATCTCGTTCTCTAAAGCCGAATCCCCATTTGGGTCTGGCTGTACCAAATCGCCACAATGCTTATTGACAACAATAAGGTGGTTATCTTCAAATATTATATCTGTCGGTCTAAACATAATTTCTACAACTGAAAAGTAAATGGTAGCAGAGCTTCGGCATTATCTACTACCGTAGCACTGCCTCCGCCACTCATAATAAGGCGAATAGGTCTTTGCTGCCTACGCTGCACATCGAGTATTACCTGACGGCATGCCCCGCAAGGGTAGCACTCCCTCTCCGAAGGGTCAGAGGCTATGGCAAGTACCTCAATAGGCGAGGAGGCGTAGTTTGCCTCAGCATAGTAGAGGACACTGCGCTCGGCGCATATTCCAGAGGGAAAGACCTCACTCTCAGAGTTTGCTCCATGCAGAATAGTGCCATCTGCAAGGCGCACAGCAGCACCTACGCTAAAGCCTGAATATTTAGGATAAGCCTTCTTCAAGGCTCTCTCTGCCTCAACGACAAGCACTCTGTCAGCAGCAGGCATCTGGTCTAATGACGAGTAGTGAGAGTAGCTGATTTCAAGTTTTTTCTCCATAGCAAAAAGTTTTACAATAGATTTAGGCATACAAATATACAAATTTGTTGCTAAAAATCAAAAAAATATGGCTATTTTTGCGTTATGTATCCATGGGGCGACAATAGACCATACAACAGCTACGCAGCCTACTTCAAGCGACTCTTTGGCAGCCGCGTGCAGAAGGTTGCTGTCAACGCTGGCTTTACCTGTCCAAACCGTGACGGGAGCATATCTGAAGGTGGCTGCACATTTTGCAACAATGCCGCCTTTACACCCTCATATTGTCAGCCAACAAAGAGCGTGCTATGGCAGATTGAGAAGGGGATTGAGTTTCATCGCCGCAGATACCGCAACGCAAGCCGTTATCTTGCCTACTTCCAATCTTTTTCAAACACCTACGCACCGCTTGAGACCCTTAAACAGATATACTCAGAGGCACTCTCGCACCCACTTGTGGCTGGCATTGTTGTCGGCACGCGACCAGACTGCGTAGATGAAGAGAAACTCGACATGTTTGCCGAGCTGGCAAAAAGTCACTATGTAGCCATTGAGTACGGCATTGAGAGTACAGACGACAGCGTGCTACGCTCCATAAATCGCGGACACGACTACGCCACAGCTGTTCGCGCCGTAGAGATGAGTGCCGCAAGAGGGCTTCACACAGGCGCGCACTTTATCCTTGGGTTGCCAGGGCAGAGCGACAGCGACCTTATAGCCCAAACAGAGAAAATCAACGCCCTACCGCTTACCACCATAAAATTCCACCAGCTACAGATATTCCGTGGTACGATAATGGCAGAACAGTATGACAAAAATCCTGAGCAGTTCCGTTTTTTGAGCATTGAGGAGTATATCGACCTATTCTCGGAGATTCTCTGCCGTCTGCGCCCCGACCTTGTTGTGGAGCGTTTTGCAAGCGAAGCACCGCCACGCTACCACTATGGCAGAAATTGGGGTTTAGTGCGAAATGAGACACTCTGGAGCATGCTTGAGAAAAGATTATGCGAAAAAAAGATATATCAAGGCGAAAAATTCTTAACTTTGCACCCATAAAAAAGGTTACTTACTATGCAAATCGGCAAAACAACGCTTTTTACGACCGTTAAGGAGTATGTTATTATGACCTTGGGCATGTTCTGCTATGCCTTCGGATGGATTGGATGTATCCTACCTGCAAAGAGCGTGGGTGGTGGTGCTTCGGGTCTGTCACTGCTTATATACTACTTCTCAGGCGAGACCATCTCTATCGGTGTTATGGTCTTTGTAATCAACGCCATACTGCTACTTATAGCGGGATTTATCGTCGGGTGGAAGTTTGGCATTAAGACCATTTTCTGTGTCTGTATGCTGTCACTTGCCATGTCAACCATGCAGGAGTTGTTTACCCTGCCCGATGGAACAATAATGGACATTTTCCACCTTGATAACCGCTTGCTTTCGGCAATTCTCGGCGGTATATTCTCAGGTGTTGGTGTAGCAATGAGCTTCTCTCAGGGTGGCTCTACAGGTGGTGTGGATATTGTAGCGATGATTATAAACAACTATCGCACAGTATCTTACGGTAAAATTGTCCGCTCTATAGACTCTGTAATCATCGGCTCAGCTCTGTTGTTGCCAGCTTCGGCTGATATTGGCATTGATGGCGTTATCTACGGTTTTGTTATGACTGCCGTGCTGGGCTACACTGTTGATATGTTGATGACGGGTAATCAGCAGTCAAACCAGATTATGATTGTCTGCAAAGACTATACTGCCATGGCAGATGCTATGAATAATATCGCCCACCGTGGCGCAACTGTTATTGATGCAAAGGGCTGGTACTCAAAAAATCAGCACAATATAGTTATGGTTGTTTGCCGTAAACGCGACACCTCTGTTATCCTTAAGGTTGCAGAGAGTGTTGACCCTGACGCCTTTATTACCATCGGCTCAGTTATGGGCGTGTATGGCAAGGGTTTCGATGCGCTCAATAAGATATAATACGGCAACAAACCACTACCACTTACGAAAAATAGTTACAAAAACTATTGTTTATTCCAAATTTTTACTACCTTTGCACCTGCAAAGCCCAGATGGCGAAATGGTAGACGCGCTCGTTTCAGGTGCGAGTGTTGAGAGACGTGTAGGTTCGAGTCCTATTCTGGGCACAGTGTAAAAAGATAACAGATTGATTTTCAGCTTGTTATCTTTTTTCTTTTGTCAAAATTGCACTATTCTTGTATGATTTAGCAAAAATTACTATCTTTGCAATAAATAAAATATTATTTATTATCAAGTATAAAAGCTCACTATGAATAATATATTATCAGTTAATATTACAAATCCAAGTGATGTAGCTGCGCAGATTGCCTCCAGGGTTAAGGCGCGACGATTAGAGCTAAATCTCACACAAGAGGGTCTTGCGACTCGTGCAGGGGTAAAATTTGCCACCTATCGTCGCTTTGAGCAGACGGGGGAAATTTCATTGAGAAGCCTGCTCCAAATCGGTTTTGCACTAAATGCCCTATCCGATTTTGATACTTTATTTGCTCAAAAGCAGTATCAGTCTCTGGATGATGTACTTAGCGAGCAGAGCTTTAGCCGTAAAAGGGGAAAGAAAAATGAATAGCATTAAGCAGATAGAGGTTATATTTGCTAACCGAGTTATTGGTCGTTTAGCCTTGACCAAAGAGGGGCTTTGCGCCTTTGAGTATTCGGCAGAGTGGCTCGCATCTGGATTCTCAATCTCTCCATTTGAGCTACCCTTGCGCAGTGGAGTCTTCATTGCAAGACCACGACCTTTCGATGGCGGGTTTGGAGTATTTGATGACTGCCTACCAGATGGCTGGGGGCAGCTTATCCTCGATAGATATTTGCAGAGGCAGGGTATAAATCCTCGAAATCTGACCCTTCTTGACCGTCTTGCCTTGGTAGGCTCTACGGGTCGTGGAGCTTTAGAATTTAGACCAGATAAGAGCGTTGTAAGCAGGCAAGAGTATGCCGACTTTGAGAGGCTTGCATTAGAGGCGGAACAGATTCTTGATAACGACGACTATACAGGAGAGGGCATTGAGGAGTTTCAACATCGCGGAGGCTCGCCTGGCGGTGCCCGACCAAAGATTTTCACCCGCTTTGAGGGCAAGGAGTGGCTTGTAAAGTTCCGCGCAAAGCAAGACCCAAAGCGCATTGGTCGTGACGAGTACAACTACTCGCGGCTTGCCAAAGAGTGCGGTATTGAGATGCCCGAAACACGACTCTTTGAGGATAAATATTTCGGTGTAGAGCGTTTTGACCGCACACCAAACGGCAAACTACATGTTGTAAGCATCGCAGCTCTTATAGGGGCTGACTACCGTATGCCAAGTATTGACTATTTGCATATTTTTAGGGTGTGCGCAGCCCTTACCCATAGCATAGCAGAGCTATGGAGGGTATATCGTCTGATGGTTTTCAACTATCTGATTTGCAACAAGGACGACCACGCAAAGAACTTTGCATTTATCTACCGCAATGGCGATTGGCACCTTTCGCTAGCCTTCGACCTGCTACCGAGCGATGGCATAAATGGCTATCACACAACATCTATAAACGACAGCATTGAACCGACAAAAGAGGATTTAATTGCCGTTGCAGCCAAAGCGGGACTCAATAAAAAGGAGGCAGAAGAGATATTTAACACGATACTGAAGATTATTAACAAACATAAGGTAAATAGGCAACTATGAAGATAATACTTACAGGGGCAACAGGATTTGTTGGCGAGGGTGTGCTGCTTGCGTGCCTTGACAATCCAGAGGTTGAAAAGGTCTTGAGCGTGAGCCGTCGTCAGTGCGAGATTTCACACCCTAAACTCGAAGAGTATATTGTAGAGGACTTTATGAGTCTGCCAACCAATGACCCGAAGTTACAGGGGTATGATGCCTGTTTTTTCTGTGCGGGCAAGAGCAATATAGGCATGTCAAAAGAGGACTACTACCACCTCTCATACAATATTACGATGCACTTTGCAGCGGCTATCGGGGCAAGTCGTGAGTTTGTATTTATCTATGTTAGTGGCGCAGGGACAAGCGAGACATCTCGTCAATTCTGGTCGCAGACAAAGGCAAAGACAGAGCGCGATTTAACCACTATGGGTTTCAAGGCGGCATACGGATTTCGTCCTGCGGGCATGAAACCATACAAGGGTCAGAGACGACTGCAAGGCTGGGGAAAATACCATTGGCTCTTCACATGGATACCCGGTTTCTCGAATACTATGGAGGAGGTTGCCCGCGCAATGATAAGCTGCGTAAAGTGTGGCTATTCTAAGCGCATCATTGATGTAGGAGATATTAAGAAGCTATCAAAAATGTGCAAATAATGCTACGACAGCTGCGGACGCGCCTAAATCCTCTGTTTAGGCGCGTCCGCAGCTATTGTACCCAGAAAAAAATATCTATCTGTGATCCCATGTGGGGTTGGCAGGGTCTGGAGCAGCAAGAGCCTCGGCTGTAGAGAGACCCAAAACACGGGCAACACCCTCGCCATAGGCGGGGTCGGCACGGTAGCAGTTGCGGATATGGCGTTGCTTGATAAATAACGCAGCATCGCCCATGGCGCGTGCCGTATTCTCGCAGGTGACAACCCTATCCGCCTCACTCATAAGCCGCCACAGTTTGCCCGGCTGGGTGTAGTAATCATCATCCGCCTCACGCTCGTCGTAGTTATAGACCTCGCCACTTATAGCCAAAGGCGGCTCTTTAAGCGACGGAGTATCCTGCCACTCGCCATAACTATTTGGCTCATAAGCTATTGTGCGCCCCGCATTATCATCTGTACGCATCTGACCGTCGCGGTGGTAGGCGTGGTAGGGACAACGAGGGCGGTTAACAGGTATCAAGTGATGGTTGACCCCCAAACGATAGCGTTGCGCATCGCCATACGAAAAGAGCCTGCCCTGCAACATCTTATCGGGCGAAAAACCTATGCCGTCGATGATATTCATCGGGTTAAATGCCGACTGTTCAACCTCGGCAAAGAAATTTTCGGGGTTACGGTTAAGCTCCAGAATACCAACATCTTGCAGCGGGAAGTCGCCATGATACCACACCTTTGTCAGGTCAAATGGGTTTATGCTGTACTCTTTTGCCTGCTCCTCTGTCATCAACTGCACCTGCATAAGCCAGCGAGGAAACTCTTTACGCTCGATAGCCTCGAAGAGGTCGCGCTGATGCGACTCTCTATCCTTGGCAATCAGCGCCTCCGCCTCTGCATCGGTTAAATTCTTGATACCCTGCAAGGTACGCAGATGAAATTTTACCCATGTGCGATGATTAGCAGCATCTATAAAACTATAAGTATGGCTGCCAAAGCCGTGCATGTGGCGAAACGAGGCGGGGATGCCGCGCGGCGACATTGTTATCGTCACCTGATGCAGAGCCTCAGGCAACAGCGTCCAAAAGTCCCAGTTGCTATTTGCGTTACGCATGCCTGTACGAGGGTCGCGCTTTATGGCATGGTTAAGGTCTGGAAATTTCAGCGGGTCGCGCAGAAAAAATACGGGCGTATTATTCCCCACCAAGTCCCAATTGCCCGTCTCGGTGTAGAACTTTATGGCAAAACCGCGAATATCTCGCTCGGCGTCGGCAGCCCCTCGCTCGCCCGCCACAGTCGAAAAACGGACAAAACAGTCGGTCTTCTTGCCCACCTGCGAGAATATCGAAGCTCGCGTATATGTCGAAATATCGTGCGTAACAGTAAATGTACCGTATGCTCCTGCCCCTTTGGCGTGCATACGACGCTCAGGTATTACCTCTCGGTCAAAATGCGCAAGTTTCTCCATCAGCCAATGGTCTTGCATCGTTACAGGACCACGGATGCCCGCTGTCTGCGTATTCTGATTGTCTGCCACTGGACGACCATTCTCGGCAGTCAAATGTTTTTTATCGTTCTGCTTCATATCGGATTATTTTTGGTTATTGTACAGCAAATCCCAAAACTGTGCCAACAAAAAAGTTCTTCGGGATATCAAATCCACGAAGAACTTTTGTTTTACGAAGTCACAGTCTTACTCAGGGGAACAGACAAGGCGGAAGCCGTAGCTGCTGAAACGAGTGTCCGCACTGCCGTTGCCACGAATAGAGACACGACAGCGCCCGGCATCGCCGCCCCAGCCACCGCCACGCAAGACGCGGTAAGAGCCACTGCTTGGACCCGTAGGATTTGTCTGTGAGCTACTGCTGTAATTGCCGTACCAATCATAGCACCACTCCCAAACATTGCCTGACATATCGTAGATACCAAGTTCATTTGGTTGCTTTTGACCCACAGGGTGGGTTTTACTACCAGAGTTACTTGTGTACCAAGCAACATTGTCTATATTATTGCTACCACTATATTTATAGCCTCGCGACTTGTTGCCTCCGCGGGCAGCGTATTCCCACTCAGCCTCGGTTGGCAGACGGAATTTTTTGCCTGTCTGAGCATTTAACTTTTCAATAAACTTTTGAATATCATTCCATGATACATTTTCAACAGGCAAGTTGTCGCCCTTGAAATAGCTCGGATTACTACCCATTACCGCGCGCCATTGAGCCTGAGTAACCTCATATTTACCAATATAAAAATCTGAAACGGTTACTTGATGTGCAGGTTTCTCATCATCCCACGCATCACTTCCTTGCTCAGAAGTTGCACCCATGGTAAATGTACCGCCCTTGACAAAGACCATCTCGATATTGCCGATATTTGAACTGCTACCGCTGCTTTGAGCAGTCTGTTTGCTCAGTGTAGCAGTAACGGTCTCGGTTTTGCCCTCGGCTACAACAATTTTCTTGGTATAGTCTGCGTAG
>CAZIPR010000018.1:0-35273 GCA_964541245.1 uncultured Alistipes sp.
CTTTTTGATACAACAAAGGCTATTCCATTGTTTTTCAACGGAATAGCCAATTTTTTATCCACCCCCCCCTCACAAAAAAACTCAAACATAAAAAAGCTGACTAATACATCCTTGCGGACTTTTTAGTCAGCCTCTTTGGAGGGAATATCAATACTCTTTTTTACGCGTTCTTCTCGCTCTCTATAAGCGAGATAGAACGCTGTATAAAGTCTGAGAGGTGCTTGCCTTTCAGCATGCCGTTTGAGAGCAGTGCAAGGTCTATAATCTGGCGGACAAGGGCATTCTGGCTACCAATTTCACGCAGACGAGTGTTGCGCTGGTCGGTTAGCAGAGTTACCTTCTCAGAGAGTTCTGTTCGCATAGTCTTCTCCTCGGCAGTAAGCTCCTCCTCTTTCTTACCCTTTGTAAGCTCCTCAAAGCGATTCTCCTCGGCTACAGCGGCGTCAATCTTCTTTGTGATGCTCTTCAGCTTGTCTCCGTAGGCTGTCTCAACATCGCTCAGGATGTTGTGTACAATAGGATGGTTGCCGTTTACAGCTATTGTAAAGTTGTCTGGCATCTGACCGTAGAATTGGCTCATGCCACCACCGCTCATCTTAGCCATCTCCTTCATACGGCGCATAAACTCGTCCTGTGTAATTACCACAGGGGCATCAGTTGCAGCCATAGCCTCAAAGGTTATGTTGTAGTGAATCTTCTCGTCATCAGGCAGCTGGCTCTCAAATACAGGGCGCATCAGAGACTGCTGTGCCTCAGAGAGTGAGATTTTCATGTTGTCAGCCTTCTGTATGAGCTTATCAATAATATCGCTATCGACTCTTACAAAGCGTACACCCTCGTTCTTAGACTCATACCAGTTGATGTAGTGGCTATCGAGCTGTCCGCCCATCTCAAGGACATTGTAGCCCTTTGCCTTTGCTGCCTCAATAAATGAGTGCTTGCCCTCAATCTCGTCGGTGTAGAGCAGGATAAGGGTGTTGTTCTTGTCGGTCTGGTTGTCCTTTACCGCACTACGATACTCCTCGGCTGTGAAGTATTTGCCGTCAATATCTTTCCAAAGCATAAATGCAGGCGACTTCTCGGCAAACTTCTCGTCGGTAAGCGTTCCGTACTCGATAAATATCTTCAGGTCATCCCACTTCTGCTCGTACTCCTCACGCATAGTGTTGAACAGCTCTGCAAGACGGTCTGCCACCTTACGGGTGATGTAGCTTGAAATCTTCTTTACATTGCTGTCGCTCTGGAGGTATGAACGAGAGACATTGAGTGGAATATCTGGCGAGTCAATAACTCCGTGGAGCAGAGTCAGATACTCTGGCACAATACCCTCAACCGAGTCGGTAACAAATACCTGGTTGCAGTAGAGCTGAATCTTATTCTTCTGAATCTCAAAGTTGTTGTGAATCTTAGGGAAGTACAAAATTCCTGTCAGATTGAACGGATAGTCAATATTGAGGTGGATAGAGAAGAGTGGCTCGTCACTCATCGGATAGAGCTCCTGATAGAACTCCTTGTACTGCTGCTCGGTAATATCGGCTGGCTTACGAGTCCAGAGAGGCTCAATGTTGTTGATTACATTGTCCTTGTCAGTATCAACATACTTACCATCTTTCCACTCTTTAACCTTGCCAAATACGATAGGTACAGGCAGGAAGTGGCAGTATTTCTTTAACAGCTCGCCAACCTTGCTGTTGTCTGCATACTCAGCGCAATCCTCAGAGAGGTGGAGGACAATTGTTGTACCGCGGTCACGAGAGTCAATCTCCTCCATCTGGTACTCTGGAGAGCCTGTGCAGCTCCAATGTACAGCCTTAGTGCCCTCTTTGTATGACTGAGAGAAGATTTCAACCTTGTCAGAGACCATAAAGGCTGAGTAGAAACCAAGTCCAAAGTGACCGATTATAGCCTGATTCTGGTACTTTGCAAGGAACTCCTCTGCGCCAGAGAAGGCAATCTGGTTGATATATTTGTCAACCTCCTCGGCTGTCATACCTATACCACGGTCGGTTACGGTAAGGGTCTTATTGTCGCTATCAACGCTGATGTTGATTGCAATTTCGCCCATCTCGCCACCATAGACACCTGTTGAAGCAAGGGTCTTGAGCTTCTGAGTGGCATCCACAGCGTTGGAAACAAGCTCACGCAAGAAAATCTCGTGGTCAGAGTAGAGGAACTTCTTAATTACGGGGAAGATGTTTTCGGTAGTTACCCCAATTGTACCGTTCTTAATATTTGCCATAATATGTCTGATTTATTGTTTGCATTTTTTTGCAGACAGTCAATCAAACGCTGTGCCACAACACTCTACTCTGCCAAAGTGGCAGATAATGACAGGTCTAACTGCGCTCTTTAAGGTAGAGAGTGGCAAAAATACCCTGCGCGGCAAAGTATGTTGACATGATTATAACACCTGCATAGCTGAAATGCTCCACAAACTTGTTCCAGGCAATGCAACTGTCTGAGAAGGCAAAAAGTAGCGCACCAACTATGTAGCACCACCTAAATTTTGACTCTAAAAACATCGTCGAGCCAACCATCGCCCCGATTATGACCATGTAGGCTGCACAGGCGTATCTATAGACAGCCACATCTATATTGCAGATAATGTATGTGCCAAAAGTGACAAGCACTATAGCCCAAACGACTGTGCCATAGAGCGATTTTCGGCTCATTGTACCACCCTTTACAAAGTAGATGATAAAGGCTATATGCGCCGCAGCAAAGAGCGAAATCTGCCACAGAAATAGCCCCTCTTCGCCTGCAAGGTCGCCTAAAGCTGATAGAAGTAATGCTGTAGGTAACAGCTTGCTACTGCCTGATACAAAGGTTGTTATGCTTAGGAAAAGTACGGGCAGAGTCTTTGTAATATCAAGCCATACACCACTATCTAAGCCAAAAGTTGCTCGGAAAAAATAGAGTGCAACAACTGCTGCATAACCTGCTATGGCAAGGCTAATCTTGGAAGTATTGCTTAAGTTCATCTATAAACTTTTGAGGAGCCCTGCAAGGTCGCATACGCTCAGTATTAACATATCCAAGAACGGTCTTACCCGTGTTGAGTAACTCGCCTTTCTCATTAAAGACCTCATACTCTACAATGGCACGCACGGCAGGCATCTCTTTTATTGTAGCACGCACAGTAAGTAGGTCGTCGTAGTATGCAGGGGCTTTGTACTTTGACTCAACCTCTACAATGGGCATAACAATATTCTCAGCCTCAAGCATTGTGTATGGCAACCCTATCGCCCTGAACATCTCATTGCGTGCAGCCTCGTAGAAGACTATATAGTTGGCGTGATATACTACGCCCATCTTGTCGGTATCTCTGTAGAGTACCCTTATCTTTGTGTCGTGTGTAATCATAGCTCTATAACTAATTTTTTTGATTTGACATTGCAAAAAATTCCCTCTTCATCAACCCTAATCTCACTATTTCTACCGTCAACCACGGCACTATATACTCCACATGGTGGAAGGTGTTTATAACTGTCAACGCTGACAACTCCCCTACTGTCGCTACTACCTATTATAATATAGGTATGTCCAAGAAGCTCTGTTGCGGTGCTCATATCGCCATCTGCAATACTCTGTCTGATAACAGTTGAACTTACCTTGCGGGTGTCAACAAGGTGCTGACTTACGCGAGTAACCTCTATATGTGACTGAGTGGCAAGATAGCCATAGTCTCCCGACTTATTGTGCCCAAAGTGGTGGTTATAGCCCACAATAAGCTCCACAATACCCACTTTACCAATCAGATAGTCGTTTATAAACTGCTGGTGTGAGAGTTTGCTAAACTCTTTGTCAAATGGTATAACAATCAGATAATCAACCCCTAAACGCTCCAGTAGCAGAGCCTTCTCCTCTAAAGATGTTAACAGACGAAGGTTACTATCCTGCCCAAGAGTGATTCTGGGGTGTGGCTCAAAGGTAAGCACAACGCTACTTCCGCCCCTTGCCTTAGCACGCGATACCACAGCCTCGATAAGTATGCGATGACCCGCATGTACACCGTCATACGAGCCAACAGTGGCAACGGGTTGGGTTATTTGAGGTAGGTTGTCAAATCCTTGAAGTATCTGCATAGCTACTGGTTGTTTTCGCTCTCCTCGGCAGCCTTTACAAAGTAAGCCACCTTCTCAAGGATGGTTGTTATATCGTAGTTCTCTACCACAATACCCTGCGGGAAACTCAGAGGTGCAGATGTGAAGTTTAGCACACCCTTGATTCCTGCATTGATAATTGGCACAACAAGCTCTGTGGCAGCTTTGGCAGGCAGTGAGAGGATGACAATGCTGATGTCAAGGCTCTCCATAACCTCCTCAAAACGGCTCATATCGTAGCACGGTATGTCGTCTATTGTATGCCCTGCCTTGTTGGGGTCGGTATCAAAGGCTGCGGTAATACGGAGCTTTAACTGCTTGCTGTTGAAATACTTAGTAATAGCCTGACCGAGGTGTCCCATGCCGATTACGGCTATATTTGTCGTATTCTCGCTATAGAGCAGCTTGGTTATAAACCCCATAAGGTCTGCCACATCGTAACCCTTCTTAGTATCGCTCGAAAAGCCTATAAGCATAAGGTCTCGGCGCACCTGCACAGCTGTAATACCGTGAATACCCGCAAGTACATGCGAGAAGATGTGCGTTACACCCTGACGGTGGTACTTGAGCAGTGTTCTGCGGTACTCGCTCAGTCGCTCAATGGTCTTTGCAGGGATATTGGTCACAAGGTTTGGCATACTACTCGGCTGTAATTGTGAAGTTACTATTGTACTGTACCCTAACCCACTCGTCGTTTACACGCACCTTAGTCTTTGGGTCGGTTGTGAAGTTATAAGGGGTCTGAAGTGGCTTAAATACCCTCTCAGAGTCAACACCCTGCTCCTCAAAGAGTGATGGGATGAAAATCATAGCCGCGTCATAGCCTCGGTGTGCATAGAGAGATGGCAGTGAGCCAAACGCCTTGATATACTCTGCGCTAAAGTCTCGGATAGTCTGGTCGCTACGGTCTATGTGGTATGTAGAGAGCATTGTCACGCTATTTGAGAAGAAGAGCGAGCGGTCAATGTTGCGGTAACGATTCCACTTGTTGTTTCCAAAGACAGTATATGGCGCAACCTTCATAGAGCGGGCTGTAAGCGATATATTTGCCGAGGCAAGGGCTGCAAGTATTCTATCCAACTCAACCTCTGTGCCTGCAAGGATTACATAGACACTCTCAGTCTCACAACTCAGCAGCGGAGCCATATCGCTTGGAGAGGGCTCTACCTCAGCACCCTCAGCACGAGCTTTCTCGCGTTTCTCTATAATAGAGGGATGCTCGTAGATGTAGTGGTGGGTGGTGTATGGTACCTCTCCAAGTATCTCTTTAACCTCCCTCTCAAAGTCGCGGTCTGTTGTGTCAGAAGTGATAAATACAACCCTTCTACTGCCGTCAAATAGGTGTCTAACCTTGTCGTACTTAGTCTGTGGGCGTGGAGACATCTGGTAGAGATTGTTGCCCTCAGAGTGGGTAAGGTTTGCAAGCGGAGAGACAACAGGAACATTGCGTTTCTCGGCATAGCGCACAACAGGAATCAGTGTGTCCTCATACACAGGACCCACAATGACATCTGCCTGGCTAAGTTTGCCATCCTCAATAATGGCTGTAACCTTGTCTAAGTTGTGGGCGGTGTTGAAGAGGTTAATCTCAGACTCAATGCCACCTGCCCTGATGTGGTCTGCACCCAAAAGAAAGCCCTGGTAGAAGTCTATGTAGTTCTGTACAGGCTTGGCTTCACTTCCCAGAGGGAGCATAAGGGCGATATTTGCACGCGTGCCCTTATTGAGCGTTTTGAGGTCAATCTCCTCAACAACACTCTCCTCCTCTGGCTCAGAAGGCTCCTCAGAACTCTCCTCTGGCAGTGCAACCTTTGGGACTTTGATTATAAGACCCTCGCGGATGCCACTCTCAGCCTTAAAACCGTTCAGAGCAAGCAGTGCCTCGACTGTGGTGTGAAAACGAGAGGCTATATCTGCCGCATCCTCGCCCTTGTGGACAACATGGTAGCTGTAGTCGCCAAAGGCAACACTATTCATGGCTTGACTCTGCTCTGTAATCTGCTCACGGGTGGTCTTTTCGTCGGTAAGACCAATCTCGCTGCGACGAATATAGACCTTCTGCCCTATGGCAAGGTGTGTAGGGTCAATATTGTCGTTATCCTTAGTAAGCGCATCAACAGATATCTCGTAGAGGCGAGAGAGTGAGTAGAGTGTCTCCCCCTTCTTTACGGTGTGTGTGATAAACTGACGCTTTGGTCGCTTTTGAGCCTTTTTGGGAGCTTCAGCCTTGTGAGGTATCTTTATGGTCTGACCCAACTTTAGCCCCTCTGCAAGGATAGGATTGGCTGCTGTAATCTCGTCAATAGTCACATTGTATCTCTTGGAGAGAGAGTAGAGGGTGTCCCCCTTAACAGCAGTATAGACGGTATATTTCATACCATCTATATATACAATCTGTCCGCTCTGCTGGGCAGATAACACCCCACAGAAGAGGAAACAAACAAGCGCGGCAATGCCTATTTTTCTAACCATTAGAACTTTTTATTCTTTAGTTTAATCTCTGTAATAATCTTTTTGGTGTATTGAGGAAAATCGCCTTTCATCATCCAATCGTAGTAACCAGGCTCGTTCTTGAATATCTGCTCTACGCTCTGACCCTTGTACTTACCAAAGGTAAAGACCTCCTCACCCTTGTCGTTATAGCCTATCCTGCCTGCAAAATCGGCACACTCGCCCCTTGAAGAGTAGGCTGAGAGGAACTCAACGCTATTCTCAAGGTCGGGGTATCTCTCAATCTGGCTAAGCAGTACCTCGTAGGTTGCAAGGGTATCAGCCTCTGCACCGTGCGCAGCATCGCCAAGCTCTTTGTTGCAGTAGAAACGGTATGCCGCAACAAGGGTACGCTCCTCCTTCTTGTGGAAGATGTTTTGCACATCAACATACTTGGCACGACGGAAAAAGTCAACCTCTACACCAGCCCTCATAAACTCCTCTACAAGCAGAGGAAGGTCAAAACGGTTGGAGTTGAAGCCGCCAAAGTCACAACCCTCAATAAAGCTCTTCAGAGACTTTGCTATCTGACGGAAGGTCGGGCAATCCTTTACATCCTCGTCTGTGATGTGGTGTACAGCCGTAGCCTCAGCAGGGATAGGCATCTCTGGGTTGATTCTGCGGGTTTTTATGGTCTTCTCCCCGTCTGGAGCAACCTTGATAAGCGAGATTTCGACAATACGGTCGTTAGCAGTATCAGTGCCGGTGGTCTCCAAATCGAAGAAGACCATCGGCTTTTTAAGATTTAGCTTCATTGCACTATGCGCTAATTACCATTGGCATAAGCAGCATCAGAGTAGTTGTACTCTGCACATCGTCATATACAGGCTTGAATACACCCGCTCTGGTAGAGTCTGCAAGCTCGACAAGAACTGTCGGAGTCTCAATGTTAGAGAGAATCTCTACAAGGAAGACTGACTTAAAACCGATAGTAATTGGGCTACCCTCGTATGAGCAGCTAAGACTCTGATTTGCAGATACATAGAAGTTTGCATCCTGCGCTGTAAGGGTCAGCTTGTTGTCTGCAATATCAAGGCGAATAAGGTTTGTGGCAGAGTTTGCACACACAGCCACACGCTTAATACCATTGAGTAGCTCGATGCGGTCTATAAGCATCTTATTAGGGTTTGCAGCAGGAATTACAGCGTTGTAGTTAGGATAGTTACCCTCGATAAGACGGCAGATAAGGGTGTAGCTCTTCAGAGTAAATACGGCATTGCTCTGGTCAAAGCTGATAGTCACATCCTCCTCCTCCTTGAGTAGCATGCTCTTGAGCAGGTTTGCAGGCTTCTTAGGCAGGATAAATGAGGCTGAAATCTGATTCTCATGCTCGGCTGTGAACTTTACCAACTTGTGTGCATCTGTTGCAACATAGGTAATGCCCTGTGGCTCGATGTTGAAGAATACGCCGTTCATCATAGGCTTAAAGTCGTCGTCAGCAGTGGCGAAGATGGTCTTGTTGATACCGTTTACAAGGGTGTCAACATCTACACTAATCTCGCTCTTATCCTCAGCAAGGGTCTTGTTTGTTGGGTAGCTTACAGGGTTTGCGCCTGGGACAGAGGAGCTACCACCGTGCCAGGTAATCTTAATCTCCCAAGTGCTGTCGTTTACATCAAAGGTAAGCGGCATCTCAGAACACTCCTTAAGCACATCGAGCAACACCTTTGCAGGGGCTGCAACCATACCCTCACGCTCAATATTCTCTACCTCAAGAGTACCGATAAGTGTGGTCTCTGAGTCTGAGGCTGTAACTCGCAGAACACCATCCTTAAGCTCCATAAGGAAGTGCTCAAGGATAGGAAGTGAGCTTTTGTTGTTGATTACTTTACCTGTTGTCGAAAGCAGTGACAACAGTGCTGAACTTGATACTGTAAATTTCATCTTTCTATGTTTTTTATTGTTTGTATTATACTCTAAAGTGTCGCTAATTTGTCAAGGGCAGAGGCAATCATCTGTCTTACAAATGGTTTGTAGTCTGTGCAAGCATCAAGGGCTATACGCTGGGCGATGATTGTGCAGATTGTAGCCGCTCTGTGACCCATAAGGGCTGCCATGCCTGCAAGGGCTGAACTCTCCATCTCGAAGTTGGTAATCTTCCTGCCACCAAACTCGAAGGACTCAATCTTCTCATTGAGGCTCAAATCCTGCGGCTGAAGGCGTACCCAACGACCCTGTGGGGCGTAGAAACCTGGTGCTGCGATGGTTATACCCTCACGGGTTGTATCCTTAAAGAGCTCTGCAAGGGTTGGGTCTGCATCTATGAAGTATGGGCTTGGGAGCTGTGGATTCCACGAGGTGTGCTCTACGAAAGCCCTCTCTAACTCAAGGTCACAGACGCTGTCTCTGCCTGCATAGTAGTTCAAAAGACCGTCAAAACCTACTGAGGTGCGGGCAAAGATAGCCTCGCCAACCTTAATATCAGCCTGTAGTGCGCCAGAAGTACCAAGGCGTACAAGGGTCAGCTGACGGAAGGTGTCGCGGACCTGACGGGTTGAAAAGTCTATATTTGCAAGGGCGTCAAGCTCTGTTACGCAGATGTCTATGTTGCCAATGCCTATGCCTGTTGAAAGGACTGTCATGCGTTTGCCCTTGTAGGTGCCTGTGATGGTCTTAAACTCACGATTTGAGACCTCGCACTCTCGGCTGTCAAAGAAAGAGGCAACCATCTCTACCCTGCCTGGGTCACCCACAAGCATCACAATATCTGCAATCTGCTCTGGAAGAAGATGCAGGTGGAAAATCGTACCGTCCTCATTTATAATGAGTTCTGAAGCTGGAATTACTCTCTTTTCAGTCATACAATAAATTTTATATTCGTTCAAAGTTGGATAATTGGCATAAAAGTAATATATTTACATCGTATTTCAAAAATTTTGCAAAACTTTTTTATTAAAAATAAAAAAAACATGACACTTATCAAGTCTATTTCAGGTATTCGCGGAACTATAGGCGGCGAGCCTGGTAATAATCTTACGCCTATTGATGTAGTGAAGTTCACAACAGCCTATGCACGCTTTATGAGCCAGAAAAACGGAGGCAAAAAGCTCCGTATCGTTGTGGGTAGAGATGCTCGTATCTCTGGCGAGATGGTTAATGACCTTATCGAGGGTACTCTGCTTGGCTGTGGCGTGGATGTAATCAATGTGGGTCTCTGCACCACCCCAGGAACAGAGATGGCTGTGATAACCTACAAAGCCGATGGCGGAATTATCATCACAGCTTCACACAACCCAAAGCAGTGGAACGCCCTTAAGTTGCTCAACGAGAAAGGCGAGTTTTTGAACGATGCAGAGGGTAAGCAGGTCTTGGCATTAGCTGAAGACGAGGATTTCCAATTTCCTGATATAGACCACATTGGAGCGGTTATTTCAAGGGATGATTTCAATGATACACATATCTCTCAAGTACTTGCCCTGCCACTTGTGGATGTAGAGGCTGTAAAGGCTCGTAAGTTCAAGGTTGTAGTTGATGCGGTAAACTCTGTGGGTGGTGTTGTGATACCTAAGCTGTTGGAGCAGTTGGGTTGTCAGGTTGTAAAGCTCAACTGTGAGCCTACAGGTCACTTTGCACACAACCCAGAGCCTCTGCCTCAGAATCTGACTGAGATTTCGGAGGTTATAGTAAAGGAGGGTGCAGATTTGGGTATTGTTGTTGACCCAGATGTTGACCGCCTTGCCTTTGTAAGCGAGGATGGTAGCATGTTTGTAGAGGAATATACCCTTGTTGCTGTGGCAGACTATATCCTCTCTCAGCAGGTTGGAAATACTGTCTCAAACCTCAGCTCTTCGCGTGCGTTGCGTGATGTGACTCTTGCTCACGGAGGTAGTTACTCTGCTGCTGCTGTAGGCGAGGTAAATGTGGTTGCTAAGATGAAGGAGACAGGTGCTGTTATCGGTGGCGAGGGCAATGGCGGAGTGATTTACCCAGAGTTGCACTACGGTCGTGATGCGCTTGTGGGAACGGCTCTGTTCCTGACATATTTGGCAAAGAAAAATATGACAATGACAGCCCTCAGAGCAACCTATCCTGCATACTTTGCTTCAAAGAACAAAATTGAGCTTACACCAGCCATTGATGTAGATAAAGTATTACTTGAGATGAAGAGCCGTTACTCCTCTGAGCAAGTGAACGATATAGATGGCGTAAAGATTGACTTTGCAGAGAGCTGGGTACACCTGCGTAAGTCAAATACAGAGCCTATTATCCGCATCTATACAGAGGCAAAATCTACTGCTGAGGCAGATGCTCTGGCTGAGAAATTTATTGCCGAAATTAGCGAAATTTGCAACCTATAACACACATATTATGGATAAGGTAAGAGAGTATATCGAGCAAAACAAGTCTCGATTTTTAGAGGAGCTTTTTGAGCTGCTCCGTATTCCATCTATCAGTGCTGTGACAGAGTATGCACCAGCTCGTCAGCGTTGTGCAGAGCATCTTGCAGCGGCACTTGTAAAGGCGGGTGCAGACAGTGCTGAGGTTATTGCAACCGATGGCGCACCTATAGTCTATGGCGAGAAGATTGTTTCCCCAAAGGCTAAGACTGTGCTGGTCTATGGTCACTACGATGTTATGCCACCAGAGCCGCTTGAGGAGTGGACTACAGAGCCTTTTGAGCCTGTAATTAAGGATGGCAGAATATATGGCAGAGGTGCTGACGACGACAAGGGTCAGTCTTTTATGCACATAAAGGCGTTTGAGGCTATGTGTGCCACAGATACACTGCCTTGCAATGTCAAGTTCCTGCTTGAGGGCGAGGAGGAGAGTGGCTCAACCGAGATTAGTAAGTTCTGCAAAACTCACAAAAAGATGCTTAAGGCAGATGTTATACTTGTCTCTGATACCTCAATGTTATCCCTTGATACTCCGTCAATTACATGCGGACTAAGGGGTATTGCAGGTGTAGAGGTCAGTGTGGCAAATGGTGCAGCAGATTTGCACTCTGGAATATATGGTGGTGCGGTACACAATCCTGCTATGGTGCTCTCAAAGATGCTCTCTGAGGTGGTGGATAGCAAGGGACACATCACAATCCCAGGCTTCTATGCAGATGTGCGTGAACTCTCAACTTCGGAGCGTAAGGCTCTCAATAGCGTACCGTTCTGTACTCGCAAATACAAGGCTGGAATTGGCGTCTCTGCCGTAGCTGGCGAGGAGGGTTATACAACCCTTGAGAGGACAGGTATTCGCCCTACTTTCGAGATAAACGGCATGTGGAGCGGTTATACAGGCGAGGGTAGCAAGACCATTATCCCTGCTGTAGCCTCTGCAAAGATTACAATGCGTCTTGTGCCTTACCAGACCCCAGACAAGATTACAAAGCTCTTTGCAGCATACTTCAAGAGCCTTGCTCCAAAGGGTATGAAAGTCACAGTTTCGCCTACCCATGGCGGTACTCCGTATGTCTCTCCAACCGACCTTGAGGCTTATAAGGCTGCCGATAAGGCTATTGCTCAGGTCTTTGGCAAGCATCCTGTACCTGTCTATTCGGGTGGCTCAATTGGCGTTATAAGCTGTTTTGAGCAGGTGCTGGGCATAAAGTCTATACTCCTTGGCTTCGGACTCTCTAAGGATGCAATCCACTCCCCAAATGAGAGCTACGGACTTGACCAATTTGAGCTTGGACTGAAAACAATACCGTTATTCTATAAATATTTTGCATAATGAAAAGATTATTAACCATAGTTTTGGCGTTGGCTGTTGTACTTTCAGCCGAGGCAGCCTACAGGGTAGGAAGAATCAAATCTCCAAAGGGCACTACACTTACAGGTGTGGTCTATTGTGGCAAAGCTCCCCTTGCAGGTGTTAAGGTCTCAGATGGCGAGCAGATTGTAACCACAGACGAGCGTGGTATCTATAACATGACCTCCACAAAGCCATACGGCGTTGTATTTATCACTACCCCATCGGGTTACGAGCCGGTTATGATGGACAAGGTACGCCCTGGTTTCTGGGCTCGCTGCATTGAGAAGCCTACAAAGCGTGAGCGTTTCGATTTTGAGCTTAAGAAGGTGGACGACAGCGTTGTCAGTGTGATGATGTTCTCAGATACACACTTCTGCGACGATGCCAAAAGAGACGACATCAAGCACTTCAAGAAGATGGTTATGCCTACAGTAAAACAGGTGGCAGAGGATGCCAAAGGCAGTGTGCTGTCAGTCTGCTTGGGCGATATTACATGGGACAGATTTTGGTATGCCACAGGTTTTGACATTGAGAGAGTACCAGAGCATCTGATTGACAACAAGTTCCCTATGCCGTTCTACTGTGTACACGGAAATCACGACTACGACCCATCTGTAGCATCGGATGACAACCCGAACTACAATGCAATACAGCGTTTCTGCAACACCTTTGGTCCTACTTTCTACTCTATGGATAGAGGCGGAGTTCACTTTGTCTTCCTTGACAATATCGTCTATAAAAACGAGGTTAAGAAGGGTCAGAAGAGAGCTAAGGGCGTTGTGGGCTCTCGTAACTATGACCTCTATCTACTTGATAGTCAGCTTGCTTGGCTTGAGAAAGACCTTGCTACTGTGGATAAGGCAACACCTGTTGTAGTGTGTATGCACGCACCAATGTTTACCTACAATGGAGAGGGCGAGCAGGTCTATGGCTTTGCTGAGGGCAAGGCTGAGCCACTTGTTGAGCTGCTTAAGGAGTACAAGAGTGTCAAGGTATTCTCTGGTCACTCACACAGAACAATGTCTTTTGTGCATCCTCAGTACCCTAATATTGTTGAGTACAACATCACATCTGTTGGTGGCGATTTGTGGAACACCCCTAACTCACACGGCATAAATATTGGTGAGGATGGTGCAGATGCGGGTGTCTATCTCTGCACTTTCGAGGGCGAGAAGTTCTCAAAGCGTTGGTACAGCGTAGAGAAGGGCTCAGAGTACCCTTTCAGAGCTTACGATATGAACGAGGTTGGCAAGGTATATGCTGAGAGCAAGACCCTCAAGCACCTCTGTAACCTTCAGAGTCGCCAGATTGACTACTCACAGCCAGAGTACAACAACTATGTCTATGTAAACTGCTGGATTTGGGAGGAGGGCTGCAAGCTCTCTATTACCGAGAACGGCACTGAGCTTACAGTTGAGAAGGTAGAGGACTCAGACCCTCTTGCAGCGAAGGTTGTATTTGCCAAGCCATCAATCCTCAAGGTTGACAAGGAGAGTAGCAAGACCAACCGCCTTGCTATCGCAGCAAATATGTTCCGTGTAAAGACCTCTGAGGCTACAACCCCTGTTGTTATCACACTTACAACACCATACGGAGAGCAGTATCAGCAGACCCTTACAAGACCCGTTGGACTACCTGTAAAGTAGTTTGATGTGTGGAGAAATAAAAAAGTTGGTAGAAAAACTACCAACTTTTTTTGTGCGCAAGAATAGCAGAAATAGCAAAGAATAGCAACGAGCTACGCTCTTAATGGCATACAATGACAATGCGCACCAAAACCGATACCCTGTACAAGTAAAAGTTCTTCGGGGTATATAGCTCTTTGAACTTAAGTCGTTCCTACAACACCGCAGTTACGCTATAGCTGCCAGGCTCAAGGGTCAGCTCTGTAGAGCCTCTATCCCCAAGAATAAGCTCACGGTAGCCTACAGGGGTTACAAGGGTTGCAACGGTGTTTTGAGGCACTGTAATCTCTATTTTTAGGCTGTTTTCGCTCTTCTCGGCACGGAACTCAATGTTTCCGTAGAGGGTTGGAACAGTGCTCTTTACATAGTTTAGAGTAGCCAAGGCTGGGCGGACTGTAAAGCTCTTAAAGGCTGGCTTAGTGGGTGTTATGCCCGCTATAAACTCGCTCAGGATAGTCAGTCCTCCGCCACTCCAAGCGTGGTTGTAGGTGCCATTGCCACTCTTGTACTTCATG
The DNA here is from genome assembly GCA_964541245.1 of uncultured Alistipes sp. GTDB lineage: Bacteria > Bacteroidota > Bacteroidia > Bacteroidales > Rikenellaceae > Alistipes. Next base: position 14,482 of record CAZIPR010000018.1, read on the forward strand.
CCGCGACCGCCTGTGTATTCCCAGCCCTCCCAGAGTGTTGTATGCTCAGAGGCTACCATGCCCCCAAATCTGCGCTCCATACGCTCCAAAGCCTCACTGTGGTAACCCATACGGCAGAGAGCCTCAAGGACATACTTCTCCATATACGGGCTGGCGTTGTGGTATGTGGCAAAAAAGTCACGCATAGCCTCAAAACGCTCCTGTGGAACAAAGCCTGCAAGGCAAGCCATAGCCTGTACTCTGTCGTCTGGAACATCTTTGTAAGATGGTGTTTTATAGTGCTTTAGCTCACTGTTCCAATACTTGCTGTTGAAGGAGTAGTACATCTTATCAAGCAGCTGAGAAGCCATCATTGCGTCGCTATTATGCCCTGTAAGGCGTGCCATACGGATAAAACCTTTGAGGGCTACAGCGTACCAGCACTGCTGAAGTGCCTCCTTGTCTATATTCTTGCCCCAATCGCCCCAATACCAGCCACCACGGCGTACATTGACAAGACCGCTATTCTGAGGACTCCACACCTCGAAAAGATAGCGTTTTACGCGAGGATATACAGTCTCAATAGTCTCAACATCCCCTGTAAGCATATAGTAGGTATAGAAGCCGTAGTAGCCCACGCTGGCAAGCATCTGGCACGGTAGCTCACTCTTGTACCACCCAGGGCACGGAGAGGCTATAACCCCATCAGGCTGCTGCCACATCATAAGCTCAAGGATAGCCTTACGGGTAAGCAGGTGGGCTTTAGAGTCAAAGAGGTAACCCGCCTCGCCAAGCTCTACCACAACATCGCCCCACCACTGCGCACGCTCACGGTCTGGGCAGTCCATATAGTTATCCCTCATTGTGACATAGAGTGTACGCTTTGCCTTATCCCACAGGCGGTTACAGAACTCTGAGTCGCACTCAAAAGAGCCTACAAACTCGGCATCGTACCCACTCTCACGCCACTTGACATCCAAGACCTCAACGCCATCTGGGACATAGTAGAGGACAGAGTGCCCATTTGTCCAGATAGGGGTCTCAAACTCCTGCTCGCCACTGCGACAGATATACTCGGTGTAGAAACTGCGAGCCTCGCCAATCCAATAGTCGTCTGTGCAGATTATAATCTTCTCGCCACCCTGAGCCTTGCAGCGTATATATGGCGTTACATGGGCGTTATAGGGCAGAAAACCCTCAATAGCTCTCTCACTGTTGCGCTCAACCTTTGTGTAGCTCTTAAGCTCACTCCAACGCCACTGAGGTATAGGGCGAACTACGAAATTACCCCACTCAGAAGCCTTAAGACTGACCTCTACAGCACTGCTCCAGCTGCTATTGTCGTAGTCAAGGGAGGCAAAATCCACAGCCTTACGGGCATCGTAGCCCACATTAGCACCCGCTAAACGGTACTGCTTAGGTCCTTTGGGATTCTGGTCCTCTGGAGCCCAAAAAGCCTCATAGCGGATAGCCTTCCAGCTGCTGTCACTCACAACAGAGCCAAAACGGGTCTTAAGCTCGAAGTACAACCCTGGGGTGGCTGTAGGCTTATGGCTGAAGGAGTTGCGACCGTAGTATTGTACAAGCACCGCTACCCTATTTCTGCCACACTTTAGACCTGGAAGACTCTCAAAGGTGTCGCAGTAGCTATCCTCTGGGTTGGGACCACGCTTTAGTCCACCCTCACGGACAACAAGCTGCCCATTTACATAGAGCCAATACTTTGTGTCGGCTGCAATTGTAAGGGTTGCACCACTGCCCGAAAGCAGGGTAAAATCCTTTGTAAAACACTGCCACTCCCCATCTGCAATGCTCTCTGAGGTGGTAATGATTTCAGCCTGCTTGCTACTACATGAACAGAGCAACAGGCACAGGGTCAGTAATCTAACGATGTGTTTCATAAATCCTTTGAATTAAGAAAGCGCAACCTCTTCGGCTGCCTCGGCAATGCCCTCATACATAGATGGGTGGGCATGGATTGTTCGTGCTATAGTGTGGGCTGTAACGCCGAGTCTCTGAGCCAAAGTGACCTCGCCCAGCATCTCAACGATGTTTCCACCGACGATATGTGCGCCAATGACCCTCTTTTCGCTGTCGAAGATAATCTTCACAAAACCGTCACGCTCGCCAGCAGCCATAGCCTTACCCGATGCGGCAAACTGATACCTGCCAATGGTGTGCTCTATGCCCTGCTCTACAGCCTGTTTCTCGGTTATTCCTACAGAGGCAACCTCTGGGGTGGTAAAGATACATGACGGGATTATAGAGTAGTCTATAGGCTCTGTTTCAAGCCCCAAAATGGTCTCTACGCAGCGTACAGCCTCGGCTGAGGCTATATGGGCAAGGGCTGGAGTGGCTATAATATCGCCCACGGCATAGACTGTAGGAACTGTTGTGCGGTACTGTGAATCAACCACAATCTTGTCCCTCTCCACAGCAATACCAAGAGCCTCAAGACCGATACCCTCAATATTAGACTTTATACCCACGGCAGAGAGTACAATGTCGGCTGTAAGGGTCTGTGCACCCTTTTTACCCTCAACCTCAACGCAGCACTTGTCATCCACAACAGTAACGCCCTTGACCGTTGTAGAGGTCATCACAGCGATTTTCAGACGACGGAACGCACGCTCCATAGTGGCAGCTACCTCGTGGTCCTCAAGAGGCATAAGCTGCGGCATATACTCCACAATGGTAACCTTTACGCCAAGAGAGGCGTAGAAAAAGGCAAACTCACTGCCTATAGCCCCAGAGCCCACCACAACCATTGTTTCAGGCAGAGTCTCAAGGCTCAGAGCATCCCTCGAAGTGATAATGTGTTTGTGGTCCACAGGTATAGCAGCAAGCTCGCGGGAACGGGCTCCTGTGGCAAGGATGATGTTCTCTGCCTCATATACAGTGCCCTCTACATCGACCTGCGTAGGGGAAACAAGGCGACCAAAACCCCTCAAAACCTCAATATTATTGCGTTTTAAGAGCATCTGAATACCCTTGTTCATATTGCTTGCAACAGTGCGTGAACGAGCTACCATCTTCTGTAGGTCTGCCTTTGGCTCAGCTGCCTCTACACCATACTGAGCTGCATTTTTGCAGTAACTATAGACCTGCGCACTCTTGAGTAGTGCCTTGGTGGGAATACAGCCCCAATTAAGGCATGTTCCACCCTCTTCTGCCCTCTCTACAACAGCTACACTCTTGCCCGCCTTGGCTGCCCTTAAAGCTCCTGCATAGCCAGCAGGTCCACTGCCTATTATTATCAAGTCGTACTTCATATCAGGTATGTTCTTATAAATTAGTAATCTATTATTTCTGTTTCCAAGTACATCCTATTTCGGTCGCTTTGAGGCTCTTTTTGGCATCTTTCAATTTGAAATCCTTGAAAATAGCCCGCTATTCCCTTCGTCTTTCAAATCGAAATATGTTCAAAAATAGCTCCCAAATCGCCTCGACCTAATTTATAGAACATACCTTGCCTATTATCTTGTTATTTAACCACTTCAAGCATCCTGCCATTGTCTGCTGCTACGGCTCTCTTCCACTTCTCGCTATAGCCTGGCTGCTGGATTTTATCTGGGATATCCATGCCGTTACCGTTGTCAATAAAGCCGTTGCTGTCCTCGCTCTTAACATTGCCATCTATGTACTTGACCATAAGGTAGCGGTCAAGCTGTGCCCACATATCAAAGAGCTGCTGAGCGCGGGTAAGGGTGTATTTGGTTGCCATCTTAGCCCTCTTCTTGTCGTTTGGAGCGGAGGCAAGGGCTGCATCAACGGTGGCAATATCGCTTAGGATGTTGTTCTCCCAACGGTCTATATACTCTCGCACCTTTGCACCTATAACATCGTATCTGAGGTATGCAAACTGTGCTATACGGTTGGTAACCCAGAACATGGAACTGTCTGAGTATCTGAGCATTGAGCCGTTCTCCTCGCTAAGGCACCAAGGTACCTCTACTGTGTTTACAAAAATAGGTGTCAGTGGGGATGTTGCAGCATCATCTGTGCCAAACCAGAGGATGCCTGTCTTACCCTCGCGTGCCTGACCACAGAGCCAGAAGCCTGTCTGCTGGGTTGCTGTAGCGCGCTCGTTGCAATACTCTACACCGTCAACCTCAAAGTACATAGGTCGCCAACGGTATGGGCAGTGGCTGCCTCCTGCACCGATATCCTTAGTCATATCTATAGGTGTGCCCTCATAGTGGTCGCGCATAGCGTCAAAGAGCTGCTTTGGCGAGATTTTCTCTGTAGGCTTTACATAGAGCGGCATCTTATTCTGAGCATTCAAGCCTAAAGCAAAGTCCGCGTAGGCATCCATACCTGTAGTAAAGGCTCTGAAGAAGCTCCAAACACGAGCCTCACAGCCTCGCATACCGCCAAAGTCTATAGGACAGTAGGTGTCGCAGAAGCAGAAATCCTCGTCACTGCCCTTATAGAGACCCTCGCTGCGTGCAAAAGAGATTACATCCTTTGAGTAGATGCAGTTCTCTGGGTCGTTGAGCGGGAAAGTAGTGATGCGGGACTGGTTTGCATGGGCTGAGATACAGTCGTCTGGAATACGAATAGCCACATAGACAATACCCTTGCGCGATGCATCTTTGCTCGAATCGCCTTTGCCTATAAGCTCCATAATCCACGCCTCGTTCTGGTCTGCAATAGAGAAACTCTCGCCCGAAGAGGCATAGCCGTAGGTGTTTGCAAGCTCGGCAATAGTGCTGATAGCCTCACGGGCTGTTTTTGCCCTCTGGAGGGTTATGTAAATCAGTGAGCCGTAGTCTATCTTGCCATTGGGGTCTGTAAGCTCCTCACGACCGCCCCATGTGGTCTCTGTGATGATTACAGAGTGGCAGTTCATGTTGCCTACAGTGGCATGGGTAGCCTCTGCCTGCGCAATATCGCACAGATATTTGCCTGTGTCCCACTCATATACGGGCATGGTGGCACTACTCTTGCGTGCTGGCGTGTAACGGTACAGCGCACCGTAGAGCTGATGCGAGTCGGCAGCGTAGGTAACCATTACAGAGCCGTCTGTGGAGGCTTTTTTGCCTACAATAAAGTTGGTGCAGGCAAAAGCTACTGTGGCTGATGCCGCAAAAAGAAGTGTGAAAATAGTTCTCTTCATAGTATTCTGTAAATTTGTATTCATAATTTTTTACAAATATACAAAACAATTTTGAGAATAAAAAACTATCTTTGCGCTATAAAATATATAAGGTATGATTTCAGATAGGCTACACACAGTAATCTCTACCCTGCCAAGTGGCGTAACACTTGTTGCAGTCTCTAAATACTACCCCGCTCAGGCTGTTACTGAGGCTTACAACGCAGGTCAGAGACTCTTCGGGGAGAGCCGTGTGCAGGAACTTATGGCTAAGTACAACGCCCTGCCAAAGGATATAGAGTGGCAGATGATAGGTCACTTGCAGACCAATAAGGTCAAGTATATAGCACCCTTTATCTCCCTTATCCAGTCCGTGGACTCAGTCCGCCTGCTTGAGACTATAGACCGCGAGGCTAAAAAGTGCGGCAGAACTATAGACTGCCTGCTCGAAGTGCATGTTGCCAAGGAGAGTACAAAGAGCGGCTGGGAGGAGAGTGAACTTAGAGCCTACCTTGAGAGTGGAGCTATTGCAGACCTGAAAAATATCCGTATTCGCGGCATTATGGGCATGGCAACCAATACTTTAGATAACACCGTTGTTCGTGCTGATTTTGAGAGACTTGCAACCCTTAAAACCGAGTTTGCAAAATACTTTGACAGCAGCTTTGACACCCTCTCAATGGGCATGTCCGAGGACTACCCTATAGCCGTTGAGTGCGGTGCTACTATGGTGCGCGTCGGCTCGAAGATATTTGGGGGCGAGTAGGTACTCTGAGGTGGGCGCGCGTTTAGTAGAGTCTTTAGGGTCCTTAGAGTCCTTAGAGACACTAAGGTCTGCGCGCTAAAGTTCAATGGATTTGATATTTCTATACCGCTCCCTAATGACCTTAGAGACCCTATTGACCCTAAAAAATTGCGCCTACAAATCCGCTATATCCGAGCCGTGTTCTCTGCCCTCCATAAAGCTGCTGATGCGGTAGTTGAAGCCGACCTTTTCTGCTATCTCTGGAACTCTCTCGCTCCACACCTTATAGCCCATACCCTCATCTGGGAAAAAGATGGTGTTGCGACCCTGAAGTACGCTCAGCTTGTCCGAATTAAGCCCCATAAGCCCCTCAACAGAGACCCAAACCATACCTGAGATAAGCAGCGCACCCACAAGCGCGCTCTTGGCAGACTCTACAACAGCCACGGTAGCCTTTGGAAATTGAGGCAGCAGATGCTCTCCAAACAGGCACTGTTTCAGCTCCCAATCTCGGTGCAGCGAGCCGTCGGACTTGAGCATGGCGTGTACCCAATTTACAGCCCCCTCAACCTTTGCCCTGTGACCCGTAGAGTCGTAAATCATAACCTTGCCCGTGCGCAGCCTGCCCCTGTAGTCCCACTGCCAGAATACTACGCGGTCCAAAATTCCTCCGACCTTGTATAGCTCAAAGATGTGCTCCACCCTCTGCTCGCCAAACCTGCCTACAAGCCAACGCCTAAAGGCTGAGTCGCCATTTATGGTCCACGAGGCAAGAAAATCTGGCAAAAAGTAGCAAATCGGCTGTGGCTGAACGGGTTGCGGAGTTTGGTTACTGGTTACTTGGTTAAAAACCCTATGTGTGTAACCGTAACCACCACCAGTTTTTTGTGGATTATCAGTAAAATACTCTTTTGGGGTATAATGATAACCGCACTTATCAAGTCGGTCACATTTACCTACAATATCAGAGATATAATTATTATTATTCTCAGTATCTATATATCTGGTAAAAGTATGTTTTCTACCACACTTTGGACATGTATATCTGCTCTTTGTCCCCTGGTACTTCTCAAGTACAAATCTGTGATTATTATTCATATTGGTAATGTTTTTTTGGTTGGTTATGGTTATTTACATAGGTTTTTTAACCAAGTAACCAGTAACCACTTATTTTAATCTCTTAATTACTGAAGCGTGCGACTTGTAGCCAAGTTCATTTGCAATCTCTCTATATGTTTTTCCCTCGGCTCGCATCTGTCTCATAAGTTCAAGGTTTGAATTGTCCTCCTCCTCGTCTGAGCGGTCACGCAGCAGGGCGAAAGGGGTACGCTCTCCCGTGGCTACAAAGTTCAATCCAGGGGTAAAGCGAAGTTCAAAAGAGTCGTGCTTGAACTCTTGACTCAGGTAGTTGCCCTTGACAAAGCAGAGGTGGCGGATGTCGTGGCGAGTGGGGTCAGTTCTCAGCTCCATAACAAGTCGCATCTTCGCCTCAAAGCCCTGTGAGCCAATGGCGTTGTGTTTAGAGGGTGCAAGGCTCTCGGTGCGTTTTCCTGTGTGGTGGAGGAAGATAATGAGGGTTGAGTGCCTCTGCGAGAGCTGCGAAAAGGCGTTCAGAAAGCTGCGTACACGGTTATTTTCGTTCAGCGGACCTGTGTAGAGGTCGGCAAAAGCGTCAATAACAACAAGGTCTGTAGGAACATCGCTCAGGGCTGCATCAAGGGTGGTAAGCAGGTTTGTGGTGTCGAAGATAAAGCTGAGCTTGGAGTAGTGCTCCTTAGTGGTTGCAAGCTCGGCTATCTGCCTGGTCATCAGCACACTAAGCGCAGCTTGGTCATCCTCCGTAGAGACATAAATCGCCCTGTTGTGCCTCTGGTTGAGCCTGAAGTTCAGGTAGTTGCCCGCCCCCGACGCCACAGCCATTGCAAGCCCACGCAGTAGGGTCGATTTTCCCGAATCCGAGCTGCCTACAAGTGCCGCAACACCCACGCGAGGCAGTATCGGGTCAAGCAGGCAATCCATCTGCTCATGCACCGTGCTGAGCATGGTGTAACCGTCAACAAGATAGCTGCGGTAGAGCTGCTTCTCCTCCTCACTCTGCTTGCAAAGGTCGGTCTGGAGTAACTCCGCATCTTTGCGGAATAGTTCAATCTCTTTTTCGTTTAGCATAATGGTTGAAATTATTGGGTTAAATACTTGTGTTTCTGAGTGCAAATATATAACACGATTTTTACTTTGTCAAGCCTTTTGACATAAAAAATTTAACACAAAATAGTAATCTGTTGAATATCAGAGAGTTTGATTATTGAACTTTTTTTGGCAGATATTTTGCAGAGTTCAAGGGTATGATTCGCAAGTTATCAAAAATATTAGCGCACTACAGAAATATGGACCGTGCCCTGCTCTTTGCCCGCCTGTTTATGGGTGCGATGTTGGGTGCGCATGTGGGGTGGAAGATTTGGGACTATGAGTTTCTGATTTCGGGCTACCCTGCGCTGCTTTTCGGCTCGTCGGTGGGCTCATTTGTGGTTTTCACGGCTATAGAGGCACTCTGCGCCCTGCTCTTTGTTTGTGGGCTGTGGGTGCGTTTTGCAGCCTTTATTATGCTTTTGGGCGTGGTTGTGGATGTTGTTATGCTCTACGGCGTTGTGGGGTGGTTTGGGGTTGAACTTCAGATTTTGTATGGCGGGATTTACCTTGTTTTTCTCTTCTCTGGGGCAGGCAGGTACTCTTTAGACCACCATTTTTCTGAAAAAAGTGAGGAAAATGGGTAAAAATTACTATATTTGCACATACATATAAGGTGTATGATGCATAGCAGCTCTTTTAGGTCAGCCATTTTGGCACTTCTCCTCGCTTTTGCCCACTGTGTGGCTACGGCTGAGGGTCGTGCTTGCGCTGTGCAGAGGGATACTCTGACTTATACCTATACTCCTATCACAGAGCAGGTTACGCTGCCTAAGAGGGGCTTTGCTCGTTTTCTGAGCCACTATGGTTACGCTGCACCTCAGAGTTCAGCCTCTCAGGGCTTTGACTACTCTTTTACCCTTGCTCCGAGCTACTCACGGGCTACGAACTTGGGTCTTGGCGCAGCTGCTGTGGGCTACTATGGTGCGGGTAGGCTGTCAACTGTCTCTTTGGGTGCAACAGCCACACTATCAGGGGCTTACAGTGTAACAATAAGTGGTCGGCATACTTTCAAAAACGCAAAACACCGCATAGATTACGCCCTTGCTCTCTACGCTCTTCCGACCGATTTTTGGGGCATAGGCTACACTGCGGGCTACGGTGCGGTGGCTCAGAGATGTAAGGAGTCGGCTGAGCGTGCTACGGTGGGCTATTACTACTCCCCTGTTCAAGGTCTTACTTTTGGTACTACAATGGGCTTTGAGCATGTGGAGTATAGCCTTGCCGTACCTCAGCTTAACTCTCTGTCTGCCACTAAGTTAGCTCTTGCTGTGCAGTACGATACACGGGATAATAAGAGTAGCGCAACAAAGGGTTTTTACACAGCTTTAAGTCTCTTTTTGCGCCCTAAAGGTTGGGGGAGTATATCCACTACGGCAATGGGCTTAAAAGCCTCAGTTAGAGGCTATTGCAAGCTGTGGCGTGGCTCAGTTTTGGCTGCCGAGGCTCTCTGTGAGCTAAACAGTGCCTCTACCCCATGGCTGCTCTACTCTCAGGCGGGGGACAGTAACCGTATGAGGGGCTACTACGCGGGTCGTTTTAGGGATAGGAATATGGTCTTTGCGCAGGTAGAGTTGCGTCAGAGTATCTGGCGAGGTCTTGGTCTTGGGCTATGGGGCGGAGCTGGAAATTGGTTTGGCGAGGAGCGTTTTACCTGGAGCCATACCCTACCCACCTACGGTGTAGGTCTGCGCTTTGCCGCCTCAGAGCGGGTCACCCTGCGCCTTGACTACGGATTTGGCAGGCGTGTCTCCGATGGACGAATTGGAGGGTTTGTGTTTGCGGTTAGTGACTCGTTCTAAGATTTGTCGTGATAGCGCAATTTTTTAGGGTCAATAGTGTCAATAGTGTCAATAGTGTCTCTAAGGTCATTAGGGAGCGGTATAGATGACACTGAATAGCACAGAATAGCATTTAATGACAGCGGGGCAAAGCCCCTTAATAGTTATGCGGTACAGGGTATCGGGTTTTACGCGCACTGCTATTCTATGCCATTAAGGGCGTAGCCCGCTGTTATTCTCTGTTATTCTCTGTTATTAAGCCGCGCACAACTCTTTGCTGCTGCGCTACGCACCCGTGCTTTGTGCTGCGGTAGTCAGTAAGGGAAGCGCGCCCTCCTCAGAGCACCCCCCCCAAAAAAAAATAAAGGCTACCCATCTGAGTAGCCTTTACTATAAATGCTGTTGCTGATTAGTTCTTAGCAGCCTCTACAGACACCTTGCGGAACTCCTTGAGGAGCTTAGAGAGTTCAAGGGCAGCCTTGCGTGCGCGAGTACCTGCAGCCTTATTACCTTTCTCTACCTGTGCAGCAGAGTTAACCTGGAAATCAGCAATCTGAGCGTTGATTTGTTCTACTAATGCTTTCATAGTTGTTGTAAATAATTAAGTGTTTAACTTTTGTTACTACAAAAGTAAAAACTGTTTATCAAAAAAACAAATATTTTCTCAAGATTTTTTCTATTTCATATAGAATAGGCGAAATATGTCACTTTTGGGGTATGTTTTTTGATTATTCGTGCAAGAAAAACAGTTTTTATGAGACGATATTTTCTACCCCTATTATCTCTGGTATTGCTCTCTATTTCATGCGGTTTAGAGCCTAAGCAGAGGAGTTTCGAGCCTACGGTTTTGGAGGTGGCTAAGGTTAGAGTTGACACCCTGCCCCGCAGCCGTACTTTTATCAGCACCATTGCCCCCAACTATGAGGCTGTAGTGCAACCTCGCGTCAATGGCTACCTTACTGCCAAGCTCTTTGATAACGGTATGCCTGTAAAGCGTGGCGAGGTTATCTTTCGCCTTGATGGCAGGTCTCAGAGGGCAAATCTGCTCGCAGCAGAGGCTTCTCTTGCCTCGGCAAGGGCTAAGCGTATTGAGGCTGAGAACAACTACGCTCGTGCCGTGCCCCTTGCTGCCATAGATGCCATAAGTCAGGCTCAGCTGGACCAATATACGGCTCAGTACCGTGCTGCTGTGGCTGCTGTGGAATCGAGTGAGCAGGCTCTTGAAAATGCCCGCTTAGAGAGCGAATATACCGTTATCAGAGCCACTATAGATGGCATTATTTCAGCCTCAGAGGCTTATGTGGGCGACTTTGTAGGTCCTGGGGCAAAGTTTTCTACACTGACTCGGATACAGAATATAGACACCGTCTGCGTTGATATTGCAATCCCTATGCGAGCCTACTTAGAATACTCTGCCCGCAAGGCTTTTAGTTACGACAATGACTCCCTGCTCTCAAATACCACCCTCTATCTTGCCGATGGCAGCCGATACCCTCTTCAGGGCAGCTATAGCTACACCAAGAGCGCAGTTGCCGACTCCTCTGGCACTATAGTCCTTGTTGTGACCTTTCCAAACCCCGACTACCTGCTTAAGGCGGGTCAGTTTGCAAGGGTTACAACAGATATTGGCAAGGCAGTTCCAAGGCTTACGGTGCCTGTGACCTCGGTTGCAAGGGTACAGGATAAAGAGTTTGTCTGGGTCATTGCAGCTGACTCTACAGCCCACTATAGAGCTGTTACTACGGCAGGGGTTGTGGGGGATAGAATAGTTGTTACAGCTGGTCTTACTCAGGGCGAAAGTGTTGCTTTAATTGGTACGACTAAGTTAACTAATAAACAGAAAGTTAAGCTATGAATAAATTTTTCATCTCACGCCCTATTTTTGCTATCAGCCTTGCCCTTGTTGTTGTCTTTTTGGGTGTTATCTCGCTCTTCAACCTCTCCATAGAGCAGTACCCGGACATCACTCCGCCCGTTGTAGAGGTCACAGCCACCTATGACGGAGCCGATGCCACTACGGTAAACAACACCGTAGCCACCCCTCTTGCGCAGAGTATTATGGGGGTTAGCGATATGCTCTACATGGAGGCTGTCAGTGCCTCAGATGGCACTATGACCCTGCAAGTGACCTTTGAGATAGGCTCAGACCCCGATATGGATGCTGTCTTTACCCAGAACAATGTAGCCACAGCAACGGCTCTTCTGCCCGAAAGTGTTGTCAGACAGGGTGTTACGACTCGTAAGACACAGACGGGCTTTCTGATGGTCTATGCACTGCACAGTGACGGCAGGTATGATAGCCAGACGGTCTCTAACTACGCCTACATAAACCTGCAAAATAGGTTGCTTAAGATAGACGGTGTAGGCAAGGTTGCAATTATGGGTGCGGCAGAGTATGCACTGAGGGTGTGGCTTAAGCCCGATGTGCTTGACTACTATAATATTGCCGTAGATGACATTGTCAGTGCCATAGCTACGCAGTCTGGAACATACCCTGCTGGAAAGTTTGGAGCAGAGCCCTCTGAGGAGGGTACACAGTTTACATATACAGTCACTCTGCCAGCGGGTTACTCTACAGCCGAGCAGTTTGCAGATATCATAGTCCGCACCACAGAGAGTGGCGAGCAGATTAGGCTCAGCGAGCTTGCCACTGTGAGCTTGGGCAGCCAGAGTTACGGCACAGTTTCGAGTTTTGACTCTCAGCCCACGGCAGTTGTTGTGGTCTATCAAGAGCCAGGTAGCAACGCTGTAGCTGTAGGTAGCAGGGTTAGAGCTGAGATGGAGCATGCAGCCCAGAGCTTTCCAGACGGCATAACCTACTCTACTATTGTGGATAGCACAGAGAGTATTATGGCAGGCATTGAGGAGATAATCTTTACCCTTATCCTCTCCCTTGTCTTGGTTATACTTATTATATATATATTTATACAGGATTGGCGTGCTACGGTTATACCCCTTGTGGCGATACCTGTCTCTATAGTTGGTACTTTTACCCTCTTCCCGCTTTTGGGCTACAGTATAAACATCGTCTCACTGCTTGCCCTTATACTTGCCATAGGACTTGTTGTAGATGATGCAATTGTGGTTGTGGAGGCTGTGCAGGTCAATATTGAGAGGGGCATGACCCCCTTTGAGGCTACCCTTGAGGCTATGAAGAGCGTAACCTCGCCTATCGTGGCTACATCTGTTGTGCTACTTGCCGTCTTTATCCCTGTCAGCTTCTCTGGGGGTATCTCTGGGGCACTGTTTCAACAGTTTGCAGTTACAATCTCGGTCGCAGTGGTGCTCTCTACAATCAACGCCCTGACCCTCTCCCCTGCCCTGTGTGCTAAGATACTAAAGCCAAAGCAGAAGCCTACAGCAGGCTTTTTTGCAGCCTTTAACCGCACCTTTGATAGGGCTATGACAAAGTACCTCTCACTTACAGAGCGTGCTGTGCAGCGTACAAAGCGCACCCTTGCAAGCCTCTGTACGGTGGTTGTTCTGATAATCTGCCTGTGGAGAGTTCTGCCTACGGGTTTTCTTCCAGACGAGGACCAGGGCTATATCATGGTCTTTACCCAGACCCCGACAAACTCCTCACTCCAGGTCACTCAGAGGGCTCTTGAGAGCGTTGACAGTGTAATCCGTGAGCTGCCGGAGGTTGAGTCCACTGCCGTAGTTGCGGGCTTTAATATGCTCTCAGGCGTATCACAGAGCTGGAGCGGTGTAACCTTTGTCAAACTGACCCCTTTTGGAAAGCGAAAACTCTCAGCTATGCAAATCGCAGCACAGCTCACAGAGTCTCTCAACCTCAAAGTGGCTACGGCAGAGAGCTACGCCTTTGTTCAGCCTGCAATACCTGGCTTGGGAGTAACTTCGGGTGTGACCTTTGCCCTGCAAGATACTCAGGGTCGTGGCAGTGACTACCTTGCTGAGCACCTTGGGGTTTTGCTCGACTCACTTAACTCCTCGCCCCTTATAGCCTCGGCTACAACACAGTTTGATAATGCCGTCTCGCAGCGATTTTTAGAGGTTGACAGGGAGCAGGCTATGATGAAAGGTGTGGAGCTTGATAGGCTCTATAATGAGCTGTCAACCCTGCTTGGAGGCAAGTATATCTCCAACTTCAACCGCTTTGGTCGCCTCTACCGTAGCTACATACAGGCTGCCCCAGAGTATAGAGCAGACCCCTCTGCGCTTAGCTCGTACTTCGTAGCCTCCACTTCGGGCGAGAGTGTACCCCTCTCCTCGCTTGTTGCGGTAAGGGATACCGTGGGAGTTGAGACTGTGAAACAGTTTAACCTCTTCACTTCAGCCGATGTTACGGTCACTGCCTGGTCTGGTGTTTCGAGTGGAGAGGCTATGGATGCCATTGAACAGGTCGCAGCCTCTACCCTGCCTAATGACTTGCAGATAGCCTGGAGTGGAGTCTCGCTACTTGAGAGCCGTGAGGGTGGTGGAGATTGGAGGGTCTATGCCGTGGCTGTAATCTTTGTCTTTTTGGTACTTGCAGCCCTCTATGAGAGTTGGGAGCTGCCCCTTGCCATAATGCTTGCAGTCCCACTTGCAGTTATGGGCTCACTGCTCTTTGTGTGGATAGCCCATAGCCTTGATAATGAGTTTGTTAACGATATTTATACACAGATATCCCTTGTTATGCTTATCGGTCTGTCGGCTAAAAATGCGATACTTGTAGTTGAGTATGCCGATAACCTCTACAGTGGGGGTAAAACCCTGCTTGAGGCTACAACCGAGGCTGCGGCTCTGCGTGCAAGACCTATCATAATGACCGCCTTTGCCTTTATCCTTGGTGTTCTGCCCCTTGTCTTTGCCTCTGGAGCCTACTCTACGGCACGAAATATTATGGGCGTGGCACTTGTGGGAGGTATGCTCACTGCAACCCTTGTAGGTCTTGTACTCTACCCTGCCCTCTATTACCTTATCAGAAAAACCATTGCACGATGAAAAAGATATTACTCCTCTCTATACTCTTTTTGGTAGGCTGCTCAGTGGCTCTGCAACCTGCTACACTTACAGCTCCTAAGAGCTATGTTTATGGTACAGATAGTACCCAAAGTAGCGATATGCTGCGCGAGGATTGGTGGACTATGTTTGGGGATACCACCCTTAACCGCCTTGTGACCACTGCCCTCTCTAACAACCTCAACCTCAGAAGTGCTGCCTCACGCATTGAGGAGGCAAGGGCTAACCTACGCACCGTACGCTCACAGTTTCTGCCCTCTTTTGGCTTAGGGCGCAGTGCAGAGTTTACAGGTGGAGGTGGTGTGACTCAGCAGTACGCCATTGAGCCTACTGTAAGCTGGGAGATACCCCTCTTTGGCTCGCTAAAGCAGGCTACTACGGCTGCTGTGGCAGATATAGAGTATTCGCAGTGGCAGTATCGTGGAATAAGACTCAGCCTTGCAGCCGAGGTTGCAACCACATACTTTACCCTGCTACAGTACCGCAGAGACCTTGATATTGCAGTGCGTAGTTCAGAGCTGCGTAGAGAGTCTGCTGTGCTTATAGACTCAATCTTTGTCCGAGGTATGGCTACAGGTGTAAATCGTGAGCAGGCTATGAACTTGCTCTATACCGCACAGGCTGATATACCCCTCTACGAGCGTGCTGTAAAGCAGACCCTGCTCAGCCTTGATACCCTGCTTGGTAACCCGCCAGACTCCACGGCATATAACACCATGGTCGGCACCCTTATAACCGACTATACCCCTATTGAGATACCCTCTGGCGTACCCTCAGAGCTGATTACCCGCCGACCAGATATGATGAGTGCCTATGCTGAAATAGTCAGTGCCGCTGCTGCTGTGAAGAGTGCCCGTATAGCCCGCTTTCCGAGCTTTAGCCTTACAGGCGAGGGCGGTGTGGTCTCTGGGGATATTGCAAAGCTCTTTAACTCAAGTAGTTGGGCTTGGTCTGTGCTGCTCTCCTTTGCCCAGCCTATATATAACTTTGGCTCGCTTAAGAGTCGTGAAAGGACTGCTGTGGAGCGTTATAACCAGAGCCTGTACTCCTACCAACAGTGCTTCTTGGAGGCTCTTGAACAGGTTGAGAGTGCCCTTGTGAGCATTGCCACATACCGCAGTGAGACTCTGCGCTACGGCGAACTTGTCCGCTCTAACTTGAAGATTGCTAACATGACCACAGCCCTCTACAACAACGGACTCTCTGCCTACCTCGATGTTATAGATGCCCAGAGAACGCTCTATAACTCGCAGATGCAATACTCAAACATCGTAGCACAGCAGTATATCAACTACATAAACCTGTGTAAAGCCCTCGGTGGTGGTTTTTAATGTGGCTGAAAGTTGTCACTTTCCATAAAATTTCATATATTTGCACCTGATATGAGGTTATCAGAGTTGCGTACAGGAGAGTCGGCAACCGTAGTCAAGGTGCTGGGTCATGGTGGATTTCGTCGCCGTATTTTGGAGATGGGGTTTGTCAGAGGCTCTGTTGTCACGGTTGTACTCAGCGCACCCCTCAAAGACCCTATTGAGTATAGCATCTTGGGTTATAATATCTCTCTACGCCGTAGTGAGGCTGATATGATTGTTGTTATAACCGAGCAGGAGGCTATCGAAATGCTTGCAAGGCAGCAAGGTACAGTCGTTACCTCAATTGATACTGAAGCTGTAAATCGGGTTATTACACGCCGTAAAACGCATATCAACATCGCCATTGTTGGCAACCCAAATAGTGGCAAGACCTCACTTTTCAACTACATTGCAGGTGCTAAGGAGCATGTAGGCAACTATAGTGGTGTTACTGTAGATGCCAAGACGGGTCATGCCTACTATAAGGACTACGAGCTACACATTACCGACCTACCTGGTACCTACGCCCTTTCGGCTTATACTCCAGAGGAGCGGTATGTCAGGGAACACCTTGCTGGTAACTCTCCCGATGTGATTCTCAATGTGGTCTGTGCCTCAAACCTTGAGCGTAACCTCTACCTTACAACCGAGCTTATAGATATGAGCCAGAATATGGTTGTAGCTCTGAATATGTACGACGAGCTTGAGGAGTCTGGTGCTACCCTTGACCACCAACTGCTTGGTAAGATGATGGGTGTGCCACTTATCCCCGTTGTGAGCAGAACAGGCAGGGGTATAACCGAGTTGCTTGATACAATTATCGCCGTCTATGAGGGCACAGATAGCCGTGTACGCCATATTCACATCAATCAGGGCATTGTCGAACAGAGTGTTGCAGTGCTTGATAAGTCGCTCAAAGAGTGGCGTGATGAGTTGTCTAAGTGTTTCCCTCCGCGCTACTTTGCAATGAAGATGCTTGAGGGGGATAGCGAAATTTGCGCCATGCTCAGCTCTGCACCTCACTACCCGCTCTGGAGCCAGATAGCTCGTCAGGAGCAGGAGCATCTGCGCTCTGATTTGGGCGAGGATGAGGATATTGAGACCGCCTTTGCAGGTCAGAAGTACGGCTTTATCTCTGGTGCGTTGCGTGAGACCTACACCTACAACCGCGACAGCCGTAATATCTCCCACTTTATAGACGAGATTGTGACCCACAGAGTCTGGGGCTACCCGCTCTTTTTGCTGATTATGTGGCTGATGTTTTACTGCACCTTTACCCTTGGGCAGTACCCACAGCATTGGCTTGAGCTGGGTATAGCCTCTCTTGGGGAGTTTGTGTCGGGTATTATGCCAGAGGGCACGCTTAAGTCCCTTATTGTAGATGGTGTTATAGGTGGTGTAGGCAGTGTTATAGTCTTTCTGCCTAATATTATGATTCTCTACCTGTTTATCTCCTTTATGGAGGATTCAGGCTACCTTGCCAGGGCTACATTTATAATGGATAAGCTGATGCACACTATAGGTCTGCACGGCAAGTCCTTTATCCCGCTTGTTATGGGCTTTGGCTGTAATGTGCCCGCTGTTCTGGCTACAAGGACCATTGAGAGCTACAGCAGCCGCCTTATCACGGCACTCATAATTCCGTTTATGTCGTGTAGTGCGCGACTGCCTGTCTATATCCTGTTGCTCGGTACTTTCTTCGGTGCAAAGGCTAGTATGGTGCTTTTTGGGCTCTACTTTTTGGGTATTATGGTGGCTATTGTCACAGCAAAGCTGATGCGCCGTTTTAAGTTCACAGTTGACGAGACCCCGTTTGTTATGGAGCTGCCTCCATACCGCCTGCCTACCCCTAAGGCTACAGTTTCGCACATGTGGGAGAAGTGTACACAGTATATCCGTAAGATGGGAGGTCTTATCTTGGTAGCCTCTATTGTGATGTGGTTTTTGAGCTACTACCCACATAATAGTAGTGGCGAGGGTGGCACACACAACTACGAGAACTCATATATAGGTCGCATAGGTAAGTTCTGCGAGCCTGTTTTTGAGCCTTTGGGTATGAATTGGAAGAGCAGCGTCTCAATTGTTTCAGGTGTGGCTGCAAAGGAGATTATGGTCAGCACGCTGGGTGTCCTCTATGCCGATAACGAGGCTGAGACAGCCCCTGAGGCTGAGAGCGAAGATACTCTCAATCAGCGACTTATCTCAAGTGGAGACTTTACCATAGCCTCTACCCTTGCACTGCTTGTCTTTGCTCTGCTCTACTTCCCATGTCTTGCAACGCTCTCTGCTATAGCCCATGAGTACGGTATAAAGTGGGCTCTGTTCTCTGCACTTTACTCTACAGCAGTGGCTTGGGTACTCTCTTTTGTGGTTTATAATGTGGCTAAGTTACTATGATTCAAACTGTTATAACTATACTCGTCGTTGTAGCTGCTCTGGTGCTTCTTGCTCGTTATATTTGGTTGGAGTTTTCTAATCCGTGCCGTAACTGCAATAAAGAGTGTGATAAACGAGGCAAAAGATGAAAAGAGTTGCAATCATAGGTACTAAAGGCATCCCAGCCGACTATGGCGGTTTTGAGACCCTTGCAGAGTGTCTTACAGCCGACTCTGAGGTTGAATATACTGTGTTCTGTAGCTCTAAAGATATGCCCACAAAGCTCACTGAGCATAACGGGGCAAAGCTGCGCTATATCCCACTTCGTGCAAATGGCTGGCAGAGCATCCCATACGACATCTGTTCCCTTATCTGTGCACTTACAGGCTATGATACCATCCTTATTTTGGGTGTCTCTGGGGCTATCTTTCTGCCCATTTTTAGGCTGATATCCAAGAGTCGTGTTGTTGTGAATATAGACGGTCTTGAGCATCGCAGAGATAAGTGGAACGCCCTTGCAAAGCACTTTTTGAAGTTCTCGGAGCGTCTTGCGGTCTATAATGCAGACTGCGTTGTAGCTGATAATAAGGGCATTGCAGACTATGTTGTGGCGGAATACGGGGTAACCCCTCAGACAATTGCTTACGGTGGCGACCATGCTATTAGAAGTGTTGCTCAAAGTGACATAGCCAAAACCCTTGATACTTACGGTGTTAAGAGTAAAGCCTTTTCGCTCTCAATATGCCGTATAGAGCCTGAAAACAACTGTCACATAACCCTTAGTGCCGCAGCTACTACAGGCGAGAGACTGCTCTTTGTAGGCAATTGGAACAGGAGCGAATATGGTAGAAATCTCAGGGCACAGTATTCTGCCTACCCTAATATAACCCTTGCTGACCCTGTTTATGACCTTGATACCCTCTATGCGCTTAGGGTCTCAGCTGCCAGGTATATACACGGTCACAGTGCAGGCGGAACTAACCCGTCACTTGTAGAGGCGATGTTCTTTGGTTGCCAGACCCTTGCCTACGATGTGGTCTATAACCGCGAAACTACGGCAAATATGGCGGAGTATTTCACAGATGCAGCCTCCCTTGCTGCCCTGCTCAAGAGTGCCCCAAAACCTGCAAAACAGCTCTCAGAGCTTGCTCAGAGCCGCTATCGCTGGGATATAATCCGTACACTTTACAAGCGTCTATTTTGAAATCTCAAATAGTTGCATTATCTTTGCAGCACATTGGTTACAATCACAGCAACCAACCCTTGAGGGGGTGACCGGTTTTGACAGCAGGTAGAGTTTGATTGTAAGCACGCCGAGCATTGTGTGGGGTCTCGTAAATCGCAACACTCAAACTACAAATGGCAATAATAGCTATGCACTCGCTGCCTAATTTTCCAGGAAAATTGGCTTAATTGATGCACACAAGGTTGTGCAACAACGAGTATCCCGAAAGGCTGTCCCGCTCTCAGACACTCTTTCACATGGGGTATCATCACTTGGGAGATAGTGCGATATGTGCCTCGGTTATCGTGCGAAATTAAGGGGCTGGGGTCAGGGTCTTGGCTGTTGTCTGCCGAATCTTGACAGAAGGACTAAACGACAACTAAGCGTGTAGAAAGCTCTTGGGCTCCTTGTTTGGACGCGAGTTCGACTCTCGCCACCTCCACTCAAAAAGACGGATTTGTTCCGTCTTTTTTTTGTTTCGGTGTCTCGTGTCAGACGCGTCGGTGGCGGTGTGGCAAAGCACTCTTGGCGGAGCAGTATTGCTTCGCAATTTCTTGTCTTTGTCTAACAAATATCTTTGAAAACAAGTTTTCAGCTATTGTTAGACAAACCCAAACAATCTTCGATTGTACTGCTCCTCTCTGCTCTGCTCAAACCTGCTGCGACCGTTCAACTCTCTCGTCATGGGTAGGTTAGGTATTATGGTATGGCGACCGTTGGCGATTAAAATCGTCTTCAGTCGGTGGCGGTGTGGCAAACTTGTCTTTGGGAGGGTGTTGTTTGCTAAAGCAAATTATCGTCTTTGGGAAATTGCTGCATTTGAAAACAAGTTTTCATGCACAATCTCCCAAACCCGACAATCTGCGATTGCAACACCCTCTTCGGTCTGCTCAAACCTGCTACGACCGTTCAACTCTCGCTCACTTTTGGTTAGGTTGGGTTTATGGGGGATGACTGTTGGAACGACTCTCGCCACCTCCACTCAAAAAGACGGATTTGTTCCGTCTTTTTTTTGTGGAGGTGTGCGAGAGTCTGTCTTGTACGGAAAAAAGTTGACTCATAAATTTAGTTTTTATGGGATCAGCAT
>CAZIPR010000019.1:0-32263 GCA_964541245.1 uncultured Alistipes sp.
TCAACACCCAACTTATCTTCCTCACACAACAAAAACAAGGCTGACTAAAAATGTTATTTTTAGTCAGCCTCTTAATAGTTAAGCGCAACAATCTTTTTACAGGACATCTGCTTTTTTGCGCGCTGTTATTCTATGCCATTAAGGGCGTAGCCCGTTGCTATTCTTTGTTATTCTCTGCTATTAAACCGCGCACCCCTAATTTCCTCTAATCTCCACTAACTACCTCTAATAGCCGCTACCCGTTGCGCGCACCCCTACTAAATGCACGCTCTAAACAAAAAAAACATCGAGTTTTCACTCGATGTTTTTTTGTTAGCGGCAGTAAACGCCCCTTAAAATCGGTTTTTACTCAATGCCTTTGAGTTTCTTATAGATAGCGTTGTACTTGTTGTACTTATCCATCACACCCTCCTCGTCGCGGAGCATAAAGCACACCTCCTTAAGCATCTGAGCGCAGTCTGCGTTCTCTGGGTTGATGCTATGAGCCTTCTCAAGGTAAGGGATTGACTCCATATATACAGCGCGTACCTTCTTACGCTCTGACATATACTCGTCGTTGCTTGTAAATGAGTCAAGTTTGGTGTTGAAGATACGATTCTCCTCGTCGCCCTTCTCAATGTAGAAGTAACCGATGTAGAAGTTTGTATCGTAGTCGTTTGGCTTAAGCTCGTCAATCTTCTTGAAAGAAGCGATGCACTCGTCAAAGTTCTTAAGTTTGTAGAACACACGACCGCGACCAAACCAGAGGTCTGGGTTGTCTGGAGTCTCAGCAAGGAACTTGTCAATCATAGTTACAAGCTCAGCTGGGTCGCCAACGCCCTCTTCTGCGGTGTAGAGAGACATCAGACCGTCAAGAATACGCTCGTTCTTTGGGAACTTCTCAATACCCTCAAGAAGGATGTTCTTAGCCTTTACAAGATTCTCCTTGTTGTCCTCACGCTGACCATAGTAGCAGTGGAAGAGGTAGTAGTAGAGGTTACCTGTCTCGTCAACATAACCAAGCTCACGAGCCTTATCAAGGTACTTCTCGCCATCAATGAAATACTGCTTGTTATCAGCACCCAAGAATGCAGACATCTGACCTGCAAAGAAGTAGAACTTAGGATCTACCTGAGTGTAGAAAGGAAGCTGCTGAAGCTGTGCTGCCTTGATAAATGCGTCGATAGCAACCTTGTAATCAGGAACAAATGTGCTAACCTCTCCAAGCTGAGAGTAGTAGTTGATAGCTGTATCAGCAATAGGCTTTACCTTAGAAGCTGTCTTAGGGTCAAGCTCAAGAGCCTTTAATGCAGCTGCGTGGATAACCTCAAACAGACCCTCTTTAATCTCCTTGGTCTGTTCCCAAGCTGCGATGCGGTTGTTCTCAACGAAAACCTTTACCCAAGGATATACCCAAATCTGAGCACCCTGCTCAGTTGTGGTTGTCTCACTTGGCTCGCCCATGGTGTAACGAAGGAAGGTTACATCAAGAGAGGTAGAGAGATCCTTTGTAGGCTCCATAAGTGCATCGGTATATACCTTAGCACGGTTTACCCATACAGAAGCCTTTGCACTCTTCTTTGCATCGGCTACCTCTGCATCACTCTTGCTCAACTTTGCAAGGGTTGCATCTGCGTTGACTTTCTGTGCAGTAGCGGTTGGCACCATCATGACCATTGCAGCCGCTACCATCAAGATAATTTTTTTCATAATATTAAAAATTGGTTTTAGTTATTACTATTCTCTGTCTCTGAAACAACTGTTGTATTCTCTGTGTTCTCAGTATTCTCAACAACGCTGTTCTCTACAACATCGTCACCCTGCTCCTCCTCGCTCTTAGGCACAGCCATAACAGAGGCTATGGTATCGCCCTCGCGCAGGTTGATGATCTTCACACCCTGGGTAGCACGACCTGCAAGGCGAATCTGGCTTACAGAGGTGCGGATTGTGATTCCAGAGCGGTTGATAATCATAAGGTCATTATCGTCTGTAACAGCCTGGATAGAGATAAGGTTTCCTGTCTTATCTGTGATGTTGATTGTCTTAACGCCCTTACCGCCACGGTTTGTAACGCGATACTCCTCAAGGTCTGTACGCTTACCAAAGCCGTTCTCAGAGAGTACAAGCACATCCTGATTTGAATCTGGCTCAATGCAAATCATACCGATTGCCTCATTGCCATCCTCAATTGTAATACCGCGCACACCCATACTTGTACGACCTACAGGGCGAATAATCTCCTCATTGAAGCGGATAGCCTTACCCTCCTTAGATGCGATAAGTACCTCAGCCTTGCCACTTGTAAGTTTTGCATCAATCAGCTGGTCGCCCTCACGGATAACAATCGCATTGACACCTGTGGTACGAGGACGAGAGTATGCCTCAAGTTTGGTCTTCTTAACAGTACCGTCCTTGGTACACATGATGATATAGTTGTTATTCACATACTCCTCATCATTGAGGCGTTTGCAGTTGATGTATGCACGCACCTTATCATCTGGCTCAATCTGGATAACATTTTGGATTGCTCTACCCTTTGAAGAGCGAGTACCCTCTGGAATCTCATATACCTTGAGCCAATAGCAGCGACCCTTCTCTGTGAAGAACATCATTGTATTGTGCATTGAAGCCATATAGATATGCTCAATAAAGTCCTCGTCGCGGGTTGCGCTGCCCTTAACACCAACGCCACCACGATTCTGAGTACGATACTCAGAGAGTGAGGTACGCTTAATGTAGCCCATGTGTGAGATTGTGATTACCATATCCTCGTCAGCGTAGAAATCCTCTGGATTGAACTCCTCTGAAGAATATACAATCTCAGAACGACGCTCATCGGCATAGTTCTCTCTAACCTCAATAAGCTCCTCTTTTACAATCTGCAACTGACGCTCCTCGCTACCCAAAATCTCATTGTACTCAGCAATGCTCGCCTGAAGAGCATCACGCTCTGCGGTAAGTTTGCCATGCTCCAGACCTGTGAGGGCTCCAAGACGCATTGCAACGATAGCAGAAGCCTGAATCTCGCTCAGTGAGAATCTGTCCATCAGTGCCTGACGAGCATCCTCTGGAGTACGCTGAGCACGGATAAGATGAACTACCTCGTCAATATTATCCTGTGCCACAAGCAGACCCTGAACAATATGCAGACGGTCCTGAGCAACCTTTAGGTCGTGACGGGTACGACGAACAACAACCTCATGGCGATGCTCTACAAAGTATTTGATAAGCTGCTTGAGGTTAAGAAGCTCTGGACGACCATTTACAAGGGCGATGTTATTTACAGCAAACGATGACTGAAGAGCAGTGTGCTTGAAGAGCATATTTACAACCACATTTGCCACCGCATCCTGCTTGAGGTGTACTACAAGGCGGATACCGTCGCGGTCTGAAGACTCGTCGTTGACATCTGCAATACCCTCAATCTTGCCATCCTTAATCAGCTTGGCAATGCTCTCGCAAAGCTCGTCTTTGCGCACCATGTAAGGCATCTCGGTAAAGACAATCTGCTGACGGTTGTTCTTTGTAGTCTCAATCTCGTACTTAGCACGAATAATAACCCTACCACGACCTGTAAGCAGAGCCTCTTTGATGCCTGAATAGCCGTAGAGAATACCACCTGTTGGGAAATCTGGACCCTTTACAAAGTGGAGCAACTCCTCGCACTCGCACTCAGGGTTGTCAATATATGCACAGCAGGCATCAATAACCTCACCTAAGTTGTGCGGAGCCATATTGGTTGCCATACCTACCGCGATACCACTTGCACCATTTACGAGCAGAAGCGGAATTTTTGTAGGCAAAACTGCTGGCTCAAGCTCCTCGCCGTCGAAGTTTGGATTCCAATCAATTGTCTGCTTGTCAATATCAGCCATAACCTCTGCGGATATCTTCTGAAGGCGAGCCTCGGTATAACGCATAGCCGCAGGAGAGTCGCCGTCCATTGAGCCGAAGTTACCCTGACCCTCAACAAGCGGATAGCGCATAGCCCACTCCTGAGCCATACGACACATAGCATCATAAACTGATGAGTCGCCGTGCGGGTGGAACTTACCAAGTACATCACCGACAATACGGGCACTCTTACGAGTCTCCTTGTCATGATAAAGATGTAGATGCTCGCTCATATCGAAGAGGATTCGACGATGAACCGGCTTTAATCCATCTCTCACATCTGGCAAGGCGCGAGAGACAATTACCGACATCGAATAGTTGATGTAGGCGGTCTTCATCTGCTCCTCGATCTTCACATGCTCGATTCTGCCGACAAGACCCTTATTCAATTCTTCCAATTCCATAATATAAGTTCTAAATTATATGCGCGCAAAAATAGCGATAATTTTCGATTTTAGCAACTTTAGCAAAAAGTTTTGCAACTCTTTTTTACAGAAACGGAGATTTTTTCGATTTTATTGCCCTTTTTAGGCGATTTTAGGCAGTTTAGCCTCTTATTCGACCCCTTGTCGGAGAGCAGAAGTCAATCTTGGATAGTTATTTTGCCAGCTTCATCAATTGCAATATCTCCCCTATCAGTAAGAGTCCTCAGCGCGCGTGCAAAGAGTTCTGGGGTTGCACTGACCTCCACAGAGAGAGTTCTAATCTCGCACACACCCGACTGCACAGCTTTTAGAATCTGGTCACACACCTCATCAGTACGCTGCTCTTGACGCATTGCAAGGCAGATATCACACACTCCGCACGGTTTGGCTTGGGTATCTCCAAAGTAGTTTTCGAGCATCACACTACGGCACTGAGTCGTATTCTCAGCATAGCGAATCATCGCGCCAAAGCGTTCTAACATATTATCTTTGCGCTTTGTATAGGTCTCTGGGGCGATATAGATATTTTGCAGAGGCAGACGCTCCTCGTTCATGTAGATAAGTGGCGAGTTATTTGCTGGCACATAGCGTATAATACTCCTTCGCCACAAATCTTTTAGTGACTGATGCACATCAAACACAGAGCATGATGCACTGACGGCAATTGCCTGTTCATCAATGGCTCTAAACTCTGAAAACAGCCCGTTGTACATCCTGAGCATACACCTTACAACCCGCTCTACAATAGGGGTCATCTCGCATTTATATAGTTCATCCCTACTAATCTTAAAAATAACTCTTGCAGGGGAGTCAGACTCCTCAACATAGGTCATATATTGGTTACGCTCAAGCAGGTCTATCGCGCTCTCTACAAGCGAATATTGCAGGTGTTCTTTGTGGCAGAAGTCGTGGATATTGAAGTTAAAAGGCACCCCGTCGCCATCGCCTATGGCAATGGTCAGATAGGAGCAAATCTTCTCGTAGATGCTCTTTACCTGCTCTATTGGCGGAAATGAGTTCTCTATGCGGGTTGTCAGTTTATCACACTCTTTTGGGGCGACAAACAGGACTGCATAACTCCGCTTCATATCTCTTCCAGCACGACCAGCCTCCTGATAGTAGCTCTCTGGGGAGTCGCTCAGGGTATAATGGACCACTAATCGAACATCCGCCTTGTCTATACCCATACCAAAGGCATTTGTGGCAACCATAACCCTTACCTTGCCCGACACCCACTCATCCTGGCGAATACTTCGCTCCTCGCCTGGCAGCCCTGCATGGTAGTAGGAGGCACTGATTCCGTTCTTTATAAGGTGCTGGCAGACTCGCTCCGTTGTTTCGCGCTTGCGAGTATAGACAATAGCCGAGCCTTGCACGCTCTGAAGAATCCTTACCAGCTGCCCATCCCTATCCTCTACATGGCGGACTACATAGGAGAGATTTGGGCGCGAGAAGGAGCTACGCAGCAGATTTTTCTTCTCAAAGAGCAACTTCTCCATTATATCCTCAGCCACACTCTCTGTAGCCGAGGCTGTAAGTGCCAGAACAGGCACCCCTGGCAGCATCTTTCTGAGCGAGGCTATTGTAAGGTATGAAGGGCGGAAATCGTAGCCCCACTGCGAGATACAGTGCGCCTCGTCAACAGCTATCAGAGAGACATCCATACGCCTTACACGCAGCTGAAAAATATCGGTAGCAATACGCTCTGGCGAGATATATAGAAACTTTACATCGCCATAGACGCAGTTATCAAGGGCTATATCTATCTTGCGACGCGAAAGACCTGAGTGTATTGCCACGGCAGATATTCCCCTCCTCTGAAGGGCATCAACCTGGTCTTTCATCAGCGCAATAAGGGGTGTGATTACAATACACAGACCATCTGAGGCGAGGGTTGGCAGCTGATAAGTTATCGACTTACCACCACCCGTTGGCAGGAGCGCAAGCGTATCTGCGCCCGACATTACAGAACTGACAATCTCGTACTGCATCGGGCGAAAGCTCTTATAACCCCAATATTGGTCAAGTATGGCAAGTAATCTCTCTTTCACAGGTGGCTAAATTACACTTTTTTTCTCGGACTGACTATTTTTTCGACAAAAATCGTATCTTTGTGGTTGATATTTTGCGCTAATTGTAATTACAACGCCTAAGTATGAAGAGTGAATTTGAAAAAATGATGGTTGGAGAGTTGTATAATTTCCACGACCCAGAGGTAAATGCCGTCTTTGCAAGGAGCAAGGAGATACTTATCCGCCTTAACTCTATGACCCGCCGAGACCCTGATTTTCCAAAGGTACTCAGAGAGCTTATTCCAGATATGCACGAGACTTCGACTATATCTGTGCCGTTCTACTGTGATGTAGGCTTTCGTATCAAGGTGGGCAAGCACTCCTTTATAAATAAGAACTGCACCTTTCTCGACTCTGGTGGTATAACAATTGGCGACTACACCAAAATCGGACCTAACTGCGGCTTTTACACCCCGCAGCATCCGACAAACTACTTAGAGCGTCGCAACCCTATTGAGACAGGCATGCCTATAAAAATAGGTAACGACTGCTGGATTTGTGGCTCGGTTACAATCTGCCCTGGAGTGACAATTGGCGACCGCTGCATAATCGCCGCAGGTAGCGTTGTGACAAAGGATATTCCAGATGATAGCTTGGCTGCTGGCAACCCTGCCGTTGTTAAAAGAAAACTTCTGTAAATCAAATACTTATGTACGAATATATAACCGGAAAACTTGCTGAGGTAGCACCTGCGTACGCCATTGTAGAGGCTGCGGGAATAGGCTATTTTATAAACATCTCGCTACAAACATACTCTGAGATAGAACACTCTGAGAGCGTCAAACTCTTTCTACACCACATCGTGCGCGAGGATGCTCAGACCCTCTATGGCTTTGCCTCAAAGGCTGAAAGAGAGCTATTTCGCCTACTTATCGGCGTATCGGGCGTAGGCGGAAACACTGCCCGCATGATTCAGTCAACCTACTCGCCTTCAGAGCTGCGTAATATTATCGGCACAGGCAATGCGGTACTGCTAAAAAATGTCAAGGGCTTAGGTCTTAAGACTGCACAAAAAATCATCGTTGACTTAAGTGGCAAGATGCTTGATCTAAAGAGCGATATAACCGAAAAAATCGCTCCAGGAGCTATTAACAACGAGGTATTTGACGAGGCTCTGTCAGCCCTTGTTATGCTCGGTTTCCAAAAAACCGCATCCGAAAAGGTGCTTAAAAAGCTCTTCAAAGAGAGCCCAGATATGCGTGTAGAAGAGGCTATCCGACTTGCACTGAAACATCTGTAATTGATACAATAGAGGCGAAAAGATAACACTGAATAGCACTCAATAGCATTTAATAACAGCGGGGCTTTCAGTCCCCTTAATAACCAAGCGCAACAAATCTTGTGCAGGGTATCTGTTTTTTTGCGCGCTGTTATTGTATGCCATTAAGGGCGCAAGCCCGTTGCTATTTTCTGTTATTCTCTGCTATTAAACTGCGCGCCACTTTTTGCGCTGTCAGTCGGTAAGGGATTAGCACAAAAAATTATAGAGAATTTAAGGAGATTGGCTCGGCTGCGCCGACCCTCCCTCCTTCGCACCTCGGCATAGTTCAAGCAAGCCCCACTCTGCGCTCGATTTGTCGTCGGTTAGAGAATTTTAAGGAACTTAGGGAGCGGAACAAAAAAGTTCTGCGGGATATCGAATCCCTTGAACTTTAGCGCAGACCCTACTAATGCGCGCCAAGATTAGAGCACCGCCCAATTTTAGCGTCAGAGTGGGGGATTTACCACGCTCGGCACAAAAAACAGCGAAGGGTTGTACTAAAAAGTACCACCCTTTGCTGATTTTTTTGGGTTAGCGGCAGGAAATACCCCGCTATCACGCTAAAATAATTTTGTTGTCAAAAGGCAGTAGTTGCCAGGCGCACAAGAAACCGAGCGCGCAGCATACTAAAAGGTATGTGAGCAGCTCGGCTATCGCAGTGCAACGCAGCAAATGCTGCCTTTTCACAACAAATAATTTGGAAAGGATTGCAATATTTCATATCTTTGCGCGTTATATGACCATGAAACGACTACTATACATAGCCATTGCGTTATGCGCGTTATGTAGCTGCAACGACAATGAGGAGATGTTGACAAAGCAGAAGGATAGCATTATCAGCTATCTTACCTCTGCGCGTCGTATGGTGGCAGAAGAGGAGAGGAACAATGTTTTGCAGGAGAATCCGCCATTTTACACAGCCTTTGGTCAGGATGTTTTTCGTCATATAACCAATTTTTACGCAGAGGGTCGTGAAGAGTGGAGCATTGTAGAGGCTGGCGATGTGGTCGATATACGATTCAACGCATACACTTTCACTGGTTCTGAGCCAAATTTGAGCAGTCTATATTGGTCTAATATACCTGCTACAATATCGGCTGTAGAGGCGGCAAACAACCACCCCTACGACAACCTTGTCTGGTCTGAAGAGCCGCTTATTATTCCACTTGGCAAGGGTACAGCACTAAAGGGGCTTGAGGAAGCTCTTGTAGGTTGTAGAGACCAGGACTCTGTGCAGATTTACATGACATCAGAGGCTGCATACGGAAAGCATGTTATAGGAACAGTACCAAAGAGCAGCTCGGTGGCTTGGTATATAAAGATATTAAATGTAACCAAATAGAGATATGAAGATTATTATAACTCTCTTATTTACACTCTTTACCCTCAGCTCTTGTATCAATGAGCCTGAGTATTCTGGCGACCAGCTTGAGAGTCGCTCCCTTAAGGCGTGGATAAAGAAGAATCGCCCCGACCTTTTGGGTAACCATCAGACAAATGGCGACTACTATGTAGATGTGCTTGCATGGGGAGAGGAGTCAACACCTGCATCAGGCAACGATTTTGGTAGCGAGCCTATCATGGAGCAGGATACTTGTTGGGTATATTACAACTACAACTGCTACGACCTTGATGGCAATCTGTGTGCTACCAGAAATGAGGTTTTGGCTCGCATGCAGTCAACATTTGCAGACCGCACCCACTATGCCCCTTATGGCAACTTCTGCGGCGAAAACTACTTCTACTACATCGTAGAGGGTAGCTACCTTGCAACCCGCAATGCGCTTAAGTTGAGCGAGGAGTATGTAACAAGCAAGCCTGAGATTTGCAAAGGCACAGAGCTTAAGGTGCGCAAAGGCACAAAAGTCCGCCTATACATGCCTTCAACAATAGGTTTTGGCTCAAGCGGCTCCTCTTCAGAGGGTGGCTATGAGGGTCAGTTTGCACTTGACACCAATGTTCCTGTGATTATGGATATTGAGGTACTCAGGGTGGTTAAAAATCCGTCAGACCTTGAGCTTGAAATGGTTGATGAAGTTGTTAAAAATAGCAACGCCAATAGCGAGGAGATTATCTGGAACAAGGTTGAGAATACCGAGGATAGCGACTCTGACACCGAGGAGGAGGACCCAGATGCTGACAGCGACACCTCTAAAGAGGAGAGCGAGACTAAGTATTACGAGGGTATCTACTACTCAAACAACTTCAAGCCTACTCAAGACTTCCCACATCTGCTCCATGCACGCCCAGATATGGCAGGTTTAGGCAATGCATACAAAGACTCAAGCCGTTTTGCAGATATGGCAGAGTTTGACAAGAAGTTGTGGAAAATTCTTGACGAGAAGTTTGCCGACATGATTGCAGAGACTTCAGAGGCTGACGCCGAAGAGGTTGGCGAGGATAATGGAACTGTGATGTGGTATGTAGGTCGTTTCCTTGATGGTTTTATCTTTGACACCAACATTACCGAGGTTAAAGAGCTTGCCTTTGGCGAGACTGAGGCTGGCGAGTCGCTAACCTACTCTGTCTCTTCAAATAAGGACGAGTATATCAGCGCATGGGCACACTGTATTCCAAAGCTCAAGTATGGTCGTTGGGGTGCAATTATTACCACATCGGGATATGCTTACGGCTCAAGCGGTATCTCTGGCTCAACAAGCACATCTTCATCCTCAAGTAGTGTCTATAACAGCTTTGCAAATCTGTATAACTACTACAGCATGATGGGCTCAGCATACTATAATCCGTATAGCTACTACAACTACTATAACTACTACGGCGGTTATAACAACTACTACGACTACGAAGAGACCACCTCAACAATCTCAACCGAGATTATGCCATATACTCCGCTTGTGTTCTATGTGTTTATAGAGCCGACAGAGTAGCTATTTGGTGGCAAATAATAAAAGAGAGCATAGAAACCAAGTCTATGCTCTCTTTTGCTTCATAAAGGGAAACGCGCACTTTCTGCATCGTCAGTCAGTAATGGAGGCGCAAACAGATGACACTGAATAGCATTGAATAACATTTAATGGCAGCGGGCTTACAGCCCTTAATAACTAAGCGCAACAGTCACTTTACAGTGTATCAACTTTTTGCGCATTGTCATTATATGCTATTAAGGGCGCAGCCCGTTGCTATTCTCTGATATTCTCTGATATTAAAGCGTGCAACACTAATGCCCCTAACAACCTTATTAACTCTAACAACCCTACTAATCGCGCGCACTTTTTGCACCTCCACAATTTTAGCGTCAGAGTGGCGGCAGTTGCCAGGCACACAAGAAGCCGAGCGCGCAGCATACTAAAAGGTATGTGAGCAGCTCGGCTATCGCAGTGTAACGCAGCAAATGCTGCCTTTTCACAACAAAATAAACTATCTTTTGGGCTGAAGGACAATATACGGCACAATCATCTCCTCCATCGAAATTCCGCCATGCTGGAAGGTGTCGCGGTAGTAGCGGATGTGGCGGTTAGCGTCGTTGTTATAGACTAAAAAGTCGTGGTTATAGGCAAAGATGTAGCTTGAGGTAAGGTTGCTACTTGGCAGCTGTACCTCCTCTGGCTTTGTGATTTCAAACACCTCTTTATGGTTATAGGCGAGGTTGCGACCCGTCTTATATCTAAGATTTGCAGAGGTCTGTTTATCGCCCTGCACGCGCACAGGATTATCTACTCTAACGGTACCGTGGTCTGAGGTTATTATAACCGTATGACCGCGCTCAGAGAGCATTTTAAGCAGCACAAACAGCTCTGAGTGTTCAAACCATGAGCGGGTAAGTGAGCGGAAAGAGGCATCGTCTTCAGTAAGCTGGCGGATAATTTCGGTCTCTGTACGGGCATGTGAGAGGATATCCAAGAAGTTATAGACTATAACCGAGAAATCGGCATCATATACCCTCTGGATAGTATCTATCAGTCGTTTTCCCGCCTCTGGACGAACAAGTTTATCGAAGGTTATGCGGTAGTTTTTGCCTGCCTGCTGAAGTTGTCGGCGCAAGAACTGCTCTTCGTACATATTTTTACCGCCCTCCTCGTTATCATTGAGCCACTTATCGGGCATAAGTTTGTCTATAGCCAGCGGCATAAGACCCGCGAAGATAGCGTTTCGGGCATACTGCGTTGCTGTTGGTAGAATAGAGCAGTAGAAGTCGTCTATCTCTACATCAAAGTATCCGCGCAGCATGCCGCTGATTGTTCTCCACTGGTCGTAGCGGAAGTTATCAATAAGCAGCAGCGTGGTCTTTGGATTTGTGTCAACTGTCGGAAGTATCTTTGTACGCATAAGGGTATGCGACATTATTGGCGAGTCGCTATCGCGGTTGACAATCCAATCCTTATAATTTCTGCACACAAAGCGACCGAAAGCCTGATTTGCCTCGTTTTTCTGATACTGTAACACTTCTTTTATACTATCATCAGCTGAGGCAGATAGCTCTATATCCCAATTTATCAGTTTGCGGTAGAGGTTGCACCACTGACGGAAAGTTGTTGCGCTATCGACCATCTGAGAGATACGACCAAACTCGGCGCGGTAGTCTGCCGTAGTCTGCTCGGTTACTAACTGGCGAGAGTGAACATGCTTCTTTACAAGGAGCAGAATCTGACTCGGATTGACAGGCTTGATAATATAGTCAGCAATCTTTGAGCCTATAGCCTTATCCATAATATCCTCCTCCTCGCTCTTTGTGACCATTATCACTGGAGTTGTAGGTCGGACATCTTTTATAAGCGGCAGGGTCTCAAGACCTGTCATACCTGGCATCATCTCGTCAAGGATAATCATATCGTATGCCGTCTCTGCCACCATATCTATAGCATCATAGCCGTTGTTGCAAGTATCCACTTGGCAACCTTTACTCTTCAGGGTAAGAATATGCGGTTTGAGAAGCTCTATCTCGTCATCAACCCAAAGTATTTTTGCTATTGTATTCATCTGTTAAGGTATCTATTTATCACATCAACAATTGTAGGATAGGTGTTTGCCATATTCTGTTGCACACGCTTGCAATCACACCACTCGGCAGCCTCTATACCCTCTTCACTCTGAGGCACAGTAGCAGAGTGGCTGCACTCCATCTCAAACCAATAGGTCTTTTTAAGCTCCCACACTCCATAAACGCCGTAAGCGTGGAGAGTATTGCATAGCGGGGCTACAATTTTCGCGCCCTTTACGCCCGTCTCCTCCTCAACCTCTCTTACAGCCGCCGTTGCAGCATCCTCGCCTGGGTCAATATGTCCCTTTGGTAAATCCCAACGCCCGCGGCGAAATATCATCAAGCACCCAGAGGCAGGGTTTACAACAACACCGCCTGCCGCCTCTACTCTCTTAAATTGTGCCGCAAAGCGCGCAAAGGCAGCCTCAACATCACTGCACGGAACAATAAGAGTGTTGCAGGTTTCAAAAAATTTGATTACTTTCGCCCTTGTTAGCTCACTTTCGGCAATAATCCGCCCCTCTGTCTGTATTGCAGCAGAGTGAGAGACGAAATGTAGGGCACAATCTGTAAAGTAAATGGTAAACATATTGCAAATTTAGTAAATTATTCGATACAATGAAAAGATTTTTGATTATGGCAACACTCTGTCTGGCTCTGAGCAGCTGTTCTGAGCCTGCAAAACCGCTTCAAATTGACAATGCTCTTACTAAGGAGGAGATTGCTCAGGCGCGCCTTACCCCAGAGGTTATGTGGAAGATGCGACGACTTGGCAGCAGCTCTATCTCGACTGACGGCAAGAGTGTACTCTACACTGTTACCGACTACTCTATGGAGGAGAATCGTGGTGTGACACGCATCTATACCCTTGACCGTGCAAGTGGCAAGAGCTGTGCCCTTACAGATACCTCTTCAAATAACACAGCAGCCCGCTGGGGAGCAGACAACACAATCTGGTTTCTGTCAAACCGCAGCGGAGCCATGCAGGTTTGGAAGATGGATAGCGACGGCAGCAATGCAGTACAAATTTCAGATATTGAGGGTGGTGTTGAGGATTTTGGCGTCAATAGTGATTGCACTGCCCTATATTATATAAAAGGTGTGCATGTTAAGGATATATGCTCAAAAGATGTTCACAAAGATATGCCACACTCCAAGGCTCGCATCTACGACGACCTTATGGTACGCCATTGGGACTATTGGGATGAGGGTACATATCGCCACATCTTTGTAGCACCTCTTAATAAAAACACCCTTAGCGAGGCACGCGATATTACAGGCAGCACCTCGGCATGGGATACACCTCTTGCCCCATATTTTGATGGCGGCGAGATTGCTTGGCACCCTAACGGAAAGGCTATTGCCTATACCTGCAAGCCGCTTACAGGCACTAAGTATGCAGTATCTACCGACTCAGATATTTTTGTCTATAGCTTAGAGCAGAACTGTAGTACAAACATCTGCAAGGAGGCTTCTGAGAGGATGAAGTTCAACGGCAAGGCTACAAAAGAGGCATTTGTGGGCTATGATAAGTACCCTGTCTGGTCTGAAGATGGCAGCAAGATTGCCTTCCGCTCTCAGCGTCGAGCAGGCAATGAGGCAGACAAGGAGCGACTCTTTATCTATGACACTAAGTCGGGCGAGATGAAGGAGCTTACTGCAAACTTTGACTACCACGCCCACAATGTTGTCTGGGCTGATGACAACACCCTCTACTTCATTGCACCAATTGAGGCTACACACCAGATTTGTCGCGTAACAACCGCTGGAAACGATGTAGAGGTTATCACCTCTGGTGACCACGATATTACCTCATTTACCCTTGCTGCTGGTAAGTGCGTGGCAACGGTACAGAGAATCTCAATGGCTACAGAGCTATTTGATGTTGACCTTACAAGTGGAGAGATGACCCAAATTTCGGATATCAACACCCACATCTACGACAATATCAAATTGGGAAAGGTTGAGAAGCGTTGGGTAAAGACCACTGACGGCAAGCAGATGCTTGTTTGGGTTATTCTGCCACCAGATTTTGACCCTGCTAAGAAGTACCCTACACTGCTCTACTGCCAGGGTGGTCCACAGAGCGTTGTTTCGCAGTTTTGGAGCTACCGCTGGAACTTCCAGCTTATGGCGGCTCAGGGCTATGTTGTAGTTGCTCCAAACCGCCGCGGTCTGCCATCTTTCGGACAGGAGTGGCTTGACCAGATTTCTGGCGACTATTCGGGACAGAATATCTGCGACTACCTATCTGCTATAGACGATGTTGCCCGTGAGCCATGGTGCGACAAGGATAGACTCGGCTGCGTAGGTGCTTCGTATGGCGGCTACTCTGTATTCTATCTTGCAGGGCACCACCAGAAGCGTTTTAAGGCGTTTATTGCACACTGCGGCATATTTAATTTTGACTCTATGTATGGAGAAACAGAGGAGTTATTCTTCGTAAACAACGACTACGGCGGCAACTATTGGGATAAGAGCAATAAGACTGCTATGCGCTCATACGCCAACTCTCCACACAAATCTGTGGATAAGTGGGACACCCCAATACTTATCTTCACAGGCGAGTATGACTTCAGAATACCTTACACACAGTCTCTACAGGCATTTACAGCTGCAAGAGTTAGAGGTATCCCTGCACGCCTTGTGGAGTTTGAAAACGAGGCTCATCAGGTCTTCAAACCACAGAACTCTCTTGTTTGGAATCGTGAGTTTTTCGGTTGGCTTGATAAGTATCTGAAATAGGTGCAAGGTTGAAAATCTGTATAAGTTACAAAAAATGCCACTTCTTATCACTGATAGAAGTGGCGTTTTCATGGGGAAAAATCGCCTGTTCGTTGAAATTATTTCTCTAAAATGGGTAAAAGAGCTATTTTTGCGGAGCAATTGCAACTGGATGATTAAGTTTATTAAATACTGTCTTGCCGCAGGCTCACTGCTATTTGCCGCATGCTCAGTCGAGAGGGTTGAAGAGAAACCTATAAACGGCGGGGATGATGGTAAAATTCTTGTATCTATAGGGCAGAGTATAAACATCAAATCACGCACAGGCTTAGACTCTGACGGCTACTCCTCTGTTTGGACTGCGGGCGATCAGATTGCCGTTTGGGCAGAGGGCTCAGATGGCACTTTTGACCTGGAGGCAACAAAGTTTACCATGCACCGCTTTACCCAGAGCCTCAATCAAGCCGTATTTACTGCATTTATCAACCCTCTTGAGGAGGATAACTACATCTACTACTCCACCTACCCTACCCCTACATCGGTATCGGGCACGCAGGCTACATACTCTATTCCAACAGAGCAAAATGGTAGTCAGTTTGTCGGCAGTTGCGATATTATGGTCGCCGAGCCTGTACTTGGTAGCGCACTCAAGGAGGGTATTATATCTGATTTCAACTTCCACTTCTTGCACAAGATGCATGCACTCAGAATTGTGCTGCCAGACGATGGCAAGTTGATGGACACCCCTATTGACCGTATTGAGTTTACCTTCCCAACTGCTGTTGTGGGCGATGTTGTTGTGGATGCAACCGACCCTTATACTCCTGCGGTGTTAACAAACGGCTCAAAGCAGCTAAATATCAGCATACCAGATGGTTACAAGGCTGGCGACTATATCTGGGCAATGATATTCCCTAAATACATCAGTGGCGAGGTTAAATACCGTGTCTATGCAGGCGAATATATCTCTGTAGAGAAGAGTATTACATTTGAGAAGAACGCGCAGGAGTCGCATATCTCGCCTATGAGGGTGGCTATTCCAGACCCATATCTGACAACCACAATTACCATTGCCATTGACGAGAATCATCTTGGCGAGACCCCTACAAATGTCTCTATATACGACCTTAGTGGCAATCAGATTACAATCAGCAACTACGACTACTCTAAAGGCAGGTTTGATGTGCTTATAGATGGTGTTCTTGACGGTCCTTCACTCAAGGGTCAGCAGTACAAAGTTCGTTTTGAGAGTGCAAATGCTATTGTAGAGGAGACTATAACCCTACCTGCAATCAAGTCGTACTACCAGAACGAAGTGGCTATAGATGTGCCTTATCTGCTCTTTGAGGACTTCTCTCAGGCTAAGGCTTACGAGCAGAATGATGCATACACACCTACTGACTCAAACGAGAACAACGCCAGCTACCGAAAAGGTTATCTACTTGATGGATATATGCCAGATAACGGTTGGAACGCTGCTCGTTTTAAGATTGATGCTGGCAACTGTATCAGACTCAATGTGCGTTATCAGTCAGGAGCTTGGATTGTAGGTCGCTACTGCGGACGACTTGATACCCCTGCACTCAAAGCAATCAAGAGTGGGTCAAGTGTAAATGTCAGGATCGAGTTTGATTTGGCTTGTTATGTACCATTTGGTTATAAACTTGGCATAGGAAGTATTGTGGGAGCAAATGAATTATTTGACGATACAAACAACTCTGTAACCTTCTACCAAATTTCAAAACACACAAGCAGCGAGAGTAGCACACTCAATGGAGATAATCAGGGAGATATTAGCAGTGAATACTCTTCTCCAACATTTGTCCGAAACTTTACCGAGGATACATTTAAGGGCACTTTCTGGGCACAGAGCGTAAATATCTCTGGATGCGGGTCAACTACTCGACTTACTTGGTGGCCTTCAACAGCACAGAACTCTAGAGAGACAGGTGCTAACTGCGTGTACTACATATATATAGATAATATCAGAGTTTCAATTGCTCAATAGAAAATTAACAATAATAACCAATAATTAACTAATTATGAAAAATTTATTCCTTCTTGCAAGTGCAATACTCCTGGCAACAGGCTGTCACAGGGAAACCCCTGAGCAGCAGTTGTCTGGTTGTGGCGCAATTGCTGTTACCGCATCCGCATCGGGTGATGTTGTAACAAAGACAGGTGAGGAGGCTGGTATTACCCTGGAGACTCCGGCTACAGCCGACTTTACTCTGACAATCAAGGGAGATGCTGATTCAGAGGTTGCTGAGGTCGCTGGTTTTGAGCAGACTTGGTCTTCGCTTGCTGGCTACGACCCTGATGAGCAGTATTACACCGCTGGTTGGTACAATGTATCAATCGAGTGTGGCGACAAGAGTGCTGAGGGCTACAGTAAGCCTTACTTTGCAGCTTCTAAGGCTGTACAGGTACTTGACCGTAACCGCACTGTAAATGTTGAGCTTAAGGCTACTCTGGGTAATGCAATTGTAGAGGTTCACACAACTGAGAACTTCCGCAACTACTTCCCTACTCGCGAGTTTAAGCTCACAACAGCTACAAACGAGTTCGAGCTTACTGAGGGCGGCAGTGCAGAGTATCTATTTATTGCTGCTCAGAGCAATGTAAAGATTGACTGTACTTGTATCCGTCAGGCAAACATGGCAGCAGGCACAAAGGAGACACTGGCAACCCAGACCATCCCTACTGTATCGCCTAAGACTCGTTATTTGATTACCTACGACCTTACAAACATCGGTAGCGCAACAGTTACAATCTCGCTCAACGAGCAGATTATTGACACTATCACTGTTTCGCAAGAGTTGAATCCTAACGCATAAAACAGAATAAGATATGAGACTACTCAAGACTACAGCATTGTTGACAGCTATTGCAGCACTTGCAGCGGTTAGTTGTCACAGAGGTATTCAGCCTGATGTAAAGCTGAATCCTGAGAAGGGCTATCTACAGCTCTCAGGTCTTAATGTTGAGTGTGTTGCCGACCACAGAGACGACAATGCCAATGCAGCTACTCGTAGCGCAGCAACTCGTGCAGTGGATATTAACACTTTTGACTGTTATATTCTTGACGAGACTGGTAACACTCAGATTATGACCTTCAAGTATGGCGAAAAGCCTGCTACTGCAATCGAGCTTGACGCTGGAAAGTACATCTTCAAGATGATTTCAGGCGAAATTCCTAATGCAGCATGGGAAAACCCTGTATATGGACTCACAGAGCCATTTACCATTGTCCGCAAGGAGACCACAAATCTCACTGAGCTTGTCTGCACATTGCAGAACATCCAGGCTACAATTGCCTACTCAGCAGATTTGAAGGCTTGTCTGAGCGATGATACAACTGCAACCCTCTCTATTGGCGAGGCAGCACTTGTGTACTCTATGACAGAGACCCGCTCTGGTTACTTCAAGGCTATTAACACAACAAACGACCTCGACCTGCTTATCAAGGGTATCTATACCCCAGACCTTGAGGGTGCTACCCCAAGCGAGTTTGAGTTTAACACCACAATCAAGGATGTTAAGGCTGGTCAGTGGAGTGATATTCAGCTCTATATCGAATACTCTGGCGAGGGTGGTATCAGCTTGAGCGTTACTATCGACGGCTGGGTTGTTGACGAGCAGCTTGTTTTTGATGTAAGTCAGCACATTTCAGAGCTTCCTGTTGTTGACGACGATGATAAGCCAACTGTTGTGCTTCGTGAGGGCGATATTGATGCCCCTGTTTCACTCTTTGCAACCGATTTCGATGCAAATGGCAACTGCACAAAGGATATTATCATTGATATCTCAACCCTCTCTACTATTGCAGGACTTACTGTTGAGATGGACTCTACAAACGGAGATTTCCTCTCCTCACTCTCGTCTTTCAATATTCCACAATCATTTGACCTCTGCTCAGCAGGTACTGCATCTTCAGCACTCAAGTTGATGGGTCTGCCTGTAAACGACCAGGTACTCGGTCAGCCATCTGTAACCTACGATATCACTGCACAGATGAAACTTCTTAAGGAGTTTGGCGGTACTCACTCGTTCAACTTCACTGTAACTGACGCTCAGGGCGGTGCTACAGAGAAGACCTTGCAGATTGTTATTGAGGGTGGCAACAGCGGTCCATCTGTAACTTGGAAGGGTGGATATGACTTTAACACTCGCTATCCAATTACAGACGAGCTTACAGTTGACCTTTCAATCTCTGTTCCTTCTGGTATTGAGGAGTTTATTGTAACAATTGACTCTGAGGTGCTTACTCCGTCACAGCTTAAGGGTGTAGGTTTGTGTGACAACCTTGACCTTTGTGACCCAAGCGACTCTTTCGACTCTTCACTTGATGACCCTACTCAGACTAATACTTCTGGGGTATTATCCGCTCTGAAGAACTTTGGATTTATGCCAGACTCAGGCGAGGTTGATGAGGAGGGTAACCCTATCTATCTTGACACTTGGAGAGGTCAGACTACTGCAAACCTTAGTATCACTAAGTTCCTCAGTCTGCTCAAGGTTACAGGTCAGGGAAGCCATGACTTTATCTTCAATATTACCGATTCAGAGGGTAATAAACTTACTAAGACACTTATGTTGGTAACTGAATAAATAAGGCAAGACTATGAAAAATATATTGAATATTGCAATATGCGCACTCTTTGCGCTACTCAGCGTATCTTGCCACAAGGACGCAAAGACTGAACTTGAGATGGGCTCAGACGAGGGTGTTTTGTCTGTAAATATCAAGTTGCCACAGTCAAGAGCATCTATTGACCTTAACACAGCTATCTCTCTGAAGATTTACCGCTACACAACTGTAGCAGACCAGAACGGTGTTCGTGAGAAGGAGCTTGTTCGTAAATTTGACTCTCTTGGTGCAATTCCTGAGTATATTTGGCTTATAAAAGACGACTATTGCGCACAGGTAAAGATTGGCGAGAAGGTGCTTGCATCTTTTGACCAGAAATACTATGAGGGAAGTGAGGACTTTACAATCACTCCTGGCAGCATTGCCAATGTAGAGGTTGTTGGCTACATGGTTAACATCCCAGCTTCTGTAAGCTACGATGCAACTGTTGCTAATCACTTTACAAAGGATTTCTACACCTATATTTGCGCATCAAACGAGTTTAACCTCGACAATGCAAAGACAAACAAGGTGCCTACACTCAAATTTGCAGAGGATGGCGTAGGATACTTTATCCTTCCTGACGGCTGCACAAACTTGAGCTGGTACTTCTATGGTAGCGATGGCACAAACGAGATTACCCAGAGCGGTGTAATCAAAAATGTGGAGGCTAAGAAGCAATACTCTTTGAAATTTAAGTATTCGAAGGATGCTCCAGGCAACCTGCTTATCACTGCTACTGTTAACACAAACCCTGACCACAGAGTTGACAAGGTTCCATTTAGTCCAGACCCAACCGTTAAGGGTGTAGGCTTTGAGGTTACTGAGGCGTTCAACTATGTAAGCGGTACTCGTACATACACTGTTACTGCTCTTGATGTTATCAAGCAGCTCAACATTACCCACGGCGATACAACTTACGACCTGCTCAACAGTACATACGCTGGTATAACTGTTACCGAGGTATCTGCTAAGGAGTACACCGTTGCACTCTCTGAGGAGTTCTTCGCTAACTTCGAGGGTGGTGTTCAGGAGTTCGCATTCCGTATTAAGGATAACAGCGGTGGTATCGGCTATCAGCCTGTAACCTACGGCATCCAGGGTGTTCTGCCAATCAACGCTTACGACTTGTGGTTTAACACTGCTGACTTCTCAGCAATGTCGTTCTCAACAGAGAATCTCAAAATCGGTTACCGCGTATCAGGTGGCAGCTGGACATACCTCGATGTAAGTGCTGCTGGTGCTGCAAACACTTATAACGCAAGTGCAACAGACTTTGCAGCTGCTCGCAGCTACGAGTACGCTCTGTTTGCAGGCACAACACAGGTTGGTAAGTCACTTTCAGTAACAACCCCTGCAGGTGCCCAGATTCCAGAGGCAGGCTTTGAGAGTTGGTCAACTCACTCTGACGAGGCTCTCTGCCCTGCTGCTGACCCTTACAACGCATTCTGGGATACAGGTAACCACGCAACTGCTGGTCTTACAGGTAATCAGCTCACAACATCTTCTACCGATGTTCCTTCGGCTTCTACAGGTACATACTCTGCTTATATGCACTCTATCAAGGCTACCGTATTTGGTGTTGGTGCATTTGCGGCAGGTAACCTCTTCGTAGGTCGATTTGTACAGATTGCGGGTGTTGGTGGTATTGTAGAGTTTGGTAAGGAGATGACCTTTACAGCTCGTCCAAAGTCTATCCGTTTCTGGGTTAAGAATAACCAGGGTACTATCAATGAGGGAGACCACACAACAGGTACAGACCTTGCTAAGGTTTACTGCTGCCTGTCAGACCGCAAGTACACTGTAAACACCAACGACGAGGCAACTCTGTTCAACCCTTCACTTTCAACTGAGGGTGTTGTAGCCGTTGCAACTTGGGAGACAACTGCATCTAACAGCAGCTGGACTCAGATTACCATGGACTTCGACTACAAGGAGGGTGTAACAACTGCACCTACTCACCTTGTACTGACATTTACTTGTAGCGGATATGGTGACTACTTCACCGGATCTACAGACAGCTACATGTATGTCGATGATGTTGAGTTTGTTTACTAATCTATAGGCTCTGCCTTGCTTTTGCAGGCTTGGCAGAGCCTTAACTTTACAAAGCATGTATTCTAGCATAAGAGCAGTGATTCTGGCAGTGGCTGCCACTGCGTCGTTATCGGCTTTTGCTCAAGGACAGACTGTATCGGTGGCAGACTCTCTTGCCACCGATACTGCCTATCCAAGTGCAGAGGTTGCACTTCGCCGTCAAGTCAGAGAAGAGAGGGGTATCTCAAACCTCAAAACTCATATTGTCCCAAAGGGTCAGTGGGTCTTTGGAGGTAGTCTTACCTACTCTACTCATGTAAATAACGACTATAAGTTTTTAGTCATAGAGGATATCAACTCTAAAGGCTACTCTGTAAAGGTCAGCCCACTTATCGGCTACTCTCTTGTTCCAAACTCTATTCTCGGAGTCAGGGGTGCATACAGCCGAGCTAATCTTAATATGGACTCGGCTTCGCTCCACCTTGGAGAGGGAGATGCTGCACTGAACTTCGGTGTGGATTACTACTATATGCTAAAACACTCTTACTCAGCCTCAGCCTTCTGGAGGCAGTACATCCCGCTTGGAACAAGCAAACGCATCGGACTTTTTGCCGAGATGTTACTCACAATGGGCGGCTCGCAGTCTAAATTCGAGGAGGGAGCCCCTATACGAGGCACCTTTTCAAGGAGTTTTGACATCTCTGTTGGTGTAAATCCAGGTATTGTTGCCTTTATGACCAACAATATGGCAATAGAGATAAACATTGGCGTACTTGGTATAGGCTACTCTCTGAATCGTCAGGTGCATAACCAAATTACAACAGGAAAGACCTCGTCAAGCATGATGAATTTCAAGGTCAATCTGCTCTCTGTGGGCATAGGTGCTGCGTTTTACCTCTAAACTATCTGACTATGAAGCGTTTACTACTTACAATAATGGTTATCTTCTGCGCATCAAGCCCTCTTTTTGCGCAAAAGTCAGAGGATGGTACCGAGCACAAAATTGACTCGCTTGTCTTGAGCAATTTGGCAACCAATGAAGCAACGGCTCTAAAAAAGAGTGCAAAGAGTAATACTGAGTATAAAATAGACTCGCTTATCTTGGATAGCACTGTTGCCAAAGAGGTAAAAAATCTGGAGAGGAGGGGCGTATATCGCATAGACCGCTCAATAAACAAGGACAAGTTTGTCTTCAAAGGGGAGTCTATGGCGGGTATTACCGTCTCTTATGGCACTATTAACAGCGAGGATAGCGACTTGGGGCTGATTATCGACAACATCAACCTCAATGGCTCATCTTTCTCTCTAAAGCCCTTCTACGGCTATACCTACAGTGACAACAATGCCATTGGTGTTCGCCTTGGCTACACCTACACCGAGGGTGTGTTAGACAATGCAGGCGTCAATCTTGGAGCGGCAAACGATGTAAATCTCTCTATAAGTAACATGGGTTATAGCAACCGCGCATACTCTATGGCAGTATTTCATCGTTCTTATATGCCGCTTGACAAGAAGAGTCGCTTCGGACTGTTTGCAGAGTGGGAGCTTTCGGGCTCGTTTAGCCGCTCACAGTTTGACTACAAGTCTGGCGAGAGTGTAA
Organism: uncultured Alistipes sp.; assembly: GCA_964541245.1. GTDB lineage: Bacteria > Bacteroidota > Bacteroidia > Bacteroidales > Rikenellaceae > Alistipes. The sequence goes on from CAZIPR010000019.1 coordinate 23,562, forward strand.
AGAGTGGAATTTCGGATAACTACAAAGTAAAGATTGGCTTTGCTCCTGGAGTTGCGATGTATGTCTTTCCAAATGTCTGTGCATGTGTCTCTTTCGGGCTTGGAGGTTTTCAGTACAAGCATATCCGACAGACGGATGCCGAGCATAACTACACTGGCGAGCGCGACTTTTCAAAGCTACAGTTTGGGCTGAATCTTGCCGATATAAATATTGGTGTAACGATTCATTTGTGGAATAAGAAAAAGGATAAGTAGCTGTATTTATGAAACGACTTGTTGTATTTATTGCTTTAATCACTGCTCTTAGCTCCTGTATTAGGAACGATGTGCCATATCCTGTTGTTACGCTGGATATTGTATCTCTTACAGTTGAGGGCTCTGAAGGCGATATTGTAATAGATAGAGTAAATCGCAAAATTACAGTACCTCTTGCCGAGACAACCGATATTCGCAATGTCAAAATTACTGCAATTGAGTACAGCGAAGGTGCTACTGCCTCACGCGAGATGGTCGGCACTTTTGATATGCGCTATCCGCAGTATGTAACTCTCTCGCTCTACCAAAATTATGAGTGGGTAATTACCGCCACACAGAATATCGACCGCCGATTTACTATTGTAGGTCAGATTGGCGAGACAGAGTGGGATGTGCCTCGAAATATTGCAAAGGCTTATCGTCGCTCAGACTTCGGGCTTGATACAGTCACTGTAACGCAGTTGCGCTTTGGTCCTAAGCCTGAGTATGACTACCCTGACGCATCGACAATAAGAGACTTTAGCAATGCAGAGCATACACACACTGCCATTGTCGATTCTTACGGTCGCAGAGAGATTTGGCGACTTATTGTTGAGCCTAAAGAGGTGCAGATTGACTTTACCAGAACTGTTGCTGGAGCTGAGGTTATCTGGCTCAAGGCTGTGGGCATTGATGGCGCACAGACAGGCTTCCGCTACCGCGTAAAGGGCAGCGAGGAGTGGCTTGAGGCAGAGCAGAGTTGGTACAGCTCTACAGGTGGTATTGTCGAGGCTACGCTACGCCATTTGACCCCTATGACAGAGTATGAGGTGCTGGGATATGCTATTGCCAATGGCGAGGAGCAACGCTCTGATATTCGCACACTTACAACCACAACAACCTTTGCCTTGCCAAATGGCGACCTTGAGGAGTGGACCTACACAGACTCTGTACATTATCCATACAAAGATGCCTCTGAGGCTTGGTGGGGAACAGGTAATCCAGCCTCAAAAATCGCTGGTATAAACCTCACAACACCACACACCGAGGGCTTAGCCCCAGGCTTAAGCGGCACTTGTGCGCAGCTATGGTCTCAGAAAGCAAATGTTATGGGCATCGGTAAGTTTGCCGCAGGAAACCTCTTCTCTGGCGCATTTGACCGCATTGCAGGAACAAACGGACTTGTAAACTTCGGTCGCCCATACACCCTCCGCCCTACCGCTTTGAGAGGTTGGGTAAAGTACAACCAGGGCACTATTGACTGTGGCTCCTCAACAGCAGGTAGCTCCGTGCCAAAGGTTGGTGAGCCTGATAGCGGCAGCATATTTATTGCCATTGGAGATTGGGACTATAACCAGTTTGGAGGTACGCCAGAGTCGCCTGTGCTTGTTGATACACGAGACGAGTCAACCTTCTTTACCTCTACAAACCCAGGTATTATCGCATACGGAGAGATTCGCTTTGATGAATCTTGCGATTGGTATCAGTTTGAGATTCCTCTGGAGTATAGAGACTTTGACCGTGAGCCGACACATATAATTATAGTCTGCACAGGCTCTCGATTTGGAGACTATTTTGTAGGTAGCACACAATCAATCATGTGGCTTGACCAATTTGAACTTCTATATGACTATAAATAGTTCACTTAAAGAGTATATTGAGCGGGAGATTATCCCGCTCTATTTATCATTTGACAAGGCACACGGAACTAACCATGTAAGGCAGGTTATTGAGCAGAGTCTCAAACTTGCTCAGTGGTTTGATGTCAATTTAGACATGGTCTATACCATTGCCGCCTACCACGATACAGGGCTTAGAGGAGGTAGAGAACGACACCATATAGTCTCAGCCGAGATTCTTGGCTCAGATAGCGTTATAGCTGAGTATTTCACTACTGAGCAGATTGAAACCATGTGCAACGCTGTCGAAGACCACAGAGCCTCAGCAAAAAATGACCCCAGGACGATTTATGGTCGTATCGTTGCCGAAGCCGACCGCTGCATAGAACCTAAAACTGTTATCCGTCGCACAATTCAATACGGGCTTAACCACTACCCCTCACTTAGCAAAGAGGAGCATTTTGCCCGCTGCAAAACACACCTCAACGAGAAATATGGTAGAGACGGATACCTTAAATTGTGGATAGATAAGTCCGATAACGCCCTGCGCCTCGAAGAACTTAGAGCTATAACCGATAACGAAACTCAACTCCGAGCCCTATTCGACGAACTCTTCGCCGCAGAACTCCAGCCTTGAGTAGTTGCATAGTACCGCAGCTTTTTGAAAAAAGCTGCACCAAAAACTTTCAGCAAAAACTTCGTTTTTGGGCTGATGCGGATTTAGGATAGCCTACGGCTATTACAAAGAGAAAGAGAGCAATCGTTTTCAAGCAAGCTTGAACGACCACTCTCTTTCTTTTCGTACCATCTTCGATGGCGGTCCCTAAATCCGAATACAGCGAAACTTAGTCTGTTCCGTTAGCGCGTTCACTATTCTCCCTAATCTCGTTAACCGACGACAAACCGAGAGCAGATTCAAGCTCGCTTGAACTATGCCGAGGTGCGAAGGAGGGAGGGTCGGCGTAGCCGAGCCAATCTCCTTAATCTCCCTACTAAATGCGCGCATCGCCATTGTATGCCATTAAGGGCGTAAGCCCGCTGTTATTCTTTGTTATTCCCTGCTATTAAAACCGCGCGCTCACTAATATCCTCTAATAGCCGCTAATAACCTCTAAACCATCCGCTAAATCAAACCACCGCCCAATTTTAGCGTCAGAGTGTGCCAGATACGGTGCATCGTGAAAAATTCCATCGGCAGATAGTACCTAAAAGGTACAGCTGCTGATGGAATTTAAGGGATGTGCCGTAGGTGGCACGCTATCACGCTAAAATCATTTGAAGGTGTAGTACCTCCCCACCAAATAACTATAAGCGGTACACACCACCGTTGTTATAACCTTGGACGGGGTTGCCCATATATGGAGATGCTCGACAAGGAGTTTCATTGCTACATAGTTCAAAAGAATTGAGATAGCAACGGTAAGCAGGTATTTACACAGTTGGGTAAAACCCGAAATATTGGTAGTTCTGAAGGCGACATAGCGGTTAAGCCAGAATCCTGTGAAGAAGGTTATCGGGAAGACTATAATAAGCGAGAGGATATGTGGCGATACTACAACAAATCCAAAATCAACAAACTGTTTGGCGACTATAAAATGGTAGATAACAAAGTACCAGAGTGCATCCAGCACCATATTTAGTGCGCCACAGGCTCCGTAGCGGAAAATCTGCTGTGGCACAAAGGCTCTAAGCCACGGCAGATAGAGAAGGTCTATAACAGCGGTTAGGGCTCGTGCTACACTCATTTTTTATTGGTAAAAATCCAAACATCAGCAAACATATCCCCGCGCGCTTTGAGCAGGTCAACGAGCATGATAGCCTCCTTGCGGGTAGGTGTAGCGTGAACAGCAAGCAGATACATAGTATTCTGTTTATAGTGGAAGATACTACACCTAAGGTCGCTATATCTGCTCTCGATTATATCCTTATACCTCAGAGCATTATCTTTCTGAGAATAGACACCCCAGACAGCATAGCTCCAATTATCTTTCATCTCAAGAACATCATCAGCAACAGCCGCCTCAGCTGCAGGCTCTACAACCTCTGCCTCCTGAACAACACTCTCTACGGTAGGCTTAACTACAACCTGCTCTACGCTATCACTCTTAAACTTTGGATACTGCACATAGACAAGCGAGGCAACGGCAAAAATCACACACACCGCAGCAAAGCCATAGACAGCCCAGCCCACTCTGCGCTTAACCTTTACAGCCCCCTTTTTAGGGTTTAGCAGGGCAAGAAGTGCGGCATCTGCGCTGAATTTACGATTAGCAACCACGCCAACACCCTCTATTGTAACCACGCCATCTTTGCTCACACTTTTGAGCCACTGGTTGTAGATATCTTCAGCCCTCTGGGTGGAAATATCAGCCTTAGCAGCGATAATATCAACAATAGAGCGGCTACGCTGCTCGCCTGTGACAGTGATTTTACGATGTGGCGGCTCAATCCTATCCGAGGATGTGCGAACAGCCGCTGAGCGTTGTACGACAAGAGTCCCCACCTGAGGCAAGAAGACCCCACCATACTCACACAACTCATTGTAAATTAGCGCATTAACCTGACCTATCATATCTTAATCATTTTAACAGCAGTGCCTACTGCCGAAATCATAAACATCTGTGTATCCTTGCCCGAAATCTCGCTATAGTCAATCTTAAGACCCACAATAGCGTCTGCTCCCATAGAGATAGCCTCCTCAGAGAGTTCTTCGATTGCCTCCTGGTACATCTTGCGTAATTTGCGCTGGTATGTGCCTGAGCGACCGCCAAAAATATCAGTTAGCGATGCCTTGAAATCGGAAAAGATACCTGTACCATTAACCACATTGGTCGATACGATACCCAGATACTCTTGAACTACATAACCATCCACAGAGTTTGTGGTTGTTACAAGGATATTTCTACTTGCCATTTTTCTTCGATTTTTTGTTACTCTTATTATCCTCCTCGACTATAGGTCGCTTAAGGGAGTACCACACAGAGGCTGCACCGATAAGTATAAACGGAACACTGAGCCACTGACCCATATTAAGTGACATACCCTGCTCAAAGGCAACCTGATTGACCTTTACAAACTCTATGCAGAATCTGCTCAGGAAAATACCTATAAGTGCCACGCCAAAGAGCATTCCTCGGCGGCGTGGTGCTTCGGTTTTATGGTACATCCACCACAGCACAGCGAAGGTGGCAACATAGCACAATGCCTCATAGAGCTGAGTTGGGTGGCACGCAGGGACTGCCTCGGCTGGCATACCCTTATAGAGGCGCATAAACTTAAAGCCCCATGGCAAATTAGTAGGGTCGCCAATAATCTCTGAATTAAAGAGGTTTCCTAAACGGATAAGCGCACCGCTGATAGGGGCAATAACTCCCAGACGGTCAGTCATCCACATCGCCGAGACCTTGTTCTTGCGAGAACAGAGCCATATAGAGAGCAGTATGCCAATTGTTGCGCCGTGGCTGGCAAGTCCGCCGTTGCGAATCTCAGTAATTATAGCCCACGGCTTAAGCAGGTAATACTCAGGCTCATAGAATAGGCAGTGACCCACTCTGGCACCTATCATCGTACCCAAGGCGATGTAGAGGAAAGCCGAATCTGCAAGCTGCTGAGGTTTGCCCTCCTTTTTGCAGAAGTAGGAGAATATCCAAGCACCCACAAGTAGTGCCGCAGCCCACATAAGGCTGTAGTAGCGAATCTCAAATCCTCCAATACTGACTAAAACAGGGTTAAAATCCCAAACAACGGCAAGCTGCGATACCATGACTATAACTGAACTTTCTTAAGTGTAAATGTAAATGTACTGCCCTGACCAAGTGTGCTGCGAACAGAGACTTTCTCGCCATGATTCTCAATAATATGCTTTACAATGGCAAGACCAAGACCTGTACCGCCCTGCTCACGAGAGCGACCCTTGTCGGTTCTATAGAAACGCTCAAATACGCGTGGCAAATCATCTTTTGCAATGCCAATACCGTCATCCTCAACCTCTACAAGAATCTTGTCGAGCATATCGCGGCAGGTAATCTTTGTCTGACCACCCTCTTTGCCATAGCGGATAGTGTTGACAATAAGGTTGTCAAGCACCTGACCAATATAGAACTTATCAGCCGAGACCCAGCAAGTAGATGGCAGATTGTCAGCACCCTTAACAGTGATAGTGATATTACGCTTTGCCGCCTCCATCTCAGACTGCTCGGCAATCTCTTTGCAGAGAGCCACCATGTCAAAGGTCTCTGGGCGCATCTGATTCATATCGCTATCCAGACGAGAGATTGTATCAAGGTCACTGATGATGTTTATCATACGATTAACACTCTTCTCAGCCCTCTCAAGGTACTTGCGGTTGATAATCTCGTCCTCCAAGCCGCCATCAAGCAGTGTGCTGATATAGCCCTGAATATTGAAAACAGGGGTCTTAAGCTCGTGTGCGACATTGCCAAGATACTGTTTGCGGAACTTCTCAGCCTCCTTAAGGCGAGAAATCTCCTTATCGTTATTATCTGCCCACTCATTTAGCTCTGTTGAGACCTCCTCAACGCGCTTATCCTTAAGCTCGGTAGCTATATCGCCCGTGTGAATATCGCGCGACAGCACCATTGAGTAGATTGGGCGCAGCTTGTAAGCCACATACTTTACAATCATCCACAGCGCAAAAAGTGATACTGCAACAAATACTAAAAGGGAGGCAATAATTATTAGCCACCATGTAACGCCTACTGCAACCATAGCCAATGCTGTGCAGATGCCAGCCACTGCACCAATGAGCCATGAAGCACTCTCTTTAGTTTTAATTATCATAAGTATTAAGGTTTTAGTTTTGAATCATCAATTTAGCCTTCACTGCATAGAGTGCCGAGATATCTGAACGACGAATAACCACATCATCAAACCTTGATGAATCATTGGCTACTAAGCGATAGTTACTCTCGTCACTACCCTTGCGGATTCTACGCAGCAGAACAATGTTATTAAACTCTACAACATATTCGTTACCATATATGATAGAGGTTGCATCAATCTGGCTGAGAATAATCATCGACCCATTAGGCACAGAGGGTGTCATATCCTCGCCATGATACGATATTGCAAAATCTGCATGCCCAATCTGCGGCAGAAACATATAGCTGTCAGGGGTAATATTTCCCACATCAGATATACGCGCAAGCTCGCAGCTATAGTATGGAATATGACACTCTTTACAAGCACTATCTGCGTACATAGAGCCTAAACCCGTCTGCAACCACACCATGCTGTACTCTGGATAGCGATTTGTAACAGCCTCTGCCACATTACGCGAGATACCAATCTGACCGCGCTTAATCTGATAGAGGGTCTGACTACAAGACAGACCTATCGCCAAAGCAAAGGCGTGGATAGTCAAACCTGACGCCTCAATAACCTGCGATAATCTCTCCCAAGAGTCATTTATATTTGTCATATAACAATTTTTTTTGCATCTTTGCAGTGCGGTTCCGTAGTTCAATGGATAGAATATAAGATTCCGGTTCTTACGATAGCAGTTCGAGTCTGCTCGGAATCACAACTGCGCCAATCACTCAAAGCCATGCTTTGGGTAATTTTTTCATAGCCACCTCCACCAAAAATACCACAAAGAACCCCGCTTACACACTATTCAAATAGCAAAAATAGCAAAAATTATTAAATAGACAAAAATATATCTACAAAACTTAAAAGTTTTACACTTTAAGGTGGTACTATTGCTATTTTTACTATATTTGCAGAAAATAAACGAATATGGATATTAGGAGAGCGGAGAGCGACAGCGAGTTTGAGAGCAAGATTCGTCCGCAAGAACTCAGCTCCTTCTCTGGGCAGGAGAAGAGCGTGGAGAATCTCAAAATCTTTATCAAGGCGGCACTGATGCGTGGCGACTCGCTTGACCATGTGCTACTGCATGGACCTCCAGGACTTGGTAAGACCACACTTGCCAATATTATTGCCAACGAGATGGGGGCGCAGATGAAAGTCACATCTGGTCCTGTGCTTGACAAACCGGGCGACCTTGCTGGTCTGCTTACAAACCTCTCAGCGGGCGATGTGTTGTTTATAGACGAGATTCACCGTCTCAGCCCTATTGTTGAGGAGTATCTCTACTCGGCAATGGAGGATTTCAAGATAGATATTGTACTTGACAAGGGTCCTTCAGCGCGTTCAATACAGATTGACCTTGCGCCATTTACACTAATCGGCGCAACAACCCGTAGCGGACTGCTTACCTCGCCATTGCGCGCACGATTTGGCATTACCTGCCATCTTGAATACTACGATGCAGCTGTACTAAACCGCATTGTAAAGCGTTCTGCGGGCATTCTGGGCGTATCAATAGACGACGATGCTGCAACAGAGTTAGCACTGCGTTCTCGCGGCACGCCACGAATTGCAAACGCGCTACTACGCCGCGTGCGCGACTTTGCCATGGTAAAGGGCGAGGGGCATATTGACCTTGATATTACCCGCATGGCTCTTGGCGCGCTAAACATAGACTCTCGCGGACTTGACCAGATGGATAACAAGATTTTGGCAACCATAATCACAAAATTCGGCGGCGGACCTGTTGGACTAAATACCATAGCCACAGCCGTAAGCGAAGAGGCTGGTACTCTTGAAGAGGTCTATGAGCCGTTCCTAATCAAAGAGGGTTTCCTTAAGCGTACCCCTCGCGGCAGAGAGGTTACCGAACTTGCCTACAAACACCTCGGTATGATGCCCGAAACCAAAGAGGGAGAGTTGTTCTAACAGAGGGACGGTAACTTTGTGCGCTGTTAGTCAGTAAGATGTCTTGTACGGAAAAAAGTTGACTCATAAATTTAGTTTTTATGGGATCAGC
>CAZIPR010000020.1:0-31763 GCA_964541245.1 uncultured Alistipes sp.
CGTTTGTAGCCTGCTCATGGAGCGACTTCCAGTCGGCATCGTTTGTAGCCGATATTGGCACAAAGCGGGAGTTATCCTTGTCGCTGCCATCCTTGACAATAAACATAACCTGCCCAGGTTTGCCAGAAAATCGCGCCTCGGCATTGCGCATCATACGCTCGGCATCATACTCATTGTCAACCGTCTCGTCAAGTATCATAATGCCCGAAGGCTGGAAGGAGTTATCAAGGCGAGAGATATTCCAGCGGTCAGTCTTGTAGGCAATAGCACTCACACCAAGACCTGCAATGTATGGAGGCACGCCGTAGTGCGAAAAGCCTGGCTCATAATCTTTGTAGTGGATAATTGTGCGCAGAGTGCCATCGCTGCACTGCTCAAAGGTGGGATAGAGGGGCAGAACTACAGCCTCAGCCTCTGAGAAGTTGTCCCAATTGTGGTGTAGCAAGATGTGCTGTGAATCTTTGGCTACACGGCACTTTGTTGCGTCTTGATGATAGAGCGATAGGAAGGTGTGGGCAGGATTTGTAACAACCTCAAGGAAGGCGTTGCCAAAGAGTGACTTATCAAAGGCTATTTTGTTTATAACCTGTCTTAGAGTCTCGCCCTGAGAGTTTACCTTCTCTATAAAGTGCTTTAGGACAGCATTGTCGGCATCAAACGAGAAGCCCTTGCCTGAGATGTAGTCAGCCTTGTCGTTTATTATTCTACGGTGGGTTGTAGAGCATCGCGAGATTGTCGATAGCAACTCTGGCAGATGGTTGTCACTGCCCCAACGCCAAAAGCGACGACTCTCCACCGTGCCAGAGCGTAAGTTGTAAGGGTCGGGCAGGGTGGTTACCGCGCCGCAGATAGTTGTTGTCTTCATGGTTTTAATGGTGTTCTGTTAGATATTTAGTGATGTATCTTGTGAGCAGAGGGTTAGCACCACTGTCGGGATATGCTCTGCGCTACTGCCCGACTCAATCTCTACTTTTGACAGTCGCAGAGGCTGCTGGTAGAGCAGAGCATCTGAGTAGCCAACCTTTACACTGCTGCCATCGTTTAAGACAAGCTCTGCCACAACACCCTGAAGTGATGCGCGGCGAATAAATTGGCTCTCTAACCACGCTTGGGCACTATCTTTATAGGCTACAAGCCTTAGAGTGTGGTTTACGGTACAGACTCCCTTCTCTGAACAGAGCATCTGGTTGTATGTTGAGCGGTCATCCATCAGCTCTACGGTAATGGGCTGACTTGCGACCGCACTGGCGGCATAGAGCGCGCAACTCTTTATGCCGCCAATCGGTTTTGTACTCATACTACTCTACAGTTTTTAATACTCGGAATAGTAGAGAGAGATTAGTCGCTGGTCGATAACCTCTGCACCTGCAAGGAAGACTGCACGCTGGCGATTCTCCATCTCGTCTGGGTTGTACCACATCCTAACCTCGTTCTCAGGCATATCGGCAGTATTAAGAGCCAAGACCATATTGCGACGGTCAGTAAGCAGGCAGAAAGAGGAGAACTTGTTTGTTGCATAGTTTGTCAGTGGCACCTCAACGACAGGAATACCGTGGTAGTAGAGGGTTGAGTGACCGTTGATTGTGTCTAAGTATGCCGAGTCGGTACCCTTGCTGTCAAGCTCCTCAATATACTTGTTGTAGATGTCAGAGCTTACAAAATAGACCAGCTGACCCTCAGAGCGCAGAGCCTTAAGCTCAGGGTTTGCATCCTTCCAGCAGAGGCGCAACATCTCCAGTGCTGTCGGCATCTCGGCAGATGTGGCAATAGCGGTTGCTCTGACCTCCTCGTCGCCATCAAAAGAGTTGAGGATTGAGCGGAAGAAGCCGTTGAAGGTCTTAAGGCGTGAAATCTCCTCATCCTTATCGCCAAGCCACATTGTGGCGCGCACACCCTCGGCAATAGCCTGACGGAACAGCTCGGTCTCTGCCTTCTCAAGTTCAGTGCCTGTAAGGTCGCCCATATTTACTGCCGAAGAGCCTGTAATCTTCTCAAAGACCATTGAGAAGTAGTCCTCAGCAGAGAAACTTGTCTCAGCCTTGACCTTATGCATGGCAATCTCTTTCTGGAGCTTTGTGGCATTTGCTCCGCCGTTCCAGCCACTTGAGAAAGCCTGCAAAACATTGCTTGGGCGGCTCCACACCTGGACTGTTGTCGGCATAGGCATATTGTAAATCACTCTGATACCCAAATCATTGGCACTATCGCCACAGAAAGATGGGCGGAAAAAGATTGTCTCAACTTCAGTTCCTTTATAGACTTTTGGATTCTCGATAAGCATAATTGATTCTGTTTTAATGGGTTAAAAATGTTGTTTTGTCAGCCGCTGATTAGTGAAACGCTGCTGCATCGCGGTTATATGCCGCAGCGTTTGATTTCGGATTGCTACCCTCAATCTGCGGGTCCTCAACCTCCTTTGTGGTGCTTGGTTTGACACTACTCTGACCATCGTCAAGGGCAATAAGCGAGAGAGTAGAGCCCTGCTGTTTTGTGATATTTGCTGTAGCTTGAGGCTTTGGGCTCTCCTCCCCCTTCTTTAGCCCTAACCACGCCGCAATGCGGGAGATTAGAGAGTCTGAGGCTACTTTCTCGGCTGTGATAATCTCGTCGGCAAGTCCCGCCTCAACAGCCTGCTCAGGAGAGAGCCACTCGCCGTTGCCATTGTTGCGACTCATAAGCTGAACAAACTGCTCCTTATCCCTGCCAGAACTCAAGGCGTAGATTTCGGCAATCTTGTTATCGCATAGCTTAAGCAACTCTATCTGCTTCTCAAGCTCTGCGGCATTACCCTCTGTGGCGCAGGAGCAGTTGTGAACAAGATATAGGGCTGTTGAGGCTATCTGACGACACCCCTCATTTGCCGCCTGTGCGATAATTGTTGCCGCCGATGCTGTATGCCCAAAGCATCGGGTTGTAATGTGTGCATCAAGCTCTGATAGAGCCTCATAGATAAGCAGCGCATCGTTTACATCGCCACCAGCCGAGCGGATGTTTACCACCACAAGTGGCGAAGAGACCTGCTTTATCTGCTCAATTTGCTCTTTAAGAGCCTTGTAGGTTGAGGCACTGCCACCACCCTGCTCTTCACCAATAGTCCCCTCAATATCTATGGTGCAGGTTGTGGCAGATGCCGAAATTTTAATACTCTTCATAGTTAATTTTTACTCTTTCTTGTAGATTATGTAACGGATTTTTTCGTAGGAGCAGGCAAAGTCAAAGGCTATCTGGTCCATGGCTCTGCACTTAGCCATCCCGCTCTGTACCAGCTCTTTGTATCGCTGCTCAATGGCAAGCCTCTCAACTCCCTTTGGGCTGAGTAGCCCCATCTGCCACAGAGAGTCTATAATTTGGCTTGCAGGCAGATGTTTTACCCTCTTTTTTACCTCTGCTATCAGCGCAGTTTCGTGTTTTGTCATACCTATAATTGGATAAATGTGCATTTTGCCGATTGACTCTCAGGGTCGTAGCTCTTGATGCTTTCAATACGATAGTGTTCGCTCTCCCCAAAGATTACAAGCCTAAAGTTGTCCCTAACAGTCGGGTTAACACTCTCTAAGTCAAACAATTCGGCTATTTCGAGCGGCGAGAGGGAAAGCGTAACCTCAACCCTCTTCCCTTTAGAGACTCTCTGCATGGCTTTATCAAAGTATCTGTGCAGACCCTCTACGCCATCTCTATCTTCATAGCAGAGTGTAAAGCCCTTGCTTCTCTCATCTCCAGGGAAGTGAAATGCAGCAAGTGGATAGAGCGGCTCACTTAGCGGGCTACCCCAATTCTCCCCATCTGGCAGCGGCTCAAGACCTACATAGCGGATGATATTTGGAGTAAAGGGTGCATCCATCGACCCCTCGGCAGCCTTGTCGCCAACCTGAACAAGCGAGGCAGAGGGTGCTACAGCATAGACATTGGTGCTATTTACGGCTGTTGTAAAGAGCGGATTTACAGTGCGCTCAGTAGAGTCCGTAGCTCCAAAAGTGGGATTTTCCGCCCTCCACTCCCCAAGCTCTGTGTTGTGGAGCTTGTTGTACTTCTCTGAGGCAAAGTTACCCGACTGGTATCCAAAACTTCTCCACTGTGCAACCCCTACACCCATATCAGATATTGTTATAGGCTCAGAGTAGTCTATCTTGTCACTCCAATCGAAGATGCGTGAGGTGTAGAGTGCCTCAAGCGGCTCAATAACAACACTCTTTGTCTTCTCGTCAGTAATAATGGCAAGGTTGAACATCGTACAAATAGCCTCAAGTATCTCAATCAGCCAGATGTTGTGATGCGAAATATCGGCAAAAGTGATAGCCGAGCCGTAGCCTGGGACAGTTGAGAAGTAGGGTTTAAGAGAGCATGCCGTGGTAAGTGTAATCTCCATACCCTCTTCGGCTCCACTAATCCATATCTTGTCAAAATCGACCTTTCCCCCAGCGGCAACATCCTGAGGAGGGATTCTAATATCGGCAACAACCTCAGTCTTGCCGCACTGAGCCACCCAGCCTGGGTAGAGAGCCCAATCCACCTCCGCATCGCTCTTCTCGCCCGCCATCAGCTCCAAAGTGCATATAGGGGTACAGTTTTCAGGCATAGCAACGGCTGTAAACTCGCCCTCAATGCTCTGCTGAGCAAGAGTCTCCCCACTCTGGGCATCTTTTATGGTAAAGAGGTAGATATTACCCTCTGTATGCCCAAATATCGCCAAATTGTAGCCTAAGCCAGCAATCAGTTCGTTTTTGCGGTCAGGGAAGGTGTTGGCAATTGTAAAGTCGGCACATACACCCGGATTAGCCTCTATATGGTTGAAGCCTTTAAGGGTCTTACGGCTCTCAATGCGGTAGGATGTTATATACTCAAGGTGGAGTATAAAGCCCACCTTGACAGCTATCTGACTCTTGAAGAAGATATAACCATTTTCGTTTACCCCAAAGCAGTTGCCCGTAGCAAAGGTGTCATACATAAGCCTGCCATTGTGGTCTGTGGCGGTTGGGTCGGCTGTATCAACCACATTACCAAGGGAGTGGATTGTGGTATTGCTTGGGGTCAGCCACACCTTGCCCTCTTCGTTTGCAACTGCCGTTACAGGGGCTTGTCGGCGGGCAAAGAAGTCAAGCAGGCTCTTCTGGTGGGTGGTATCGGCTGTGGAGTATTGACCGCTAAACATCAACTCCCTAAACTCAAGAGTCCCTAAAAAGGTACTTTTGATAGTATATCCACTGAAAATCTTGGCAAAGATGGCAGCAACAGAGATAAAGGGGTGAAAGTCGTCGGTGGTCAAAATCTGCTCAAGCGGAGCTACAGAGTAGTCGGAGTATTGCATTGAGTATCTGTTTCTCAGCACAGGCAGAAATCTAACCGCAGCCTCCCCGCTCCAACTCTGGACTATATCTTCAGGCGTGAGGGTTGTTGAGAGCGATATGCCACAGTTTTTCAGAGAGGTTTTTGATGCGGTTTTTGCCCACTTTGTAGCTGACGAGACTATTCGCAGCATATACTCCCCCGAATAGGGCGTTGTAGAGCTGCTTGAGAGTAGGAATACAGTACCTTCAAAGAGCGTAACACCCTGACTATCAACCCGTGCTGTATGGTGGCTTGAGTTAAACCGCTCTGTGGCGTGCATATCGCGTAGGCTGCCAAATATGGCATCTGTGGTAGGATTAGATGAAACTGTGAGGATTATCTCCCTGCCGCTACGCATGCTCTGTGGGTTGCAGAGGTTGGCAATGCTGAAATCAATCGGAATACTTCTTACGCTACACTCCCCGCAGGGGGTACTATCTATAGTGAGCCTCATAGCACAACCTCCTCTCTCTGCTCAGAAAATGTGAGCGAAACACTGCCCACCTTGCCAAAGTTGTGGGTTACAACGCTGCTCTGCTCAACCTCCATCTCGGTAAGCTCTCCGCCATTTTCAAACCACACCCTCTCTGCCGCGATAATAGCCGATAGGCTCTCTATTGTCTTATAGCTTTCGCACTCAGAGTTGAGGGTATAGGTGCGCTTTGTGGTGTAGCGAACTATCTGCTTACGGCTCTGGCTGTCAGAGACCGCATGGCGGGTTACAGTTAGCTCCTGGGAGTCAATAACAGGGAAGGTATATCTCTCAATTGTCCCGCTCTGCGACACCCAAACAACTCTCTGCGAGCCACCATACTGAGGGATAATGTTGTAGGTAAAGCTCTGGTTGAGGATGTCGTTAAAGTAGAGGGTTACTGTTAGAGATTTGGTCTGCGGACTGAAATCCTCGGTTGAGAGGTGCAGCACCACCGCGCCGCTGCCTGATAGCAACTCAAGAGTAAGGCTCTCGCCCCTGTCTGAGACCACCTCCGCCACAACAGTAGAGAGTATGGGAGCTTGCAGCCTTACATCGTCCTGCTCTCCGTAGGCGATATTGCGTGGCAGTGGCATCACTGTATTTACACCTTGCTGAGGGGTGTCAAGGTTGCTGCTTACAATGACGCTCTCTGAGGTCTCGCTATTCTGACCATCTGTGACGATGATGTAGTAGCTATCTGACGGCAGCTCTTCAAGCCTACTTGAGCCAACTATCGGCTCTCGCATGGTAGCATAGCGAGCAATGTATGGCGCAATGTCAATAATAGCCTCTGTAACCTCCGTAAAACGCTTTGTGCCGACCACCTCTTCACTCTCGGCGTTCAAAATTTTGACCTCAAGGTCAGCAATCTCGTCTGATTCGACGCTAAATATCAGCCCTTTGTAGATAGGGGTAAAATCTTTGGGTATTGATGTGATGTAGAGCATAGTGCAGTTCTAAAAGATGGTTACAATATCGGCTGTGGCTATAGTACCTGCTGAGCAGTGTGGCATGGCAAGGGTCAGAGGGTCAAATTGCAGATTTTTAACCAGCGCAATGCCATCCTTTGAGGAGAGCTGAGTGAAGATGTTAAGCGCATCTGTCTCAGCCTGGCTGACAATCTGACTCTTCGCCTCAGTTGTCAGATTTATGGCTCTGTGGAGTAGTCTGAGCGAGACTCGGTAGGTTATTCGTCCATGCTTACTACCTTCGATGGAGCGAAATTGGGGGACTTCGAGCAGGGCAACAGCTCTCTGGGTAGTTACAAGCGGCGGGTGCTCTTTGCTGTAAATACGAAAATCGTACCCACAGCCGCCGCAAATCTGTTGCACTGCCTTGACAAGGATTGTACTGTTCATAGGCAGTTGTTATAAAGATTGTTAATAAAATGTGTAAAGCTGATGATAACTCAAACAGATGCAGTGAGTATCAGAGTTTTATAACTGTTGAAAAAGTTATCAGTAGAAGTGTTAAAATTGTTGATAACTCTCGTTTGACAGTGCAAATATACAACAAAAAAAGCCCCTTGTCAAGAGGTTTTGGTAAATTTTTGAACGATTTTCCAACGCTTGAACGCGCAACTTATTCACTAAGAAGATGTTGCGGAGGCAAAAAATTTCACTTTTTCTAAAAAAATTACCTTTTTAGGCACACTCTGTGCAAAAAAGTTGTATCTTTGCTTTGTTAAAATGGAAAAAACTATGGACGGCGATGGGTATCAATGCAAAAATAGCTGCAATATCGTATCTAAATACGGTACCCTTCCTTTATGGAATCAGGCACGAAGGTAGTCTTTGCGCCCAGCT
This sequence comes from uncultured Alistipes sp., assembly GCA_964541245.1. Taxonomy (GTDB): domain Bacteria; phylum Bacteroidota; class Bacteroidia; order Bacteroidales; family Rikenellaceae; genus Alistipes. Next base: position 7,606 of record CAZIPR010000020.1, read on the forward strand.
CTCTATCGCCCCACCAGCACAGTGTGTAAAAGAGTTTTTAGACGGCAATGTCGATATTGCCCTGCTCTCTGCATCTGCTGTTCCGTCACTTACCAACGCCGAGATTATAACCGACTACTGCATAGGAGCTTCGTCGGCAGTAAGAACTGTGGTTGTTGTCAGCAACACCCCTATTGACAAGGTGCGCCGCATCTGGATTGACAGCCACTCCCGCACCTCTGTTCAGCTTGTGGGCTACCTTGCCAAGCACCGCTGGAAGATTGACCCGCAGTGGCTGCTGCTTGAGGACTATGCGCTACTTGAGTCTCCGCAGCCAGGCGATGCCTTTATGATTATCGGCGACAAGGTCTTTGGCTTTGAGAATCGCTTTGCCTATAGCTACGACCTTGCCCAGGAGTGGATTTCTCAGACCCACCTGCCGTTTGCTTTTGCGATTTGGGTGGCTCGCAAGGGTCTTTCATATCAGGTACATGACGCTTTGCAGCGCGCCCTTACTTTTGGCATTGAACACACCTACGAGGCTATTCTTGAGAGCAATTTTGCCACAGCAGACTACGCCTACGACTACCTTACAAAGAATATAGACTATCTATTTGACTCACAGAAACATAAAGCACTTGAAAAGTTCTGGGACTTTGGGCTGAAAGTCGAGCCTAAGGTCAACCCCGGCTGAAGGGAATAGGCGGGTTATCCGCGCACCGTCTGGAATATGATATCAGTCTTTAATCGCTAATCAAAAAACAGATAGGAGGAACTTACAGTGATTACAATTTATCTCAAACAATACAACAAGATAATCCGAAACGCCGACACTGAGCTGTTCGACGATTTGGGTTTTGATGATATTCTCTGGATTGACATGTTGCAGCCAACAATCAAGGAGCAGAAGGCTGTGGAGAACTTTATGGAGATTAGCCTCCAGACCCGTCAGCAGGTCGAGGAGATTGAGTCCACCTCAAAGTATTCGGAGATTGAAAACGCCATTATCTCAAACAGCAACTTCTTCGTGCCTGTCGGTGGCGAGGGTTTTGAGGTTGAGCCTGTCTCTTTCATCCTCTCAAACGAGGGTGTACTTGTCTCTGTGCGCCAGGCTGAGATGCGCACCTTCCGCGAGGCTGAGAAACGCTTGCAGATGAACTACCGCAACTACTCCACAGGCTACCACATCCTTATCTCGCTGCTTGAGGTTAGAATCGACTTTGATGCCGACCTTGTTGAGATGGTCGGTCGTCAGGTATCCTCTCTGAGCAAGGATATAAACCGCGAGGAGAGCATTGACAAGGCAGTCATCCAGCGCATCAACACCCTCCAGGAGCGAACAATGGTGCTGCGTGAGAATATCTTTGACCGTCAGCGTGTTCTGTCGGGCATCCACCGCTCAGAGCGTTTTCCAAACGATATTTATCCGCGCCTACAGCTGATGATAAAGGATGTTAGCTCACTTATCAGCCATACAGACTTCACTTTCCAGCGTCTGGACTATATCCAGGATGCGGCACTTGGTCTGATTAACATCGAGCAGAACGAGGTTGTTAAAATCTTCTCTGTGGCTGCCGTTGTCTTCCTGCCTGCAACCCTTGTGGCAAGTATTTATGGTATGAACTTCAAGTTTATGCCTGAGCTTGATTGGGTGTGGGTGCTGCCAAACGGCTGGACACTCCCTCTTGGCTACCTCTTTGCCCTTGTGCTGATGATTCTCGCTTCGGGGCTTACTATGGGCTATTTCCGCTACAAAAAGTGGCTATAAACTCTATACTATGAAAACCGTTTCTATCTCAAAGTCCGTACCCGTTGTTGGGCAGTACGATGTTGTTGTGCTTGGCGGAGGTCCTGCGGGTGTCTTTGCAGCCCTTGCTGCCACCTCACAGGGCGCGAAGTGTGCCATTGTTGAGCAGTATGGCTTCCTTGGCGGCATGGCAACAGCGGGTCTTGTTATGCCTCTGAGCGTCTTTACATACCAGAATAAGCGCGTCATAGGCGGTCTGCCGTGGCAGTTCCTTGAGCGACTTGAGGCTATGGGCGGCGGATATATCGAGTCGCCACTTGGCAATGTAGCCTTTGACCCCGAACTCTACAAGCTCTGCATGCAGCGCATGACCCTTGAGGCGGGCGTTGAGCTATATATGCACTCCTACCTCTCTGGCTGCACCATGGGCGAGAACGGAACTATTGAGAGCGTTGTTTTCGAGAATAAAAACGGCACCGAGGCTCTTACTGCCAAGGTCTTTATCGACTGCACAGGCGATGCAGACCTTGCCTATATGGCGGGCGTAGATATGCAACCCCAAAATGGCGAGCCGTTGCAGCCCCTCTCAACATACTTTGTCCTCGCGGGCGTTGACACCTCCTCGCCGCTCGTCTTCGAGGCTATGCACCACAATAAGCAGGGGGTCAACTGCCACTGCCTACCTATCCGAGAGTACCTGCTTGAGCACGCCGAGGAGCTCAACATCCCAGAGTTCGGCGGACCGTGGTTTTGCACCACCCTCCACGACGGCTGCGTAGCTGTCAATATGACCCGCACCGCCGGCGATGCGTGCGATAATAGAGACTACACCGCCGCCGAGTGCCGCCTGCGCGAAGATGTATATCGCATGGCTGATATCCTGCGCACACACTTCGCGGAGTTCAAAAACTGCTATGTCTCTACCGTCGCCACACAGGCAGGCATCCGCGAAACCCGCCGCATCAAGGGCGTACATACAATGAGTGCTGAAGAGTATATCTCTGGCTACCACTACGAAGATAGTATCTCCCGCGGCGCACACCCTATAGATATCCACGCCACTAAGGGCAGCAGCCAGGTGGCTCACTTCCTTGAGCAAGCCGCCTATGTGCCTTACCGCGCACTTATAGCCGAAAACTACCCCAACCTGCTCGTGGCAGGTCGCTGTATATCTGCCGACCGCAAAGCCTTCGCCTCTATGCGAGTCCAGGCAAGCTGCATGGGCACAGGTCAAGCCGCAGGCGTCGCCGCAGCCCTCGCCGTTACAGATAACTGTAGTGTGCAAAGCGTTGATATCCAAAAACTAATCTCTATCCTCAAAAACCTCGGCGCAGCACTGTAGGACCGAGAACTGCTTGCACTGTCAGTCAGGATAGCGCGAAATTTTTAGAGTCTATAGGGTCAATAGTGTCTCTAAGGTCTATAGGGAGCGGTACAATTAAAGTTCTTCGGGGCATTGGGTCCCACGAAGAACTTTTGTTTTACAGGGTATCGGCTTTTGTGCGCAGACCCTAATGTCTCTAATGACACTTGAGACCTTAAGGACCCTACTTAATGCGCCACTGCACCCCGCATCCGTATCCGCGCAAAAAAAAACAGAGCCGAGAGACCTCGGCTCTGCAAAGTGGTTAAAGCAGCTAATTACTACTTAGTCTGCATCTCAAAGCTGCTCCAACCTTTAACTACAAGCATATTCTTACTACTAATATCCTGATCGCCAGAATCGTTCCAACTGTCCCAATTATTTGAAGAGTGCTCATTAGGACCTTTACGAAGCACTTTCATAGATGTAGCATCGCTTGGTACGACCATACAGTAAGTATTCATACTCTCTCCTACTCTTGTAAAGTGGTACCAAGCATCAGCTTGTGTACTACCCCATACCCAAGCCTCAAAGTATGCGTTGCCAGCCTCCCAAACACCTGAATCAAGATAGATAACCTTACCCTGAGGTGCATAGTCTGTAATTTTACCACCTGCAGGTACTACATTAAACACACCTTTATCAGAGCTAAAATAGATATCATAAGCATCTGCTTCAGTAGGGAGCTCGATATTGCTCTTACCTCCAACTAAATTCCAATCATTAGCAGTAGCTGTGCCTTGCCAAACAAAACCTCTCTGAACATCCCATGTTTTGTTGTAAACAAACTGGAATGCTACACCTCCTGCAATATTAGTTGCTACATGATAAGTACCATCATAGAGCATAGTTGTAGAGTCTCCTGCACTCCATTCATTATGGGTACCTGCAAGACCCCAATTGCTCTTTACAGGCAGAGTCTTAAGGTTAAGAATCTGACCATTAGTAAGAGTTACATTGGTAGTGCTCTTAACAACAGTACCATCAACTGTAGCAGCGAACTCTGCATATGTAGCAGCAGGAACTGCGAGGTAATAAGTCTCGCCTGCAGTGATTGTACCCTCAAGGGTATAGCCAAGAACAGAAACGCTTGTTGCGTCACCTGCTACGGTAAACTTAAGAAGTGCGTGAGCGTGCTCAAGTTTAAGACCCTCAAGAGCAGCGTCGCTTGTTACAACTGTCTTAAGCAGTGCAGCACCGTGAGCAAAAGAGCCAGCTGTAGCCTCCTGTGTTACAGGAATTGCTGTTGTGTTTGCAGGGTACAAAACTGTGTACTCTGAAAGACCCTTTGCAACAGCATCCTGACCCTCCTTAAGAGAGAACTGACCTGTAGCTGCATCGGTAAGCTCAAAAACGCTACCGTTAAGTGAAATCTCGTCGCCCTCGCACCAAGTAGTTTTGCCGCCATCAGCAAGCTCAGTACGGGTGTTGTCAAGTGATACTGTAAGGGTTGTGATGTAATCGCCATTTGCGATATTCTCGCCACCAACTACCTCGTCGATAGCCTCGTTGTTACATGCTACGGCTGTAAGTGCAATTGCCGCAACCATAAATGCATAAATCTTTTTCATAGTTCTCTTCATTTTTTCGGTTAGACAATTGTTACCAAGCAAGAGTTTCCTCATCGTTGTAATCCATAATACCTACTGCAAATGGCTGTACCCCGCCGCTTGCCTGAAAGCCATTCTCGGCAGCAAAAACTGTGGTCTCAACAGTTGGTGCTTCGTAAAATTTTAAGTTTTTCATTGTGTGTAATTTATTTAAGTTATTAAAAAAGTTTATAAATTCCATCGGCGAAAATTCATGCCATGTTAGTGATAATCTGTCAATTACGACAATCCGAAACACGAGCGGTTAGAAAACCAAGATGAACGGTTAATTTTTCGCCTTGAGCAGAAATTAAAAATCTCAAAAACTCGCCAATCGGTTTTTGAGATTATAAATAAATGTAGGTAGCGCACCTACCAATAAAGCAAAAGTTCTTCGTGGGATCCAATGCCCCGAAGAACTTTTTTACAGGGTATCAGCTTTCCGCGCTCGCTAAACTCCCTAAACTCCTTAAACTCCCTACAAAGAATAGCCCGCTGCTATTTTTTGTTATTTCTGTTATTAAACCGCGCCGCACTATTGCAGCGTTCCCTCCGCTTGTGCGCTGAGCAACCCACACGCAGCCTTAATATCCTCGCCCCTTGATGCGCGGATGGTTGTCATTATACCTTTTTTGGTTAGGCTGTCGCGGAAAGCTATCATCGCCTTATCGTCGGGCGAGAAGTATGGCGAGTCAGGGATTTTGTGAAAGCGTATAAGATTTATTCTACACTTTATACCATCGAGCAGACGGCATAACTCTTTGATATGCCTCTGCGAGTCGTTCAGCCCGCTCATGACGATATACTCAAAAGAGACCCTGCGCTGATGTGTAAAGTCGTATTTTCTAAGGATTTGCACCACGCTCTCAATAGGGTATGCGCGCTCTATTGGCATAATCTGCTCTCGCTGCTCATGAAAGGGGTTGTGCAGCGAGACAGCGAGGTGTACAGAGGTGTTTTCAAGAAATCTCTCAAGCTCTTTTGCCACGCCCGCGGTAGAGACAGTAATGCGTGTGGGCGACCAGCCGTAGCCCCACTCCGAGGTCATAATTTTCAGAGCCTTCAGCAGGTTATCCATATTGTCAAACGGCTCGCCCATGCCCATATAAACAACATTTGTAAGTTGCTCACGCTCAGGCAGTGAGGCTATTTGGTTGAGTATATCGCACACCGAGAGCGAGTGCTTCAGACCTATTCTCGCCGTAGCGCAAAAACGGCAACCCATGCGGCAGCCCGCCTGTGAAGAGACGCAGAGTGTCGCACGCTCGCCATCGGGGATAAAAGCCGACTCTACAGCCTCGCCTTGAGCAGTTTTATAGAGGTACTTTTTTGTGCCATCTTTCGAGATACTCTCCTTTATCGGCGCGCTCAGACCCACGGTATAACTCTGAGTAAGTTTTGCACGATTGACTTTTGACAGGTCGCTCATCTGCTCAATATCTGTCACTCCGCGCTTGTAGAGCCAGCGGGCAATCTGCCCTGCCGCAAAGCGGGGCATGCCAATTTCGGCGCAGATAGCTTGCAGCTCCTCCAAAGTGCAGCCGTATAGGGGTTTAAGGGTAGAAGCCATTGTTTCTAAAATCTGTATAAAAAATACTCTCCACGACAAAAGTACAGATTTTTTACGATTTTTTTGATAATATCTCTTTTTTTTGAAAAATAATCCTTATATTTGTGCCAAAGTACGCCTGCAGAGTGTTTTTGCAGGTCTTTGAGTTGTGAAGACAATATTAAAACTTACTTATAAATGGAACTGAAGAAAAATCCTAAAGTTGATGTCAATAACAAGCGCGTAGTGCTGCTTGAGATTGGCTTGGTAATTGCTCTTCTCGCGGTTATCGCCGCTTTCCTCTATGCCCCTAAGGAGGTTGAAGTTGAGAAGATAGACATTAATTATGGTCCTGTAGAGGAGCAGATCACAGAGATTACTCGTCAGGAGGAGCAGAAGCCTGCACCACCAAAGAAGACCGAGATTACCGTTATTACCGATGTGCTCAACATCGTAACTAATGACGAGAAGATTGAGACAGGCTTCGACTTTGCCGAGTTTGACGAAAATGTTGAGATTATTCAGCAGGTAGCTGTTGAGGAGGAGACAATCGAGGATGACCAGCCGTTTGTAAAGGTTGAGGAGATGCCATCTTTCCAGGGCGGAGACCTCAACAAGTTCCGCAACTGGGTAATGTCAAAGATTCGCTACCCTCAGATTGCTCAGGAGAACAATATCTCTGGTCGTGTTTTCCTTATGTTCGTGGTAGAGCGTGACGGTACCCTGACTAACATCCAGGTAATCCAGTCTCCAGACTCTTCACTCTCTGACGAGGCTGTACGCGTGCTTAAGACCTCTCCTAAGTGGAAGCCTGGTAAGCAGCGTAACCAGACAGTGCGAGTTAAATATACTCTGCCTGTTGACTTCCGTATTCAGAACTAATTTTTAGTGGCAAAAATTTCAAGGGGTTACTTTTGTTTAAGGTAACTCCTTTTTTTATAAGGTATGGATAGTAAAAACAAGAAATCAACCGAAGTAGCCCCTGAGCAGGTCGAGCGCGCCGTGCTTGTTGCCGTCATTAGGGACAATCAGGAGCCTCGACAGGCTTTTGAGTTCCTTGACGAGCTTGAGTTTCTGGCTCAGACAGCCTCTATTACCACCGTGCGTCGCTTCACACAGCGTCTGCCTCAGCCATCCTCTCGAATATATGTCGGACCAGGCAAGTTAGAGGAGATTGCGACTTTCTGTACTGAGAACGAGATTAACACCGTCATCTTCGACGACGAACTCTCGCCCTCACAGACCCGAAACATTGAGGCTGCGATGCCTTGCAGGGTCATTGACCGCACACGCCTTATCCTCGACATCTTCCGTCAGCGTGCCCAGACAGCATACGCCAAGACCCAGGTAGAGCTTGCGCAGTGCGAGTATATGCTCCCACGCTTAGCAGGTCTATGGACCCACCTTGAGCGTCAGCGAGGTGGCACAGGCACACGAGGTGGCGCGGGAGAGCGCGAGATTGAGACCGACCGCCGTATTGTCCGCAACCGTATTTCCAAGCTCAAGGAGGACCTAAAGAAGATTGACCGTCAGATGGCAGTTCAACGCTCCAACCGTGGTAGCATGGTGCGCGTTTCGCTTGTCGGATATACCAATGTAGGCAAGTCAACGCTTATGAATCTTATCTCCAAGAGCGAAGTTTTTGCCGAAAACAAACTCTTCGCCACCCTTGATACCACAGTGCGCAAGGTGGTCTTTGACAACCTGCCGTTCCTGCTATCTGACACAGTAGGTTTTATCCGCAAGCTGCCTACAGAGCTTATCGAGTCCTTCAAATCGACCCTCGACGAGGTGCGCGAAGCTGATTTGCTTATTCATGTTGTCGATGTGTCACACCCTCAGTTTGAGGAGCAGATTGATGTTGTCAAGCAGACCCTACAGGATATTGGCGCGGGCGACAAGCCTACATATTTGGTCTTTAACAAGATTGACGCCTATACCTATGTTAAAAAAGAGGAGGACGACCTTACCCCTGCGACCAAGGAGAATCGCTCGCTTGACGATTTGCGCCAGAGCTGGTTTGCCAAGCAGAACACCCCTTGCATCTTTATCTCGGCAGTCGAAAAGATTAACATAGAGAAGCTACGCCGCGACCTATACGGCATGGTGCGTGAAATACACTGTGGAAGATACCCGTTCAACAACTTTTTATACTAACCACTATGATTCACATCCTTGACTCTCAAAATTCATTTATCAACACCTACCTCTCGCAGCTGCGAAATGTAGAGGTGCAGGGCGATATGATGCGCTTCCGCCGAAATATTGAGCGTATAGGCGAGATTATGGCTTACGAAATCTCCAAAACACTCAACTACGCCACCGTAGATATCAAAACACCTCTCGGCACAGCGAGTGTCAACCTGCCCTCAGACAATGTCGTGCTGGCAACAATCCTGCGCGCGGGATTGCCACTGCATCAGGGCTTTCTCAACTATTTCGACAGCTCTGAGAACGCATTTATATCCGCATACCGTAAAGGGCTGACCGAGAGTGACTTTACTATCGCCCTTGAGTACCTGGCAAGCCCATCATTAGAGGGCAAAACACTTATTATCTCCGACCCTATGCTCGCCACAGGAGCCTCTATGGTGGCTGTATATAAGGAACTTATAGCCCGCTGCGGAAAACCAGCACATACACACATCGCCTCTGTTATCGGCTGCCCTGAAGGGGTAAAAATGGTCGCCGATAATATAGACCTTGATAATAATGCAACCCTCTGGATTGCTACCGTGGACGAGTACCTGAACGAGAATAAATATATCGTCCCAGGTCTCGGCGACGCTGGCGACCTCTGCTTCGGCGCAAAACTTTGATAGTCAACCGCCTAAGTACCGCAGCTTTTTGAAAAAAGCTGCACCAACCGACGCTGCTCGTGAGAGCAGAGGCTGCTTGCAGACTATGCCGAACTGCGAGGAGGAAAAGACATCGAAGATGGCTTAAAAACTTTCGGAGAAACTTCGTTTCTCTATTTCGTTGCGGATTTAGGATAGCCTGCGGCTATTACGATAAAAAATAGAGTCCTTTTCGCTTTCAAGTAAACTTGAGCGAAGGACTCTATTTTTTTATCGTACCATCTTCGATGGCAGTCCCTAAATCCGAAAACAACTAAACTAAGTTTATACTCTCTGCGCGCAACACTAATTACCCCTAATTTCCTCTAACAGCCGCTATCTTTTGCGCGCTCCTTAACCTCCCTAAATTCACTATTAAAATTGCGCGCTGTCTTTGTGTGCCATTAAATGCGCGCAGACCCTAGTGTCACTAGAGACTCTTGAGACCCTAATAACCCTGCTAAACTGCGCGCAAGCCCTAAAAAAAGCGCGCCCTACTGAGAGCGCGCTAAACTAGTCACTACAAATTCTGCCAAACAAGAGCCGATGCACCGAGGATAGCAGCGTTCTTATTTTGCAGACCTGAAGGCAGCACCTTAACCTTATTCTTAAATGCGAAGAGCATATTCTCCTCCATATACCACTTGATAGGGTCAAGGATTACATCGCCAGCCTTTGCAAGTCCGCCAAAGACGAAGATTGCCTCTGGTGAGGTAATTGTCACTGCGTCAGCAAGAGCGTAGCCAAGGCGCATACCTGTAAGTCTGAACGCCTCTTTTGCGATTGGGTCGCCCTTTACTGCATGCTGGTAGAGGATTGCAGAGTCAAGGTCGTTGAAGGCGATATCGCGGAGTGGAGATTTGTCGTTCATGGTCGCCATAAGCTCAAAAGCTGTGCGCTTGATACCGATAGCTGATGCATAAGCCTCAAGACAGCCCTTACGACCGCAGCCACACTCTCTGCCACCGCGCTCAACAATAACATGACCAAACTCGCCCGCAAAGCCATCGTGACCATATATCATCTGACCATTTGAGACAAAGCCTGAGCCGACACCTGTGCCGAGAGTAACCATTATAAAGTCTTTCATACCCTTTGCGTTTCCATAGACCATCTCGCCAATAGTAGCCGCATTGGCATCGTTAGTCACATAGACAGGTACATTAGGGAAATACTTGCCTATATCCTCTGCAAAGTTGAAGATTCTCAGCTTGTCATCCTGATTTTCATCCTCTGCGGTAAATTTCCAGAGGTTTGCAGGGGTCTCAATAGTACCCTTGTAGAAGTTTGCGTTTGGTGCGCCGATACCGATACCAATAAGCTCAAAATCGAAGTTTACTGCACTTACAAGCAGCTTCATCGCCTCGCAGAGGTCTGCCACATAGCGAGGATAATCCTGGAAATTAGGGTATGCACGGGTAGAGATTACTGACTCGCCAAAAAGGTCGCCCTTCTCGTCAACAAGTCCAAAAGCGGTGTTAATACCTCCGATATCAACACCAAAAGCCAATTTTTTCATAGTATTATTCATTTTAGGTATATTCATATAAAAATGTTTTTCAAAGGTAGTAAAAAAAGAGTCAAACTCAAAATAAAATTGTTATTAAGGGGATGAACGGTTTGATTTACAGTGTGAAATGTGGGAAAATCAAAATTATTTTTCTATCTTTGTATTCATAAACAACCACTACCCTCTCATGAAAAAGTTTTTATTTATACTTTTAGCTGTTATTTTCGGGGCAGCGCAAGTTGTCGCACAATCTTCCACGCAGTCCATCGTCATTGAGCAGACCAGCTTCAAAGGTGTAGCCCAAGATGCTCTGACAAATGTCAATATAGACCCTATACAGCTTGACTTCTCAAAGCGTCCCTGTGCCCGAATCAAGATGCACATCAACCGCATGACCCGTGAGGAGATAGATATGTTAGAGGTAATGCCTATTGGTGGCAACATCGTTGTTATGCGCTCTGAGACTGCATACGAGGGTAACGGTTTAATTGTTGAGCTTACAGCCAAGCCAAACACCCGTTTCTACCTCCATCACCCCGTTTTTGGCGACTCAAACGAGGTTACTGTCAACCTTGAGGGCAACAAAGAGTACCGTCTTGAGGCATACCTTAATCAGCAGTACCCAATTACCATTGCAACAAATGTTGCCGATGCTGAGGTATATATTGATAACACCTTTGTCGGCAAGACCAACCGTGAGCATATCCTTGTAGCCAAAGATGTTGTCCCTGGCGAGCGACACCTCAAGATTGAGTATAGCGGCGTTGTCCATGAGGAGGTTATCAATGTACACGCTGGCAATGTATATTTCCGCAGAGAGCTAAATGTGGAGACCGAGAAGTTCTCTGTCCACTTTACTATCTTCCCTGCCAATGCAACTTTTGTGCTTAATGGCATGGAGCTACCACTCATAGGCGGACAGTTTACCGCCTCACTTGGCAAGGGTAAGCACTCCTACTTTGTCAAGGCTGACCACTACATCGCAGAGCATGGCAGCATAACTGTCGAGGGCTCTATGGATAAGCAGATTGTTCTTACTAAGGGTATCGGAATCCTAAGCCTTACAAGTAATCCATCTGGCGCAACGGTTGCTATAGACAATGTCAAGGTCGGCACAACACCTCTCCTGCTTGACAATATTACAGCAGGCGTACACTCGCTGACAATCTCAATGATGGGCTACGAGCCATCTACGCGCACAATTACCGTTCAGAAAAACGAGACCACCGAGCTTGCCACAGTCCTTCTACCTAAGCGTCAGGCAAAGGAGGAGAAGAAGAAAGACGAGCTAAAGTCTGAGACCGAAACCCCTACACAACACAGCACATACACAGTCAAAAAGGGCTACGAGCAGAGTATAGACCTCGGCTACACAACCCACACCTTTGCAAGTGGCGCAGTGGATAATTTCGCACTGAGCTACATAGGCGGCTACCGCGTAAATAAGACCCTATTTGTCGGCGCAGGTGTAGGCGTTGGATTTAATATGCACAACTTCAACAACGCCTCTTCCCTTGAGATGGGCGTCGGTGCATCCCTTGAGCCATCAAAGGTAGATTTGCCTGTCTATCTGCACCTTAGAACATACTTCGGCAAAAAAGCAAGACTCTTTGCAGCCCTGTCCGTGGGCGGAAAATTCCTCTATGGAGGCAGCCTCGAACACCAGGGAGCAGAGTATAAATACAACTCAACAGAGATTATTGGCGACCTCGGCTTGGGCGTAAGACTCGGCAAATTCTATGTCAAAGCCGCCGCCTCAGCACAAACCCACCCTCAAATCGCCGCCTACTCAGACACCTCCCTTGAGTTCGGCTCTAAATTGGGTCTGGGCTTCAAAATCTCCGCCGGTCTGACTTTCTAATTCGGTTACATAGTACCTCCGCCAGAAAAGGGTGCGGAACAAAAAGTTCTTCGGGGCATCGAGCCCATGAAGAACTTTAGCACGCCCCTTAACCTCATTAACCTCGCTAAACTCCCTAAATTCTCTAAAAAATGCGCGCCCAATGAAAGTACCGCATTTTAGCGTCAGAGTGGGGTATTTACCACGCTCGGCGAAAAATCCCATCGGTGGATAGTACAGAAAAGTACAGACACTGATGGGATTTTTCGTTAGCGGCAGGAAATACCCCGCTATCACGCTAAAATTACAGCAAAGATAAAACCATCCCCTCCATAATGTCATAACACTCACTATTCGGATGCACACCATCTTTGGATAGATGTTTGGGCAGTGAGCCATCCGCGGTAGCAAGAGGGGTATAGAAGTCTATAAAGCCGTAACCTCTGCGTTTTGCGAGTCTTTTGATGCGGCGATTAAGGTCGGCAATGGATTTTACAGGCTCTATCTCTGGTCTCCAGTGGTATTTCGAGGCTGGGAGCAGTGAACAGAGTACAACCTCTATTCCCGCACTCTCTGCGCGCTCTGCCATTGTAGCTATATTCTTGGCTATAAGGCGATTAGGAACATAACCTCTATTCTGTGCAATATCGTTTGTGCCGCCACAGATAAATACTTTTTTAGGGGCGTTAAGGATAATATCCTTATTAAACCTCTCTAACATCTGAGCTGTTACCTGACCGCTTTTGCCGCAATTTAGGATGCCATTGCGTGTAAAAAACTCAGGATGCCCGCCATGTTTAGCACTGTCCCAACTATCAAAAATTGAGTCGCCCATAAATGCGGCTCTATACTGCCCACTCGCGCTGAGCGATAGGGTCAAGGCTAATAAAAACAGAATCCGTCTCATAAAAAATCTATTTAGAACAGCTCCAATTGGTCTATTGTGTGGTTAAAAGTGAGTCTATGGTGTGGCGAGAGTCCATGTTCGCGGATGGCTAAGCGGTGGTCGCGGGTTGGGTATCCCTTATTCTTTGACCAGCCATATTGCGGATACTCCTCGGCGATTTTTAGCATATATTCGTCGCGGAAGGTCTTGGCAAGCACCGATGCGGCAGCAATATCGGCATATTTGCCGTCGCCCTTGACTATACATTGGTAAGGTATAGTGAGCGTTGTACGAAATCTGTTGCCGTCAATAGCCAAAAACTGTGGCTGCACGCTAAGTTGCTTCACAGCCTCAGACATACCCTCAAAAGAGGCGTTGAGGATGTTTATCTCGTCTATCCTCGCCGCGCTGATGGGGGCTACAGCCCAGCTGACAGCCTCGCGGCAGATAATCTCGCGCAGGATGTTGCGGTTTTTCTCGCTCATCTGCTTCGAGTCGTTTAGCAGCGGATGGTGGAAATCGGGCGGTAGAATTACCGCCGCAGCAAATACAGGTCCTGCAAGACATCCGCGCCCTGCCTCGTCACAACCCGCCTCAAGTAGCTCTGTCTGATAAAAATTCGGTAGCATAGGTGCAAAGTTACTATTTTTTCGTAAAAAAAGAGTAACTTTACGCTCGGAAACAGTTTGAATAGTAGATACCTTATATAATTGATGTAACATGGTGGCGATAACTCGTCAAACAAGCGGACTTGCAATACTGCTGCTGCTTGTAACAATAGCCCTCACGGTTGTTCGTCTTGCAGCAAACCCCTTTGCCGCAGAGAGTGCCGTGCAGCCATATCCGCCAAGGCTGTGGGAGTGCATAGTCTCGGCTGTGTTGCTCTTTGCAACGGCTATTGTGGTAAATCGCACAGCTGTAAAGATGGGCATCCTCGGCGGGTTTGGCACTCTGCCAATGTCGCTCTACGGCTTTACTGCCTGCGGAATACTACTCTCGCCACAGCTGCTCACAGCCTCTGCAGCAGGGCTGCTCGCAGCCTTAGGAATAATGTTCCTCCTGCGTGTTATGCACCTTTTCGGCGAGAAAGAGTCCCTCTTTACAGGTACGCTCTTCCTCGGTGCAGCAGCCGTTGTATATCCACCCGCAGCGGTGCTTGGCGTGGCTATCCCCGTGGCAATCTTTGTCGCTCCGCTAAATATCCGCCAGACAATCCTCGCCATTGTCGGCTGGATAATACCTATCGCCGCCACAAGCTATATCAATTGGTACCTCGGCGGCACAATTAGCGACACTGTAGTAAATATGTGGCAGCAGATAGTAACCCCGCAGCCGTTTCCACTCTTCCCGCTGCCTGTTGTCACAATCTTAATCGCCGCAGCCGTGGCTATAATGGTCGTGGCAAGCCTTATTATGAGCATCCACTACAGATACACCCTTATAGTCTCTGTACGCAAAAGTATCGAGATGGAGATGTGGCTCACTGTCATCTGCATCGCCGCCCTCTTTCTACCCGGCTGCACAATTACCATGCTGCCTGTGCTATCTGTCCCTGTCTCTGTGCTGCTCGCCTTCGCTTTGGAGCGCGTAAGCACCACCTGGGCAAATAGCCTCTACGCTACCCTTATCGCACTAATCTTGCTGCACCTGTTTGTCTATTAGCGCACAGCTCGGCAGTCAGTTTTCCAAAAAAATCATCGTTTTTTTTGGAAAACTGGGAAAATAGCCATACCTTTGTATTTATTATGTTTGCTTTCTTTCTCGCTGAGAGTCAGAAAGTTAAAATAATAACACAAAAGACTAAACACAAACCAAAATAAATTTAAATTTATCTATTATGAAACTCAACAAATCTTGCATTAGGGGGGGGGTACACCGCTCCTCTCTTGGAAGTAGAGTCATTTGTTGCCGAGCGCGGCTTTGTTGACTCAATTAACGGTGTAGAGGCACTCCAAATTAACCACAGCTTTGGCTGGGACGAGGAGGAGGAGTAAATGTTAAACCACAAAAAACGAAAAAACAATGAAGAAATTTTCAGTTATTTGCGGTTTGGCATTAGCGATGCTTGCCGCAGGTTGTTCACAGGACACAACCACCGAGCTTAATCCTACACTTAAGACCACCCTTTCAGTCTCTCTTGACCAGACTCGTACCTATCTGGATGGCGTAAACATCCTTTGGAGCAATGGCGACAAGGTTGCCATCAACGGTACAGAGACCTCTATCCCAGCAGCCGCTGTTGGCACATCTGGTGCTACTTTCGAGGGCGTAACTGCTGCTGAGAACTACTCTATTTTCTACCCTGCTGTTCTTCTTGACAAGAACTTCAGCGGATGGAGCACCTATACAATTCCTGTTGTTCAGGGCTACACCGAGGGCTCTTTCGCTCCTGACACATCTATTCTGGTGGGCTATGCTGAGCATAACGACACAAAGACAAGCGTAGCTCTTAAAAATGTCTATGGCTATCTTAAAGTCTCACTCACAGGCGCATCAAATGTAAATAAAGTATATCTCTCTGCTACCGCTGGCGAGGCTATCTCTGGCACTTTCAGCATTGATTACGCTACCGCAGCCGTTACCCCACTTGCAGGCGAGAGCATTATCCGCATTATGGGCGTTACTGCTGATGCTTCTGGCAATGCTACCCTCGTTGTAGCAGTCCCTGCAGGCGAGTACGCTCAGGGCTTTACCGTTAAGGCTATTGACACCGACGGCAAGGCTATGTCTAAGACCCTCGGCAAGAGCGCAGGTATTAAGATTGAGCGTGCTCAGCTCTACGAACTCCCTACCCTCGCTTACGCAGGCGTTGCACAAACCGTTACCTCTGTAGCTAACGCATATGAGCTTATCGCTGCTCTTACCGCTGCTGCATCTGAGACTCCAGGCAATATCGTTATCGAGTCTGATATTGATATGTCAGCCGTTACAGGCTACACCCCTGCTGCTGCATTCTACGGCACAATCGACGGTCAGGGCTATGCTATTAAGAACTGGGCAACCACTCGTGGTCTGATTGCTGCAAACTATGGCGTTGTAAAGAATATCACGATTGACAGCACTTGTACCCTTACCGCTCCTGAAAGCCAACAACATGTAGGTTTTGTTGTTGAAAACAATCAGTCTGTAGCTGCTAAAGCAGATACAAGTGCCCCCGCATACTGCGGTTTGGTATCAGGTTGCGTAAACAGTGGTAGCATAACTGTTCCTGATGTATCAACTATAGATTATCGTATCGGCGGTGTTGTAGGTACATCTTATGGAACAATGCTCAACTGTGTAAACAATGGCGATATTGATGTTACTTGTACTGCAAATCTTGGTAATGCTCAGTATATTGGCGGTGTTGTAGGTTATGTAAACCCTAATGCTGGCAGCAAATTGGCTATGAATACAGCTTTCGTTGCAAACTGCATCAACAATGGCGATGTAACTGTTGTATTCCCTAAACAACCTAAAAAGGTTACTGTTGGCGGCGTAATCGGTGCTACTCAGAATGGAAAGTCTTCAGAGGCTGTATGGTTAGGAACAATTAAGAACTGTATCAATAACGGCAATGTTAAGTATCGCTTTGAGACTTTATCTAGTGGCACATATAACAATGTTGGTGGTATTATAGGTTATGCTCAGGCAAGCCTTGTAAATTGCGAGAACTATGGCAATGTTGAATCTTCGAC
Organism: uncultured Alistipes sp.; assembly: GCA_964541245.1. Classification (GTDB taxonomy): domain Bacteria; phylum Bacteroidota; class Bacteroidia; order Bacteroidales; family Rikenellaceae; genus Alistipes. The sequence continues at coordinate 24,583 of CAZIPR010000020.1, forward strand.
TCCTGTTGAGAATCGTGACACAAACGGTACTCGCGCTGCTGCTGGTGGTGTTGTAGGTTGTAATATCTTTGATGTTACCAACTGTAACAACTATGGCAAGCTGACTGTTGAGGGCGTTTGGAATGCAGGTACAAGCGATGCTACATTGGCAGGCTCTCAAGAAGGTTCATCTTTTGGAGGAGTTGTAGGTTGTACAGGTGTTTACGATGTTTATAGCGAGAATTATCCTATTAAGAATTGTAACAACTATGGCGAGGTTGATATCCACTGTATATGTAAGACTGATGCACAGACTGATGGACATTTTGGAGGTGTTGTAGGCTACACTACAAACGATGTTATCAACTGTCAAAACCATGGTAAGTTTACCTCTAAGTCTATTGTAGCCTCAACATACGCAGGTGGTGTTGTTGGTTGGACTACCGCAGGTGCTGACAACCTTATAAACTCTGGAGATATTTCAATTACTTTTGATGATTTATCTTTCTCTAGCACAGATCACACTAAAAATATTTGTCTTGCAGGAGTTATTGGTTATGCCAACAATAGCGATGTTACTAATTGCCATAATAATGGAGCTGTTTCTATATCTGTTACACCAATATCTTACGCTATTACAGACGCTTTCCTCGCAGGTGTTTTAGGTTGTACTAAGAGCTACGAAATCAAGAATTGTTCAAATAACGGCACAGTCTCTATCACTGTTAAGGATGGCATAACAAATGCAGATATTACTGCTCCATTCAAAAATATTTACGCTTCTGGCGTCGCTGGTTATGCTGCAAAGGTAACTAACTGTCAGAATAACAATACTACTTCTATAACCGTTGTGGATGATAACAACAAAACAACCGCTTCGAGAGCACTCTACACAGGTGGTATTGTAGGTTACGCTCGCACACTTGTTGACAATTGTACTCTTAACGCCTCATTTACCCTAACCACAGGCAACCCAAAAACATCACTACGCTGTGCAGGTATTGTTGGTCAGGTACTTACTAATGATGGAACAGTTTTTACTGTACAGGATTGCAACACAACAGCGGCTGCTTCTGTAAACCTTGTTACAAAGAATACAAAGGCTAGCTACACAGCAGGTGTTGTAGGATTGTGTAACAATGGTATGAAGGGTTGTACAAACAAAGCTGCAATCAGTGCTACAGCTTCAGCAGCTATCTCAACTTCTGAAATATTCTATGTTGCAGGCGTTGTAGGTCGTCAGGTACAGACCCTGTCAGGATGCCACAATGAGGGTAATATTGTAGCAAATATGGCTAACTCAACATGTCCTTTCTATGCAGGTGGTGTTCTTGGACTTAACAATGCTACAACTTCTGTTGTAACAGGTTGTACAAACTCTGGTGATATGACAATTACCAACATCAGCACAGATAGCGCAGAGTTGAAGGTTGGCGGCGTTGTAGGTTACGACAAGGGTACAACTTCAGATAGTTCTTCAACAGGTACTGTAAAGGTTAATGGCGAGACTTTGTAGTCGCTTTAACTAACTATTAAAAAAGGCATTTGCTACTGGGCAGATGCCTTTTTTGTTTGTGCGCAATTTAGTAGTGAGATTAAGGGGCGTGCTAAAGTAGTGTTATTAGGGTTAATAAAGTTATTAGTGTTGATTAGGGAGCGCGTTATTCCACCCCCTAATGCCCCTAAAAACATTAAAAACCTTAAAAACTCTAAAAATCCTGTACTCCTTCTTTGCTGACTATCAGCGTGCAAGGTTACTTTTTACGCACAGCAAGGCGGGCTGCAAACATCTTCTCCCTGAAGCCTCCTTCTGAGAGAAATAGCTCCTCATAGCTACCCAATAGTTTGTGCAACAGGTAGTCTGTTTGCTTGATTAGGACAATGGCTATATTTGCGATAACTTCGTCGTTTCGACTCTCTATAAGTTTTGTGTAAAACTCCGTGTCATTATGTTGCTGACCCAATTTGCGCATGCGTTGCAACTCTACTGAGTTCTGTTCCCACTGCCTAAGAGAGCGAACTCTTAGGTAGTCTTCGTAATCGCTAAGCAGCTCTAACAAACTCGCTTTTGCAACATTTATCAGTTTTATTTCGCTCTCTATAGATGTAGCCGATGCTGCACAACCCTCAACAATATTCTGCTTACCTGAGCGAGCCGCTTGTACCATTTGGTCTATTGTCCTATCACCGACTTGCAGATATTTGTGACAGAAGTAATATGTTAGGTCGTATATAACCTCTGCCTTGCGGTAACAGATAAGGTCTTTGTAATTATTTCTATTGGGTATCAGTTTTGCCATAAGAGAGTAGATTTTATTAACAAAGGTAGTAAATATCTGTTGAGTTGGCAACTTTTTTACCACGAAGTGTGTTTTTGAGTGTTGAGTGTTTTTCTATTTTCTGTTCCACCCCCTAATGCCCCTAAAAACATTAAAAACCTTAAAAACTCTAAAAATCCTGTGCTCCTTCTTTGCCAACTATCAGCGTGCAAAAAAGTGGTAGTTGCGTTCCCTAATCTCACTAAAATCCCCTATAATTTCGCGCCTTTATGCAAAAAAATTGCAACTTTCTTCGTTTTTTATGGATTTTTTAATATCTTTGTGCCAATTGGGAAAATAATGAACTTAAAATGCCGAAGTTGTATGACAGCGGTTGCGCTCTGCGTAAACCCTCTTGGCTGAAGATACGACTCCACAAGAGCGAAGCTTTTGCGGAGGTTGACCGTATAGTTACCAAGCATGGTCTGCATACAATTTGCAGCAGCGGACGATGTCCGAACAAAGCCGAGTGTTGGAGCAGGAAGACGGCTACTTTTATGATTTTGGGCGATATATGCACCCGCAATTGTCGTTTCTGCGCCACTAAAACAGGACATCCGCTTCCGCCTCAGGGCGACGAGCCAGAGCAGGTTGCACAGAGTGTTGCGCTTATGAATCTTCGGCATGTTGTAGTAACTTCTGTTACCAGAGACGATCTACCTGACCACGGTGCAGCCCATTGGGCGGCGGTTGTGGGGGCTATCAGGCAGAGAAGTCCACAGACAACGATTGAGCTCCTTATTTCCGATTTGGATGCTTCACCTGCACGACTTGATGTAGTTATAGCATCCAAGCCCGATATTATCGGGCATAACATCGAGACCGTAAGTCGTCTTACCCCGGCTCTGCGCTCAAAGGCTACCTACTCAAAGTCTTTGGCTACGCTGAGCTACCTCTCACAAAAGGGCATGGTGGTAAAGAGCGGTCTTATGGTCGGACTTGGAGAGACTGAAGAGGAGGTAGTATCCACCATGCGTGACCTGCACAAGGCGGGCGTAAGGATTCTTACCATCGGTCAGTATCTTCAGCCTACTGCGGAGCATTATCCTGTTGCAGAGTACATCACCCCGCAGAAGTTTGAAGAGTACAAGACCTTAGCACTTCAGATTGGTTTTGACTTCTGTGCCAGCGCGCCGCTTGTCCGCTCGTCTTACCTTGCAGACCAGGCAGCCCAGGCAATCAAAGGCTAAATCTTTCCAATATTCGATGTTATGACACCCCTTTTTTAAGGGTCTGTCACAGTTTTGTATTATGTGGACCAAAGGTCTTAAGATATGAAAGTCGGGTACAAGGATTTAGGCACAATGCCTTACAAAGAGTGTTGGGAGCTACAGCAGCAGCTCTTCGAAGACCGCCTCAAGCAGAAGAAAGAGGGCGGTAGCGAGGAGTGTGGCACTATCCTTACCGTCGAACATCCACCTGTATATACGCTCGGCAAGAGTGGCAATCAGAGCAATATGCTTATCCCAGAGGCTTACCTTAAGAGCCTTGGTGCCGAGTTTTTCCACATCGACCGCGGTGGAGACATCACTTTCCACGGTCCTGGGCAGATTGTCTGCTACCCTATTTTGGATATTGACCTGTTAGGTATCGGTCTGCGTCGCTATATCGAGGCTCTTGAGGAGGCTGTAATTGCCACTATCGCCCTCTACAACATCAAGGGCGAGAGGCTTGAGGGTGCTACGGGCGTATGGATTTGTGACCGCGACCAGAACAACACCCCTCATAATTGGCGAAAAATTTGCGCTATCGGCGTGAAGGCTTCGCACTTTGTTACCATGCACGGTCTGGCACTAAATGTATCTACAGACCTAAAGTGGTTTAATATGATAAATCCCTGCGGCTTTACCGATAAGGGCGTGACCTCTATTGAGAAGGAGACAGGGGCAGCAGTTGACATTAACAAGGTTAAGGCAGAGCTTGTCGAAAACCTTAAAAATGCACTTAAAAGATGAGAAATACAAAAAAATATATAAAACGAAACAATTATGCCTATAGAAAAGAGATGGGAGGTCAAGGCACAGGGTGACCCTGCTGCTGTGGCTGCTGTTGCAGCCGGCACGGGAATATCGCCTGTACTTGCTGACCTATTGGTACAAAGAGGCATAGACACAGTAGAAAAGGCAAAGAAATTTTTTAACCCGCAGTTCTCCGACCTGCACGATCCGTTCCTGATGAAGGATATGGATAGGGCTGTAAAGAGGGTCGAAGAGGCTGTTGCAAGGGGCGAGAAGATTATGGTTTACGGAGACTATGATGTCGATGGAACTACGGCTGTCGCTCTGGTTTACAAGTTCTTACGCCAGATTGGGCACACAAACCTGATGTTCTACATCCCTGATCGCTATACCGAGGGCTACGGTATTTCGATGAAGGGTATCGACATTGCCGCAAAGAAGGGTGTTAAGCTGATTATCGCCCTGGACTGCGGTATTAAAGCGGTCGAAAAGGTGGACTATGCAACGCAAAAGGGGGTAGATTTCATAATCTGCGACCATCATCTTCCGGCTGAGGAGATTCCTTCTGCCGTAGCTGTTCTTGACCCTAAACGAACAGACTGCACCTATCCGTTTGACGAGCTGTCAGGCTGTGGTGTGGGCTTCAAACTCGTTCAGGCGTATGCTCAGACTCACAACATCGCCTTTGAGAAGATTATCTGGCTGCTTGACCTGCTTGTGGTCAGCATCGCCTCAGATATCGTCCCTTTAGTTGATGAAAACCGCATCTTGGCGCACTATGGACTCAAGTGTCTCAACACCTCGCCAAGTGAGGGTCTGCTCTCTATTATCAACATCTGCAAGCTCGACCGCTCGAATATTACAATCGACGACATTGTCTTCAAAATCGGTCCTCGAATCAATGCGGCAGGTCGTATGCGTATGGATGAATACGACGAGAACGACACCCCTTCAGGTGGCTATGCGGCTGTAAAGTTGCTCGTTGAGGGCGATGAGGCGGCAGCTACAAAGTTCGGCGGCGTGATTGACGGCTTCAACCAAGACCGCAAGAGCATTGACCGCTCAGTGACCCAGGAGGCGCACGACTATATTGAGTCGCACCCTGAGCTGAAGGCTAAGAAGAGTACGGTAATCTACAACCCTAAGTGGATGAAAGGCATCGTGGGTATCGTCGCCTCACGCCTTATTGAGACCTACTACCGCCCTACCGTGGTGCTGACCCAGAGCAACGGTTTTGTAACAGGCTCTGCTCGCTCAATTCCGGGCTTCGACCTCTATCAGGCTGTAGAGTCTTGCTCCGATTTGCTCGAAAACTTCGGCGGTCACATGTACGCAGCAGGTCTTACCATGCGTCCTGAAAATGTAGAGGCTTTCACAAAGCGTTTCAACGACTATGTAGAGGCAAATATAGACCCTAAGATTCTCGTTCCACAGGTGGAGATTGACTCAATGTTGCTCTTCTCAGACATCACTCCGTCATTCCACCGCGAGCTAAATCGCTTCCAGCCTTTTGGTCCTGGAAATAACGCGCCCGTATTTGCAACCCGCTGCGTGTCAAACGAGAAAGGCGACGCCAAACTTGTCGGAGCTGAGGCAGACCACCTGAGGATGGACCTTACACAGACTCAGAAGCCAAATACCACAATACAGACAATTGCTTTCTCGCAACCAACTCACTATGAGTGGGTTAGAGCCAGAAAACCAATTGACATCTGCTACCAAATTGTGGAAAACCACTACCGCGGCACCGTCACCACCCAGCTGCGCATTAAAGATATAAAACGACATACTGACAAGTAGTTCACACCTCAGTCAGTGAAGGTAGCGCAAAAAAGATAGCGTAGGCATCGAGCCTACGCTATCTTTTTGCTTTGCAGAAGGGAGATTAGTGAATTTAAGGAGGTTAGGGAGCGCGCTCCACCCCGATTTGTCGTCAGAAGGGCGTAGATGCCACGCTCGGCGAAAAATTCCAGCGATGGATAGTACAGGATAGTACAGGATAGTACAGCCATTGCTGGGATTTTTTGATTGCGGAAGCAGGTATGCCCTTATCTCGGCAAATCATGGGTAAAAAATTTATCCACTACCCACCCTTCAGATATAGTATCTTTGGGAAAAACCACAAAAACAGTTTGACCTATGAGAAAGTATCTGATTATTTACGCCGTGGTTACAACGGCGGTAATTATTTTAGGCGGCAGGCTATTATGGAGCGAAAAGGAGCGGCTAAGGCAGAACAACGAAGCGTTATCGGGCAGCTTAAGGCTCTACAAGACCGAGGCGGGAAAGTCTGCGGCAGAGGTAGATATTTTGCAGCTCCGATGCCGCGAATTTGAGCGTTTAAGAGCTGAAGATGCGGCAAAAATCAAGGCTCAAGGTATAAAGATTCGCCGCCTTGAGAGTAGCGCAAAGAGCGTTGTAAAGAGCAGTATATCAGCCGCCACAACTGTCATAGATACCCTTGTTATAAGGGATACAATCTTTTGGCGCGACACAGTAAGACTATTCTATTGGCGTGACAGCTGGGTTAACATCAGTGGAGAGATTGCAAAAGATAGCGTAATGTGCCACATTGAGAGCATAGATACCCTCCACCAAAGAGTCTGGAGAGTACCCCGCAAATTCCTCTTTATCCGCTACGGCACAAAGGCTATCCGCCAACAAATCACAACCTCTAACCCCCACAACAAAGTGGTCTATACCGAGTTTGTAACCCTTAACCCCCAAAAACGCCACTGAGTAGTCTACGCAGTACCGCAGCTTTTTGCACTGTCAGTCAGTAAGGGAATAGCGCAAAAATTATAGGGGATTTAGGGAGAGAGCGAATTTAAGGAGCGGAACGATTAAAGTTCTTCGGGGCATCGAGTCCCACTGTCTTGTACGGAAAAAAGTTGACTCATAAATTTAGTTTTTATGGGATCAGCAT
>CAZIPR010000021.1:0-30970 GCA_964541245.1 uncultured Alistipes sp.
ACAACAAAGGCTATTCCATTGTTTTTCAACGGAATAGCCAACTTTTACCCCCCCCCTCACAAAAACTCAAACATAAAAAGGCTGACTAATACATCCTTGCGGACTTTTTAGTCAGCCTCTTTTTTTGTTTGTAGTAAGTTTGGCGTTTAGCAGTTAATGGCTACATTTCAAAACACAACCCCTCTTACAAGGCTTGTAGGAGGGGTTAGTTGTTGTACTTTGGCTGAGTTATTTCAGCACTTTGAAAATCATCTTTTTGATTTTGCCTGTGCCGAGCATAGGGGCGTGGGCGTCCTCTGGGTAGAGGATTGAGAACTGACCTTCGCGCATGGTGTAGAAGGTTTGAGGCTCGTCGGTATAGAACTGCACATCTTTTGTAGTGTCAAATTCGCCCTTAGCTTTTTTGCAATCTTTGCGCTCTGACCAGCCGAACTCCTCTTTGGTTGCGCCGCCGATAATTACCTGGATATCAACATATTTGTCATGCACCTCAAGCAGTGCCTCGTAGCGCGGTTTGAGGTCTATCTCCATAACATTGACAAACAGTTCATCGCCCAAAATATCATGACGACCAACAGAGATAGTCTTTGGGTTGCACTGTGCAAGGAAGTCGAAGGCTGCCTTGAATCGTGGATTTAGAGCGTAGTACAACTCTGCGTTTTTGATTGAATCTAAAATCATACTATTCTTTATTTAATTTGAGTCTAACAATAACGGGGTAGTGGTCTGAGAAGGTAAGCGAGTGGTCAACCTTGTACGATACGACTTGGAAAGAGTCAGAGCAGAGCAGATAGTCAATCTGCAACAACTTAAAGAATCCATTAAAGGTGTAGCTATATCCCGACCCAGCCTCAATAAAGGTGTTTTGCAGATTCTCTGCAATAATATTCTGGCTATATGACAGTGGCACATCATTAAAGTCGCCGCAGACAATCAGCTTTTTATGTGGCGAGTTTTTTATAAACTCAACCACCTTTTCTGCCTGCTCTGCGCGTTTTATATTGCTCTCAGTAAGTCTTACTCCCATATCCTTGATTTTTGAGGTGCGGGTGCTGTCAAGGATATACTCATGCTCCTCTACAAACTGCATATCCTGCGAGGTTATGGTTGTAGATTTGAGGTGCAGATTTATAACGCGCACAGTATCGCTTTGAATCTTAATGTCTGCCCATACTGCGTTAGTGCGGGGCAAAGTATCAATTAAACCCTGCTTCAAGATAGGGTAGCGAGAGAAAATCTCGCAAGAGAAACTTGTATTCTCCTTGCAGGTAGAGTTGTACTCCTTGCCCAGCTCTTTCCATAGCTCTTTGTGGTCGGAGAGGTACTCCTGTAGGCAGAGAATATTTGGTCGCTGGCTCTTGATGCTGTCAATAAGTGCCTTGTTACCCTTTGTGGCGATGTTGTAGGAGATAACCTTGGTGTAGTGACGCTCATTGATTTTTACCTCTGCCTTCTGCTTGAAGTCAAGGCGGTAGTATCTGCCAACTGAGAATATGCCTGCAATGATAAATATCAGCGAAAAGACCGCAAAACTCCACCTCCACCTCAAAATCCAGTAGAGAGTCATAATTATCTGGGCTACATATATGATAGGTGCAGCCAGGACAACAACAGAGAGTATGCCCATCTTCTCAGGGGAGATATTGGGCGTAAGAAGGCAGACTACAATCGCCACAGCAAGTACCACTGTAGCCACAAAGGCTATAGTGTCACAGAGGAAGAGTAGCATAGAACTGCTTAGCCTCCTCTTTTTAGGCTTTCGTTTGCCAAGACGGTAGTCGTAGTATGTACTTGTGTTAGTTCTTGCCATTAGAAGTATATAACCCTCTTATTTTTCCAATAGTACAATAGTGCCCAGCCCCAGAGCATACCGCCCACATGGGCAAAGTGAGCAATGCCATCTGAAACGCCACCCCAACCCTGGAACAGCTCCAGAACGATATAACCAATTACAAACCACTTAGCCTTTATCGGGAAGGGTAGCGGGAAGACAAAAATCTGGTTGTTTGGATGCATTACACCAAAAGCCATCAGCAGACCCATAACCGCGCCCGACGCTCCGAGCATTGTAAAGTGGTACTCGCCCGCAGCCCATGCAACAAGCATCTGGAAAACAGCCGCGCCAACGCCGCAGACAAAGTAGTATATCAAAAATCGCTTTGTGCCAAGCTCATACTCAAGCGTTCTGCCAAACATCCACAGCGCAAACATGTTGAAGAATAGGTGGCTCATGCTACCATGCAAAAACATGTAGCTTATAAACTGATAGGCGTGGAAATTAGGCGACTCTATCCAAAAGAGCTGACCATAAGTGCCAAGCAGTGTATTTACCTTTGGAATCAAAAATGTAGCCAAAAAGAACATGCAGTTGGCTATAATAAGATTTTTTACAGCTGGTGGTGTTTTGAAATATGGATTCATGGTAGGTATGTTCTACAAATTAGTAATCAGTTATTTTTTTTCGTCTTAAAGTAAATTTCAGCCGTTTACAGCTTTCAAAATAGGACTTACTGTAATCTCTCCTCTATCTGTTCAAGTGTTATAAATGTCATTATTGTCTTACCCGAAGGTGTTGTGGCTCTGTTTTCGCACAGAACTATATCTGCTATAATCGCCTCAGCCTCACTCTGCGAATATTGTGCACGCCTTGAACTCTGACTCTGTGCCATGGTAAGAGCCAAACGCTCCCTCTGCATCTGCTCAACATCGTGTGGCAGAGCAAGGGTCTGAAGTAACTCGTATATCGCGCTGTCAGCACTCTCGGCACTCATATCGGCAGGAATACCGCGTAGCTCAATATTTCCGCCACCAAGTGCCTCAATATCAAAGCCAAGAGCTGCAAAGTCAACACTCCACTCCTCAAAGAGCGAATATTCGCCATCTGAGAGGGTAAGGGTCTGCGGGAAGAGTAGCTGCTGCGAGACGCTTTTGCCTCCGCTGAGCATACCTATATAGCGGTCAAAGAGTATTCTCTCCTTAGCCCTTGTCAAATCTACAAAGCAGGTCACTCCACCGATTATAGCCGAGGCATATCGTCTGCCAAGGTAGTTTACAGAGCTGATGCTTCTATCCTCAGCTGACTCTAACTCTAAATATTGCTCTTCAGCCTCTGAAGCATCGAAATACTCAAACTCTGAGCTGCCAGACATGCCGCTTGATGGGATATCAAAGTCCTCGATAGTTGTTCGGCTGTCAAAACTGCTGCCAATATCGTAGAACGACTCCTTTGAGGCAGTTCTGTCCTGCAAGTTGCGGTCAGCGTCAAAGGGGTTGTAGTTGTCGCAAGTTGTAGCCTTTGGCATCTGGTAACTTATGCCCCTTGATGCCACAGGAATCTCTACATCCTCGCAACTCTCAAAGTCCATCATTGGCACTGAGCCTGTCTTTGCAAGGGTCTCCCTTACTGCGGCGTTGATAATCTGCCAGATGGCATCTGTGTCGGCAAATCTGACCTCAATCTTCTGCGCATGCACATTTACATCCACCCTGTCTGCATCTACGGTAAGGTAGATAAAGAACGAGGGCTGTGCGCCATTTGGAATAAGATGCTCGTAAGCCTTGGCAACAGCCTTTGCAAGGTATGGAGATTTGAAAAATCTGCCATTTACAAACATATATTGGTCAGGTCTTACCTTTGCCGCTGATGCTTGGCAGACAAAACCTGATACCTTGGCAATTGAGGTCTCAACGCCCACCTCAAGCAGACTCTTCTTTGCCGATGCGCCTACAATGCCGATAATACGCTCAAGTAGCGAGGATTGTGGCAGCGAGTAAATTGAAGAGCCCGATGACATCAACTCCATAGCCACCTCTGGATGGCAGAGAGCTACACGGCGGAACTCGGTCTTAATCATATTGGGCAGCTGATTCTGCCTCTCGTCAATAAACTTGCGCCTGCCAGGGGTGTTGTAGAATATATTGCGCACGGCAAACTGCGAGCCTACAGGTGTTGCTGTAGGGGTCTGGCTGACAAACTCGCCACCGTTAACAACTACCTTTGTACCAATCTCTGCATCTGCCTGGCGAGTTACAAGCTCAACCTGCGAGACAGAGGCTATCGAGGCAAGAGCCTCGCCACGAAAACCGAAGGTGTTAAGGGCGTAAATATCGTCTAACTCGCGGATTTTGCTTGTTGCGTGGCACTCAAAAGCCATGCGAGCATCGGTAGGGGACATGCCGCACCCGTTGTCAATAATCTGGATAAGGTCTCTGCCGCCATTTGTGAAGTTAACCTTGACACTTGTTGCACCTGCATCAATGGCGTTCTCCATCATCTCCTTTATGGCAGACGATGGATACTCTACAACCTCTCCAGCCTTGATTTGGTTGGCAACTATTTCGGGTAGCAGCTTGATTTTGTCCATTTTACTCCTCCTTGTAGTCGTTTGGAACGATTGTTATAGGTGCGTATGGGTTGAAGGTCTCGTTCTCTAACTCAGCCTGCTCTACAACAGGGTTGCTCTTCTTACCAGCCATAGCGATTATGCCTGCAATACGAGGCACAAGCATATAGGCTACAAGTATGATAATGGCAATACCAAAGACCATAAGTGTCCTTGGAACACCACTTGTCTGCTGCTGCTGAGCTTTGCGCTCTGTGCGAGCCTCTCTTACAGTGCGGATATACTTGCCTGGTGTGTATGGTGTATCATCACTGCCACCCTCGCCCCTTAGCTCACGACGACGAGCCTCCCTGCGCTCCTTCTCTGGATTGTAGTAGCGCGGGATGTAGTTAAATTGATTTGCTCGCTTTTTGGCTGGAGAAAAAAGTCCCATTGTCTATTGCTTTTTTGTGTTTTCTACCTAAAAAAGTCCTTCATGCGCTCAAAGATATTCTGCTTGCTGCTCTTCTCTGGTCGCTTGAAGTGTGGCATCTGAGAGAGCTTTGATATAAGCTCCTTCTCCTCACTATTTAGTGAAGCAGGTATTGCAATATCAACCACAACAAGCAAATCGCCTGTGCCGCTATAGCTGCCGTAGCTGTTGATTGCTGGCAGACCCTTGCCCCTCAGTCTGAGGACTTTGCCTGCCTGAGTACCCGCAGCAATATTTATCTTAGCCTTGCCTGTGATTGTAGGTACCTCTACCTCGCCGCCAATAAGGGCTGTTGTAACAGGTATTGTGAGGTTGTGGATAAGGTTTGCTCCGTCTCTGATAAAGCGAGAATCAGCCTGCTCCTCAATTACAACGAGCAAATCGCCATTTTCGCCACCCTGACGGGCTGCATTTCCCTTGCCTGCAACAGTTACCATCATGCCCTCGGCAACGCCAGCAGGGATGTTAAACTCAACAACCTCTGAGCCCTTTATATAGCCCTCGCCGCTACACTTGCCGCACTTATCCTTGATAACAGTGCCTTGACCACCGCATACAGGGCAGACGCTCTGAGACTGCATGCGACCAAAAAAGGTGTTCTGCACCTGGAAAACTACGCCCTGACCGTTACAGTTTGAGCAGGTTACCCTTGCTGAGGCATCCTTTGCTCCGCTACCGCCGCAGGCATCGCAGGCGATGTTTTTGTTAATCTTCAGCTTCTTTGTAACACCTGTGGCAATCTCCTCAAGTGTAAGGCTTACCCTCACGCGAATATCTGAGCCACGGTTAACTCTTGGACCACGGCTTCTGCCGCCACCACCAAAGCCAAAACCGCCGCCAAAGATGTCGCCAAACTGTGAGAAGATGTCCTCCATAGAGAATCCACCTCCACCAAAGCCACCAAAGCCGCCACCAGCAGCTCCGCTCATGCCTGCATGACCAAATTGGTCATATCTGGCACGCTTGTCTGGGTTTGAAAGCACATCATACGCCTCTGCCGCCTCTTTGAACTTCTCCTCAGCCTCCTTGTTGTCAGGGTTGCGGTCTGGGTGGTACTTAAGGGCGGTCTTGCGGTATGCCTTTTTTATCTCTTCAGCGTTGGCGTTCTTCTCTACGCCAAGCACCTCATAGTAATCTCTCTTTTCAGCCATAATTTACTCTATTCTTACTCTCCTACAACAACCTTTGCAAAACGGAGAACTTTGTCGCCGAGCATATAACCACGCTCAATAACATCTATCACTTTGCCACTCTTCTCCTTGCCTGCTGCAAAACGAGCCACTGCCTCATGCAGATTTTCGTCAAAAGGTGCATCGAGAGCCTCAATCTCAACTACTTTCTTCTGGCGAAGAGTCTCAACAAACTTCTTCTCAACAAGTTTTTCTCCCTCTCTAAGGGCTGTAATGTCGTCACTCTTCTCAGAGGCTGCAATTGCTCTCTGCATATCATCAAGGATAGGCAGGATAGCCTTCAGTACATCGCTGCCACCGCTCTGGATAAGGTCCATCTTCTCACGAAGGGTGCGCTTGCGGAAGTTGTCAAACTCTGCCTGTAGTCGGATATACTTATCTTTCCAATCTATCTGCTCCTCGACAGGTTTTTCCTCTTTATCCTGCTCTGCCATAGTGTCAGACTCGCTATTCTGCTCCTCTGACATATTGTCGCATGGACTACCCTCGCAAGATGGATAACCATCTGCCTCGTTAAAACCTGTCTGCTCGTTAACCTCTTGATTTACAGTCTTTTCTTTACACATATTATTTTACTTTTAATTACTCTTTATATACACTTTGCGCAAAAGCTGTACCGAAACCGTCTTTTTAGAATAGGTTGTCATACATACTCTGACTCTTGTCGTACTTCAGGTCAGCAAGAGATGAGGCTTTTACGCCGATATTGAAGCTCCAACTACGGTGCGTACCAAACGGAATCCATACAAAAGACATCTGCCAACAGTGCAAATCCCTGGTAATAGAGACAGAGGTTGTTGTCAGCTTTTTGTTCTGTATATCAAAACCGCTGGTAAACGATACACCCGTCTTAGGCGTGAGGTTTACACTACCATTGAAACCAATAGTCTGGTTGATATTTTTCTTATAACCCGTAGTGCCGTTGTTTGTGTATGAGGCACTGTAGCTTATGACATAGTTAAAGCCTAAGTTCCACGGTATTGAGAAGTCGTAGTATGCCTGTGCCATATATTGTCGCCTCAGCACAGGGTCCATAAGTCCATACGGGTCTGAGAAAGGATTGAAGTATTCAGGCGGTATGGAGTTGATATCGTTTATAGCACTCTGCGACTTGTCTGTTCGAGACTTGAAGGTGTAACCAAAGCTCCAGCCTGTACTCATAATTCGACCTGGCAGACCCTTTGCAAACATAAGTTTGTTGATTCTCACACCCTGTGGCGTTACCTGATAAGGGTCAAGGGTGGCTGAGAGGTTGAGTCCAAAGTTGCCATAGATGGTTGTTCTCAGAGCAAGGGAGATATTTGACAGACCAAGTGAGTCGGCAAGGAAGTTATACGAGCCGCTGATTGACAGGTCGTCTATAATCTTAATCTTCTTCACACCAGAGGTGTCACGCTTGCTTAAAACCTTCATCTCAAGGCTCTGCTTGAGCGAGAAGTTGATTGATGCAGCTGCACCCTTACCTGGTACACCGTAGGCGTTGTCAGAGTATGGCGAGTAGAGTGTGTGACCGCCCAAAGAGTCTGACTGCACAATCTGGTAGTAGCCGTACTTCTGATTTCCGAAGTCTGGCATATACGATGCACCCACAGATGGGGTTATTGTGTGGCGGACAGCCTGCACCTTTGCCGTCTTTTTCTTCATCTGCCACATGCCATATATGGTCGTGTTGAGCGATACTGAGGCGTTGTAGTTGTAGAGGCGGTAGAAGCCATACTCAGAGTCGAGCTTGTCAATCTGATTTGTTGTAGGATTCCACTGCTGCATCTGACGCTTGAAGTACCAACGCTCTGTGTAGTTGAACGACGGAGTGAGGTTGATATACTTAAAGAGTGTGAAGTTTGACGATACAGGTAGCGAATGCTCTATACCGTTCTTCATATTCTTAAGGGTCTGGGCTGTGAAAATCTCGCTCTCCTGTGCAGAGGCAGAGTTTGTCAGCTTTCCTGTGTATGTAAACGAAATCTTCTCATACCAACGCTGCTTACCCACAGCCTCCTTGCGCTTGAAAGGGTAGATGCGTGATACATTGAAGACCACATTAGGGAAGTTAACCGAGATAGCCCTTGTCTGCGAGTTCTGCGAGATTGCCATATTCATTGAGAGTGAAAATGGCGTGCCTGCCCAACTCTTTGAGTATGAGATTGAAGAGTTGGTCTGTGTGGCAAGGATGTCATTAAGCGATGTTGCAGAGTATTTGCTATATCCACTTGTGGAGAGGTTTACCGAAGCCGAGAAAGTCGAGCCAGGGTTTGCCTTCGGGTCCTGAGAGTGGGTCCAGCTGAGCTTAAAGTTGTTCTGCTTGATATAGTCAGGCTCGCCCTTGTCGCCCGTCTTGATACTTGAGAAGTCAAAGTTGACATTTCCCGAATATTTGTAACGCTTGATATATCTCGAAGAGGCGTTGACCTCCCAAGAGCCGAGGGTGTAAAAACCACCTGTCAGCGCAAGGTCCATGTGCTGGCTAAGGATAAAGTAGTAGCCCAAACCACGCAAGAAGAAGCCTCGTGAGGCATCCTCGCCGTAGGTAGGCATCAGCAGACCCGACTTTGCACCAGAGCTGATAGGGAAAAATGCCTCTGGAATGCAGAGCGGATAGATTGGCACATCCTCCATTACAAGGTAGGCTGGACCTGTGATAATCTTCTTACCAGGGATAACCTTTGCCTTAGTCATGGCAAGGTAGAAGTGCGGATGGTCAGTATGTTCGCAAGTGGTGTACTTACCGTGCTGAATATTGATTGAGTTGTCGGGCTGTTTCTTGATTTTTCCGCCCACAAGCCAACCATCGCCTTGCTGAGTTGCAACACCCTTGATAAGTGCCTTCTCTGAGTCGAAGTTGTAGGTTATAGTATCCATCTTGTAGCTGCCGCCACCGTCTGTAAACTCAGGCTGGGTCTTTGTAGGTACGCTGTTGACAGTGTCAGCCTTGCCGTATGCGTATATCTCCTTGGTATTCATGTCGATACGCATAAAGTCAGCTTTCAGCGACTTGTCTTCATACTTTATATCTCCCTCGTTGTAGATATAGACCTTTTTGTTCAGTACATCGTAGTAGAGTGAGTCTTTGTTCTTACCCTCTACAACCTGGTCAAGACCGCCACTGCTCTTTTTGCGAGTAGGGGTCTGTGTTTTTGCATCTGTTTTTAGTGAATCTGTGTCTGAAATAAGACTTTTTGGAGCCTCGTTTTCGGACTTCTGCCTGCGACTATCCCTCAATCTGCGGGTTGTAAGAGTGGTGTCAGCCCTCCTCTGAGTAGGCACAGCAGGGGTAACGGAATCAACCTTTGATGCCATTGTAGCCGCAATTGCCTCACTGTCTAACAACTTTGCACTGTCAAAGCCAAACAGAGAGTGCGCCACAAAGAGTGTGGCAAGCAGCGTGATTAGATATTTCAGTCTAAATTTTTTCAAAAATTCAATAATTTTTTGTACCTTTGCCGACGCGTCGGCAAAAACGCCAAACAAAGCCTTGTGCGCGCTTGTATGCGCGTTTTTTCAGCGCGTAAAGATAGTGAAAATTCTCTATTCGACCAAAAGCTATGAACAGACTTTTGATAATATTGCTCTTTTCTCTGTTTTTGCAACCTATTTATACTACAAAGGGCGAAAACAGTGCTGGTGGCGTAAAGACTATTGTGATTGATGCAGGTCACGGTGGTCAGTTCCCTGGTGCCAGATATGGCGGCTACTCAGAGAAGAATATCAACCTACAGGTGGCACTCAAACTCGGAAAACTCATTGAGAAGAATCTGCCAGATATAAAGGTTATATATACTCGTACGGTAGAAAAACAGTTCTCTACAAACCTGCGCACAGACCTCCAAACTCGTGCTGATATTGCCAATAAGGCGGGTGGCGACCTGTTTATCTCTATCCACGCCAACGCTCACCGTAACACCTCTGCAAGGGGTGTAGAGACGCTGATTATGGGCGAGAGCCACCTTGAGACAAGTGTAAACGAGGCTATCCTTTTTGCTAATAACAAGGAGGAGTTCCTTGATATGTCAGACGAGAAGACGGCAGCCATTGTGCGTGCCCATATTCAGAACTTACAGTTTACATACGGCGAGTATAGCGAGGTTATGGCGCGCCTTGTTCAGAAGCACTACACCAAGTTGGGTAGAAATAACCGTGGCGTTATAAAGCAGCCTATAAGGGTGCTCTATGCGACCGATATGCCGAGCATACTCACAGAGATTGGCTTTATGTCTAACCCCGCAGAGCTAAAGTATATAACCTCTACAAAGGGTCAGGACGAGCTTGCAGGTGCTATCTTTGCAGCTGTTAAGGAGTATGTTGCCTATGTCCGCAAAACCCTGCTTGTTGAGGGGGATGGCACTGTGACAGAGAGTGTGGTATCAGAGCCAAAGGTCGAGACTCCTGCTGCTCAGCCTACTACACCGCCTCAGCCAGAGGTAAAGGCTCCTGAGAAGAGTACAAAGACTCCTGAGAAGTCAAAATCTCCAGAGAAGTCAAAATCTGAGAGCAAGCCTGCTCAGAAGACTAAAAATGCCACAAATAGCACAGCTCTGCGTTATACAGTTCAGATTATGGCATCGCGCAGTGCGGTAAGTACCACAGATTCTCGCTTTGGTGGCTACAAGGGCAAAGTCAGAGAGGTAAGAGCCGAGGGGGTATTCTCCTATAAATATTGTGTGGGCGACTATGCGGATAAGGCAGCGGCGCAGGCGGCATCAAAGTCTGTTCGTAAGCACTTCCCACAGGCTTTTGTAATTGCTGTGCAGAACGGTAAAGTTGTAACTAATAAATAAAAGATATTATGAAAAAAGAGGTTAAAATTGGAATTTATGCACTTCTAATATTCTTAGGAGCTTGGGCGGGTATTCGTTTCCTCAGTGGGGCGGATATCTTCGGCAGAACACACACCTACTACGCCTACTACAGTGATGCAAGCGGGTTGCAAACAGCCTCAAATGTGGTTGTGCGCGGTGTAAAGGTTGGTCAGGTCTCTTCTGTTGAGATTTCGCCTGAAGACCCTAATCAGGTTGTTGTATCACTTGCAATTCTCAAAGATTATACTATCCCAGCAGACTCTAAGGCTAAGATTTTCAGCGCAGGTCTTATGGGTGGACAGGCTGTAGAGCTTATCTTGGGCAAATCGACTGAGAGCCTTAAGTCTGGCGATACAATTGCAACAGAGGTTGAGGCTGGTATGTTTGACGCTGTAGCCTCAGAGTTTGGCGATGTAAAGACAAAGCTCTTTGAGATGATTGACAACATCAACACCACGCTGCTTACACTCAATACCCTTGTTGATAGCAATAACGCCAATATCTCCTCTACGATTGCCCATCTTAACGGTGTGCTGGCAGAGCTTGAGAAGTCAAAGATTGTTGAGAATATCGACTCATTTACGGGCACTCTGAAGAATAACGGCGAGAAGATTGACAATATCGTTACAAGTGTTGACAACCTTACCACATCGCTTGACTCTCAGCAGCTTGGTGTAAAGCTCGCTTCAAGTGTTGAGAATCTCAATACTCTGCTTGCTAAGTTCAATGAGAGCAACGGCACTGTAGGCAGCCTGCTCAATGATAAGGAGCTGTACGACAACCTTACCTCGGCTTCAGACAACCTCTCGGCACTGCTGGGCGATTTGAAGCAGAATCCAAGCCGTTATGTCCACTTCTCGGTTTTCGGCTCAAAGGAGGATAAGGCGGCAGCTAAGACTGAGAAAAAGAGTGCCAAAGCTGAAAAAAAGAGGGCTAAGGCAGAGAAATAGTAACTGATTACTAATTTGTAGAAGATACCTGCAATGGTATATCCGGAGAATTTTGAATCTCGAATAGGTTTTGACACTATTCGCAACCAATGTCGGGCACTGTGTACAATGCGTCGCTCGGCAGAGTTGCTTGATGGTCATACCTTTAGCACCTCGGCTCGCCAGATAGCCACTCGTCAGGCTCTTGTATCAGAAATGATGCAGATTCTGGGCTCGGAGTGTGGGGTGTTGAAAGATGAATTTTTTGATATAGATACTATTGTAGATAAAATCCGCGTAGAGGGCACTTTCCTTGATTGTCAGGAGGTTATGTGCCTCGGTGTGACTCTGTCAGCAGCCGCTGCGGTGGTTAATATTGTTCGAGACAGTGCAGAGGAGTACCCTGCTCTTGTGCGCCTATCTGAGGGTGTGGAGTCGCTCTCACATATTGTTGCAGAGATTGACCGAATCCTCGACGAGAGGGGCAATATGAGGGATAGTGCCTCAGCTGAGCTTGCCGCTGTGCGTAGGGAGATTCGCCAGGCAGAAGGTCAAGCGGCAAAGCGCATGCACGCAGTGCTGCAATCGGCAAAAAGCGCGGGCATTGTTGACTCTGATGCTGTAATATCCATCCGCGAGGGTAGGGCTGTTATCCCCGTAGCTGC
Organism: uncultured Alistipes sp.; assembly: GCA_964541245.1. Lineage (GTDB taxonomy): Bacteria > Bacteroidota > Bacteroidia > Bacteroidales > Rikenellaceae > Alistipes. The sequence continues at coordinate 12,396 of CAZIPR010000021.1, forward strand.
GGCAAATAAGCGTAAGTTGCAGGGCTTTATTCACGACGAGTCGGCAACGGGTAAGACCTTCTATGTAGAGCCTGTTGAGGTTGTTGAGATAAACAACCGCCTCAAGGAACTTGAGTATGCTGAGCGTAGAGAGATAGTCAAGGTGCTTACCATCTTTACAGCCTCTGTTCGCACGGATATTGAGTCTGTAGCGCGTTCTGGGGAGTATGTAGCCCATATAGATATGATTCGTGCCAAGGCTCGCTGGGCAGTTGAAAATGGTGCTGTAAGTCCGATTATAAGCAGTGGCGAGATTTGGCTTCGTACAGCGCGCCATCCGCTGCTTGCTCAGACTCTGAAAAACTCCTCAAGGGAGCTTGTGCCACTTGATGCACGCCTTGATAGGGAGAATAGAATACTTGTTATCTCAGGTCCTAATGCGGGTGGAAAGTCGGTCTGCCTTAAGACCTTTGGTATTTTGCAGTATATGTTCCAGTGCGGTTTTCCTATAACTGCATCTCAGAATAGCGAGCTTGCTGTATTTAATCGCCTATATATAGATATAGGAGACCAGCAGTCGATTGAGAACGACCTTTCAACCTACTCCTCGCATCTGCTCAATATGAAGGCAATGCTTGCAGGGGCAGATGGCTCTTCGCTGGTGCTTATAGATGAGTTTGGTACGGGTACAGAGCCTGTAATTGGTGCGGCTATAGCCGAGTCGGTACTTGAGAGGCTTGTTGCAAGTGGTTGTTTTGGCGTTATTACAACCCACTACTCAAATATCAAGTATTACGCCTCTGCAACAGATGGAGTGATAAATGGTGCTATGATGTTTGATGTTCAGAATATACGCCCACTCTTCCGCCTTGAGACAGGTAAGCCAGGTAGCTCGTTTGCCATTGAGATAGCTCGCAAAATTGGTCTGCCAGAGGATATTATCGCCTCGGCGCGTGAGAAGGTAGGCTCTGAGCATATAGATATGGAGAAGCAACTGCGCGAGATTGCCCGCGATAAACGCTATTGGGAGCAGAAACGCGAGAAGATTCGTCAGACAGACCGCAAGGTTGAGGAGCTTGAGCAGAACTACCATAGCCAGCTTGCCCAGATAAAGGAGGAGCGCAGAAAGATTCTCCACCAGGCAAAGGCGCAGGCAAAAGAGCTTATTGTTGAGGCTAATCGTCAGATTGAGAATACAATCAAGAGCATCAAAGAGGCTCAGGCAGAGAAGGAGCAGACAAGGAGCCTGAGAAGGAGTTTTGAGGAGTTTAAGCAGAGTGTTGAGGATGACAGCACTGAGCATAACGAACAGATAGAGCGTGAAATGGCACGCCTTGAGCGTCGTCGTCAGCGTCGTGAGGAGCGTAAAAATAACAAAACTGAGGGCGAGAAGGCTGTCGAGGTGCAGAAGATTGTCCTTCCTGTAGTTGAGGGCTCAAAGGTGCGTATGACGGGCTATGAGGGTGTTGGCGTGGTGCAGAGTATCCGCGGTAAAAAGGCTCAAGTGGCTTTTGGACAGATGCTTACAACGGTTGATATATCCCGCCTTGAGGCAATATCCTCTGCCGAGTATCGCAATGCAACTCGTCCTGTGACCCCTCGAACTGTTATCAGCTCAGATATATCTCAGCGTAGGCTCAACTTCAAGAGTAGCATAGATATTCGCGGCGAGAGGGTTGCAGATGCACTTGAGAGGGTCAGAGACTTTATAGATGATGCCCTTATGGTTGGTGTGGGGTCGGTTACTATCCTGCATGGTAAGGGTACGGGCGCACTCAAAGAGGAGGTGCGCAGATACCTGCGTACTGTTCCTGCTGTGAGCAGTGCTGTAGATGACCATCCAGACAGGGGTGGCTCAGGAATTACAATTGTTACATTTTCACTATAAGAGGTATGCAGTTTACACTTTCGCAAATAGCTCAGATATGCTCTGGAGTGCATTATGGCGCAGATGCTACCATCTGTCAGGTTGTTGTTGATAGCAGGTCGGCGATAGATGCTTTAGGGGCTATGTTTGTGGCGATGAAAGGTGTAAACCATGACTCGCATAACTATATTGACTCTATGCAGCATCGTGGGGTCAAAGCCTTTCTTGCAGAGCGTTATCAGCCTGTGCCAGAGGGTTGCGGTATTGTGGTTGTAGAGAACTCAATTGCAGCACTGCAAGCCTTGGCGGCGTATCGTAGGGCACACTTTGCGGGCGAGGTGGTAGGTATCACAGGCTCAAATGGCAAGACTATGGTCAAGGAGTGGATTGCCCAGAGTGTAAAAAGTGGTTTGAAACTCTACCGCTCGCCGAGGAGCTATAACTCGCAACTTGGTGTGGCACTCTCGCTGCTTATGATGCCAGACGATGCGACTATTGCCCTTATTGAGGCGGGAATCTCGCAGGTGGGGGAGATGGAGCGTCTTGAGAGGATGATTGCCCCAGATACGGTTATCTTTACCAGCTTTGGCGATGCACACCAAGCCAACTTTAGCTCAGAGGAGCAGAAGGCTTTAGAGAAACTCACTCTTGCCAAAAATGCGAAGAGGATAATCTACAACTCAGCCTACAAGGGCTTTGCAGCTACCCTTGAGAGACTCTACTCAGATAGAGAACTGATAGACGCGGCAGGGGTTGAGATAGCCGCCCAGAGCATGCCGTATGCCGATAATGCGCGTATAGTGGCTGCTTTTTGCAGCACTTACTCTCTTGCAGCACCCGATTTTAGTGTTATGCAGCCTGTGGCTATGCGACTTGAGGTCAAGCAGGGGGTTGAGGATTCGATTATTGTTGATGATAGCTATAGCTCTGATATAGACTCACTTACCATTGCTCTTGACTACCTGAAATCAGTCTCTGGCAGCCGTTGCAAGATTGTAATTCTCTCAGATATACTCCAGAGCGGTCTTGAGGATAGTCAGCTCTATAGCTCTGTGGCAGAGAAACTTAGTAAATGCGGCGTAAACCTCTTTGTGGGGGTTGGAAGCTCGCTTACTCGCCATAGCGCACTCTTTAGTGTGCCGAGTCTCTTCTTTGCTGATACTCAGAGTCTTATAGAACATCTTACAGATATTGATGTATCGGGTGCAGCACTACTTATCAAGGGAAACAGAGGCTCCAGAATAGAGCGTGTATCGCATCTTTTAGAGCTTAAGAGCCATACAACATGCCTTGAGGTCGATCTTAGGGCTATGGAGCGTAATATAAACTACTTCCGTTCACAACTCTCTCCACAGACAAAACTTGTGGCTATGGTCAAGGCTTCGAGCTATGGTGCAGGAGATAGCGAGGTTGCCCGCATGCTCTGTAAACAGAGTGTTGACTATCTTGCCGTAGCCTTTACGGACGAGGGTGTTAGACTGAGAAACAGTGGGGTAGAGATGCCTATTGTGGTGCTTAATGCCGACGATAATAGCTTTGATACTATGGTGGCACACAACCTTGAGCCAGAGATATACTCACTGCGCTCTTTGGACTGCTTTGCCCGTGTGGCAAGGGGTAAAAGTGGCTATCCTATCCATATAAAGTTCGATACAGGCATGCACCGTTTGGGCTTTGAGGAGCAGGATATAGAGCCACTGCTTGAGAGGATGGCAAGGTACAGCAATCAAGTCAAAGTGGCATCAGTTTTTACCCATCTTTGCGCTGCTGACGATGCTACTCAGGATGATTTTACACGCAGACAGATTGCACTCTTTGATAGTATGAGCAGTAGGCTTGTTGCAGCTCTTGGCTACCCTGTTCTGCGCCATGCGGCAGCCTCTGCGGCTATGTTACGCTTTGCAGAGGCGCACTTTGATATGTGTCGTTTGGGCTTGGGACTCTATGGCTACGGCTATCCAGAAAATGGCTCACTTGAGGCTGTATCAACCCTTAAAACACGCATTGTACAGATTAGAGAGGTGGCTCAGGGCGATAGCGTTGGCTATGGTAGGGCAGGGGTTGTTACGCGCAACAGCCGTATTGCCACAATACCAATTGGCTACGCTGATGGTCTTGACCGTCACTTGGGCTGCGGCAGGTGGAGTATGCTTGTGGCAGGCAAAAAGGCTCCAACGGTGGGCAGAATATGTATGGATAGCTGTATGATAGATGTTACAGATATTGCCGATGTTGAGGAGGGCGACAGCGTTACAATATTCTCGCCTCAGATAGGCTCTACAGCACAGGATATGGCACTTCTGCTTGATACAATACCATACGAGGTGCTAACCTCTGTCTCTGAGCGAGTTAAACGAATTTATATATACGAATAGCATGAGCGCAACACTCTACCTTATACCTTGCCCCATAGCAGAAGATACTGCTGTTGCTGCGGTTACTCCAGCTGCTAACCAGAGCATAATAGACTCGTTGGACTACTTTATAGTCGAAAATACCCGCTCTGCACGCCGTTTTCTCTCAAAGTCGGGCTATGCAAAGAGTATTGATAGTGCCGAGTTTGTTGAGCTAAACGAGCATACAACATCTCAAGCCGAGATAGAGAAGATGATTGCCCCAATCCTCAAGGGTCGCAGTGCAGGCGTTATCTCTGAGGCGGGCGTTCCAGCCGTGGCAGACCCTGGTCAGGCAGTTGTGGAGCTGTGTCATAAGCACAATATCCGCGTAGTGCCGCTTGTAGGTCCTTCATCAATACTTATGGCTGTTATGGCATCTGGTCTTAGCGGTCAATCCTTCGCCTTCAATGGCTACCTGCCCGTAAAAGAGCCTGAACGCTCTAAGGCAATCAAACGCCTTGAGTCCCGCGCACAGTCTGAGCGTCAGTCGCAGCTCTTTATTGAGGCTCCATACCGCAATATCAAGCTATTAGAGCATCTGCTCAAGACCCTAAACCCCCAAACTCGCCTCTGCATTGCCTGCGATATAACCTCCCAGAACGAGTATATCCGCACCGCAACAGTCGGTCAGTGGAGGAAAAATAGCCTGCCTGATATTCAGAAGAGACCAACCATATTTATTATTGCATAAAAATTACCCAAACTATGAAAAGACTACTACTACTCCCACTACTTGTGGCACTGCACTTTGTTGTTGCAGCCCAGAATGTTCAACTGCACTACGATTTTGGACGCAGTCTGTACAAAGAGTTAGGCAAGACAGAGACCTACTATGGTCGTCCACAACTTACAACAACAGTCGAGATGTTTCGCCCAGATAGCTGGGGAAGTACATATTTCTTTGTAGATATGGACTATGCCACAGGTGTCAAGGGTGCATATTGGGAGATTTCGCGTGAGCTGAACTTCTGGCAGAAGAGTCGCCTGAATTGGCTCTCAGCCCATATTGAGTACGACGGCGGTATGAACAGGGCTGCGGGCTCGTACAATGACAGCTGGCTCTTTGGTGCAACATACTCTGGTCACTCAAAAGACTACAGTAAAACTTGGTCAGTGTCGGCTATGTACAAACTGATCCCACACACTGTTAATAGCGCAGGTAAAAGCCAGGTACACAACTTCCAGATTACAGGTGTTTGGGGTATTAACTTTGCCAATGGCTGGTGTCAGTTCTCTGGCTTTATAGACTTCTGGAGAGAGGTTCGCCCATGGCAGAATACATCTTATATACTGCTCTCTGAGCCACAATTTTGGGTAAATCTCAACAAAATCAAGGGCTGTGACAAGTTCAACTTCAGCGTAGGTACAGAGGTCGAAATCTCAAACAACTTTGTTGGTAGAGGTTTTTATGCGGTGCCGACTCTTGCTGTCAAGTGGACCTTTTAGTATTTGTTGTGAAAAGGCAGTATTTGCTACGCTTTGCAAATGCTGCCTTTTGATTACAAAAACAGTGCTTTAATTCCCCGTAGGGATTAGAGGCTATTAGAGGTTGTTAGAGGCTGTTAAGGTTGTGCGCTATGCCGCTCCCTAATCTCGTTAATCTCTCAAATTCTTTAATTTCCCTATTGAGAAGCAAAAAGTCAGCATGGGCTCAATGCCTATGCTGACTTTCAATCTGCGCCACTCTTTCTGACTGACAGCGCGAAGAGTACCAAACCCTACTTCTTTGGCGTAAAGACCTCGATTGCAATCTCTCCGAAGTTGCCCTCGCTATCAAAGCCTACGGCAATGGCACTGACGGGTTGATTCCATGGGCACTTGCCAAACTCAACAACACTTTTGTTCTTAAAGTAGTCGTCGCGGATAATATTGTTAAGCAGTGTCTGGCGTGCTGCATCAGACAAATCGCCCTGATAGATTACATTGTAGAAGCCTGCGCACTTGCTATCTGGTGTGGCAGTGGAGCGGACAACAGCATAGCCATCCTCGCCCATACTATAACTGCCTTTGACTGTAACTTTGCACTCTGCAATAGTGTCGCTCTTGGTCGTAAATGAGTTGCCCATAACATAGTCGGCAACAGCCTTACCATTATTATCTATACATACAGCCCATGGGATATACTCCTTGCCCTGACTAAGTCCGTAGGTAGTGCCCTCAACGCTCACTTCGCCATACGAGCTGACCATCTCAAGTGCATCGTGCAGGTTGCCAAAATCCTGAGCAAAAGGTTGTAGGCTCTGCTCAAGAACGCTATCCATAGCTGCCTTTGCACTGCCCATATCTGCGGTAAGCTGTTCATAGTGTCCCTTCTCTACAACACCCCAGAAAAAGACATTGTATTTAGCAGATGGGGTGACCTTCATATAGGCTCTGTCGTACTGAATATCGCTAACCTCAAAGGTAAAGTTGCACAGCGCAGGGTCGCCACCTGCCTTGGTGGTAAAAGCCTCCTTGGTAACAGTAGTAGTTGCAAGACCTCCCTCGTAGCCAAAGACTGTGATGTAGTAGTCTCTGCCTGGGAAACAGTCGCTTATAGTGCCACTCTGAGTGCCTGAGACAACATAGCTCTCAATGTCGCTGCGAGACTTAAGACAGTGGGCAATAAACTCCTCAGAGGTCATAGAGTCAACAGTCGGCTTGTTCCAGACTATAAGCACATACTTATCACTGCTATTTTTAGGCGTTACGGTGTATGTCACGCTGTCAAATGATGTGCTTTTAACCTCAATTTTGAAGGAGTTATCCGAAACCTTAGCATCTTGCGTAGTAAACTTTGTGCTGACAACATCTGTAGAGAGTAGCCCCTTGCTGTCAACGCCCATAGCCACAGCGTAGTAGGTCGTGCCCGCCTTGAGGTTGGTAAAGCCGTAGGAGTCATCTCCCGCAGAGAGTATTCGCTTGAGTACCTCATCTTTGGTCATGCTGTTTGAACTCATAAGTGAGGCTAAGGTGTTGTCTATAAAACGCTGAAAGCCAAACTGTTCATTGTACTCGTTGTAAAACTCCTCACGCAGCAGGTCAAAGTAGTATTTAGAGGCTTTGTCTTTCGGAGTGACCGACACGCGAGCCTCTGTGGCTGTAATATCAAGCACCTCAACCTTGAAGGCAGCCTCTTTATCTGGTGTTGGAGTTGGCTCTGGGTCAGGGGTTGGCTCTACGCCATTACCACCATTAGAGCACGAGACAAGGGCTATAATCAGAATTACAGCCCATAGATTTTTTAGAATTTTGGTCATTATTTTTGCCATTTGTAGGTAAATTTACGAAGTATGTTAAGCAGGCACATAGGCATATACTCAAGTAGTGGTATCAGTAGCCTCATCCACCAGTCGGGAACAATGAGCCTGCGCTTTTTGAAGAGTGAGTTCAGACCTCGGCGGGCACAGAACTTAGGGGTTGAGAGCGCATGCAGCCTAAGACCTATCTTCTGCCACTTCTTACTCAACCCATAGAGGTCAGTGGCAATGCCAGCAGGGCAGACAGCAGTGATATAGACCTTTTTGCTCTTCATCTCCTTTGCAAAAGAGACTGAAAAACTCTTTATATAGCTCTTACTTGCACTGTAGAGCGACAGACCTGGCCATGGCATCCAGATAGAGTAGGAGGACATGTTAAGGATATATCCGCCTCCGCGCTTTGCCATATCCTCTCCAAATAACTTACAGAGCTTAGTGTAGGTTATATCGTGCAGAGTGATAATCCTCTCAATACGGTCTGTAGGGGTGTTGACAATATCACAGTAAGAGAACTCGCCAGCATTGTTTATAAGTACATCAATATAAATCTCCTCCTCCTGAGTGCGGTTAAACAGCTCCTCGGCAGCATCAACCCTTGCAAGGTCCATGGCGTAGTAGGTAAAGGCAACCTGGGTGTATTTCTGCTCCATGTAGGTTGTAACCTCCTCCAGCAGCTCTGCATCACGGCTGACCAATATCACATTATAACCCCTCTGGGCAAGTAGCTCTACATAGCAGCGACCAATGCCCGACGAGGCACCTGTGACAAGTGCTGTCTTATATCCTGGTAAAATCTCTCCTGGTTTTTTCATACTGTAGGTATATTTCACTTCAGAGTAAATTCTATCTTGGTCGCTTTAGCCCTCAAAAAGCCCCGACCTAATTATAGAACATACTTTTTACTTAATTTTACGCAACTCCTTCCACAGCCTTTCAGGGATATGCTCCTTGCAGTTGTGGCAACACATCATCTTGTCTGAGTACATACGGGCAATACAGTAGTCACGGTGGTCGCAGCCAGCCTTGGTTGTGATATCGCCCTCTTTGAGCTTGTTGATAAACCCAGGGTCGTTAATCAGTGCGCGAGCCATCTGTACCATCTCAAAGCCCTCGTCAAGCACCTTCTCAATGCCCTCACGCGACACAAGACCGCCCACATAGACAAGCGGACCCTTGAGCGCAGCACGGAACTTCTTGGCATTCTCAAGGAAGAAACACTCCTCAAATTCGTAGTCCTTAATCATCCACTGACCAAAGAGCGAGACTACAATCTTCTGCAACCACTCGTTCCAGCCCATATAGTAGCCCATGGTCTTTGTAGGGATTCTGCCTCGCATAACAGCCATAGGAGCGCGAGAGACAAAGCCTGAAGAGAGTACAATGCCGTGTACGCCAAACTTCTCAATCTCGCGGGCTATCTCTATGCTCTCAGGTACCTGAATGCCGCTCTTGAAGCCATCCTCCATATTGTGCTTTACAAGAACTGCCATGTTGCACTTTGCAGCTGCCTCCATAGTCTCAGTAAGGCACATCTTCATAAAGCGCATACGATTCTCAAGGCTGCCTCCAAACTCGTCTATACGGCGGTTAGTCCATGGAGAGAGGAACTGCGAGATAAGGTAGCCGTGACCTGCATGCACCTCTACGCTATCAAAGCCTGCCTCGTGGGCTGTATAGACAGCCTTGCCAAAATCTTTAGCCGTCTGGGCAATCTCAGCATGGCTCATACGACGGTGGAAGGTAGGGGAGTAGAGGTTAAAGCCGTTTGAGGCTGAGACAGGGAAACTGCCAGCAGTGGACCAATGGGTCATATTGCCACAGTGACCTATCTGAACACCTACAGCAGCACCCTCAGCGTGTACAGCATCTGTAATATCGCGCAACTGAGGTACAATCTCATCGCGCAACCAGAGCTGAGAGTTGAACGACACTCCGCTACGGTTTATAGAGGCGTAGGCGAGGGTAGTCATACCAACACCTCCGCGAGCAACGCTTACATGGTAGTCTTTAAGGTCCTGAGTGGGCGCAAAGTCCTTGCCCATGCTCTCAAAGGCAGCAGAGCGGATAACCCTGTTCCTCAGAGTTACAGGACCCATCTTGTATGGGGTAAATAGTTTTGAATCCTCCAGATTCTTCTTCATGATTATATTGTTTAGTATATAAACGGAATTATTCGTTTTCTACCAAGGGCTGTAAACTCTTCGCCGAACTCACTCTGGTAGCGTTCATAGAGCGAAGCTGCACGCGGACCGAGGTTTGCAAAGGTCCAGAGGGCAAAGACCACTCCCGCCCAAGACCAAGAGGCTATAGCAAAGCCCACCCACTCTGTCAGCTCGCCAAAGTAGTTTGCAGAGGAGACAAAGCGGAACATGCCGCCCTTTGGGATGTAGTGTTTTGTGTCGCCAGGCTTACGCAGGTGGCGAATAATGTAGTCAGAGTGCAGATTTATGATAAAACCTGCAAGCCAGATAGCTGCGCCGATGTAGATATAAGGCTTTGCCATCCAACCCTCGTAGTAGCCCTGCTCTGGAGCTAAATAGAAAATCCAACCACCCTGCATAAGTGCATTGAGGGTGTTAAAGACCATGCCCATAAGCATAATACCAAAAGGCATCTTCGACTTGCCACGGATAAGGAGCGGAAAGATAAACGACCTCTGGAAATAGTGGGTCTGGAATATCAAAAACAGCACAAGTGGTGCAGCCTCAAACCTTACCTCTGAGAGCCACCATAGCACTGTCATCGCAATAAATACGGGGCACTCCATCAGCACCCAAGCAACCCTATTTGGCACAGGAAAACCAAACTTAGGGTTGAAAAGATAGCCGTAGCCCGCCTCTACGAAGTGTAGCACGATAAAGACCACCACGGCAATAGCTGCCATAGTAATCAGAAAGGTGTTGTATGTTGCAATTGTAAACATGACTGCAAAGATAGTGACTATTTGGGTTAAAATAGTGTTCTAAAACTCGCTTCTATACATTGAAAAGGAAGTGCATAATATCGCCATCCTGAACAATGTACTCCTTTCCCTCAATGCCAATCTTACCAACATCACGGCAAGCCTTCTCTGAGCCAAGAGTCACATAGTCCTCGTACTTGATAACCTCGGCACGGATAAAGCCCTTCTCAAAGTCGGTGTGGATTATTCCCGCTGCCTGTGGAGCCTTGGCACCGCGGATATAGGTCCAAGCACGGCTCTCGTCTGCTCCTGTAGTGAAGAAGGTCTCAAGGTTTAGTAGCTTGTATGCAGCCTTGATAAGACGGCTTACGCCAGACTCAGTAAGACCCATATCCTCAAGGAACATCTGACGCTCCTCGTAGCTCTCAAGTTCGGCAATATCTGCCTCAGTGGCTGCTGCAACAATAAGCATCTCAGCCTTCTCGTCCTTGATAGCCTCAGCAACTGCCTCGGTGTACTTATTGCCTGTAACGGCACTCTTCTCGTCAACATTACACAGGTAGAGTACAGGCTTGTCAGTGAGCAGATTAAGGTCCCAGACAACCTTGCGCTCCTCCTTGTCAAGCTCTACGGTGCGAGCCGAAAGACCCTGCTCAAGAGCCTCCTTGTAGCGGATAAGGATGTCGTACTGACGCTTTGCAATCTTGTCGCCACCTGTCTGAGCCTGCTTTGCAACCTTGGCTATGCGGTTTTCTACCGTCTCAAGGTCTTTGAGCTGAAGCTCGGTATCTATAACACCCTTGTCGCGTACAGGGTCAACAGAGCCATCAACATGGGTGATATTGCCATCCTCAAAACAGCGCAAAACATGGATAATAGCGTTGGTATTGCGGATATTGGCAAGGAACTTATTACCAAGACCCTCGCCCTTTGATGCGCCTTTGACAAGACCTGCAATATCTACAATCTCGATAGTCGTAGGCACTACACGCTTAGGTTTATCTATCTCAGCGAGCTTTATAAGTCGCTCGTCAGGCACTGTTATAACGCCCACATTGGGCTCAATAGTACAGAAAGGGAAGTTTGCCGACTGCGCCTTAGCGTTTGACAAACAGTTGAAAAGTGTTGATTTGCCGACATTTGGAAGTCCGACAATACCACATTGTAAAGCCATATCGTTATATTTTTATATTTTTACCTAAAACTTATCTTCAGACCAGCCGTGACCAATATCCCAATGCTCGTCAATAACAAACTCAAAGTCATCTGGCAGGTTAAATTCGTCTGCAATAGCCTCACGGATAGCCTGCTGGTTTACTACCCTCTGCCCGTTAATCTCGCCATTTATCCAGTGCCCAACAGTGACATAAACACTGCCATCGGGGCGAACAAAGACCCTACCTCTCGGAATTAGGGTGTAGTTCTGCTCAACATAGAAGATAGAGGAGCTGTCAGCCTTGGCAACTGCCCTGTGGTGCTGTTTCTGCCAATATGTGCGGTGGAGCTTATGGAGTGTGCCTACACCGTGCTGCTCAATATACTTCTCGGCATCGTCTTTCTGAACACCAAAGAGGGTGTTATGCACATAGTCAACCCAGAAGATACCTACCTGAGGTTTGCCGTCGTCAAAGAAGGCACTCATGACATCAATCATCTCCTTGTGAGACTCACTGCTCGCAACTGTGATATTCTCTGTACTGCCCTCTGTTATCTCCTCTCCAAAAAGTGTGGCGGAGGAGCAACCTGTGATTTTCAGGGTCACATACTCGCCTGCACTGTGCGTTCCGCGGTCAAAGACTACCATCTTATTCTGCGAAGTTCTGCCACAGAGCTGCTCGGAGCTACGCTTAGACTCCCCCTCAACAAGTACCTCGCGGATTTTGCCAATCTCAGCCTCATTTGAGGCTACTGAGAGCCTGTTTTGCAGTGCTATAACCTCGTTTAGGCGACGGGTCTTCTCGTTATCCTCAATATCATCGGCATAGTGACGAGCCGAAAAAGTGCCTGGACGCTCTGAATACTTGAACATAAAGGCTGAGGCGTAACCAACCTCCTCCATAAGCGAGAGGGTGCAGTTGTGGTCCTCAAGAGTCTCGCCACAGAAGCCCGAAATAAGGTCGGTGGTAATGGTGCAGTCTGGGAGTATGCGCTTTATGGCTGCCACACGCTCAAGGTACCACTCGCGGGTGTATTTGCGATTCATCCTCTTCAGCATGGCGTTTGAGCCACTCTGTGCTGGGAGGTGGATGCTCTTGCAGATGTTGTCATAGCGCGCCATGGTCTCAAGTAGGGCATCGCTTATATCCTTTGGATGCGAGGTGGCAAAGCGTACACGCAGCAGTGGCGATACCTCTGCCACGGCAGCAAGCAATTCAGGGAAACCAAAGCTGCCAAAGCTATAAGAGTTGACATTTTGACCCAAAAGCGTAACCTCGCGGTAGCCGTTCTCAAAGAGGGTTTTTGCCTCGGCAATGATAGTCTGAGGGTCTCGGCTACGCTCTATACCACGGGTGTATGGAACAACGCAGTAGGCGCAGTAGTTGTTGCAACCACGCATAATGGCGATGTAGGCACTTACCCCGTTACGGTCAAGGCGCACAGGGGCAATCTCGGCGTAGGTCTCCTCCTTAGATAGCTCTACATTGATGCCCTTGTCCCCACTCTCAGCCTGCCTAATAAGCTCTGGCAGAGTACGATACGAGTCTGGACCTGCAACAATGTCCACACCTGTACTACTCTCGATTAACTGCTCCTTGAGCCTCTCTGCCATGCAGCCTATAATGCCCACAATAAGGTGTGGCTTGGCTTTTTTGAGGCGACGCATCTCGCTTAGTCGTCCCCAAATTCTCTGCTCGGCATTGTCACGGATTGAGCAGGTGTTTATCAGCACAACATCTGCCTCAGTAAGACTCTCGGTGTAACGATAACCCTCCTGCTGGAGTATGGAGAGGACAATCTCGCTGTCCCCAGCGTTCATCTGACAACCGTAGGTCTCTATAAATATCTTTCTACCAACCCCTTGTAGCGGGCGTAGTGAATTTGTAACCATAACTAACTGTAAATACTATATGTTCTGTATCTCGTCCTTCTCTGGCAGTGGCTTGAAACCCTCGCCAAAGGTGTCGTAAGCGTCTGTAACCACGATAAATGCGGAGTGGTCAACCTCCTTGATAATACGCTGAACAAGAGGCACATCCTTATTTGGAACAACAAGGAAAATCATCTCCTTCTCATCCCCAGAGAACATACCGCGTGACTGAATATAGGTTGCAGAGCGGTCAAGGTCGTTGAGGATAAAATCCTTCAGTGTCTCGTTGTGCTTGTTGAGGATTATGAAGAGCAACTTGCTCGACGATGTTCCACTTATTGTGTATGCCAAAATACGGGATGTCACATAGATTGTCAGCAGCGAGTAGAGCGAGAGCAACCAGCCCTGTGGGTCAGGCTCGCCTGTGCCCAAACCAAAGCCGATGACAAGCAGACCTGAGAAAACCACTGTTGCATCAGCAATAAGCACCGCGTTGGAGAAACCGATGTGAAAATACTTCTGTATCATCATCGCCACAATATCCGTTCCGCCTGTGGTAGCCTGCTGACGAACTACAAGACCCACACCCACGCCAAGGAATACCGAGCCGATAAACGAGGCGAGCATAAGGTGGTCAGACAGGTCCAAAATACCGCCCAACATCTGCGATGGGTCAAGAGTCTTCATAGCCTCCTCATTTGGGAAGGAGAGCTTTGTAATAAGATTCATGACACCTGGGGTGTAGAGCGCAGCCACAATGGTCCTTGAGCCAAACTTACTTCCAAAAATCATAAAGGCAAGAATCAGCAGCGGGATATCGAACATATATCCGAAAGTACCCACCTGAATATTGGGGAAGATGTTGTGCAACACAATACTTGCACCATAAATTCCACCTGGAACAATGTTGTACGGGCTGATGAAATATACATATCCAGCAGCGAGTAGTGTACATCCAATAAGGATTAAAGCCCAAGACTTGAGCCACTTAAACGAGAATACGGGCTCTTTGAATTTTGAAAGTTCCATAACCATATATATATTAAGCGTGCAAATATAGTGAAAAAATAGTGAAACGCCAAAACTGAGAGATAAAAGCATGCCACACTGTACTGTTATTCGGTAATTGGCACGCGGATGGATGACACTGAATAGCAACCAATAGCATCAAATAGTTTTTTTGCGCACTGCCATTGCTGCGTATTTTTTCCATTTTTTTATGTGGGAAAGTGGAAAAATAAAAAAAAATGAAACAAAAATTCCAAAATGTTTATAACTTTGGGGTAAAATAACTTTAAGGGTCAAAAAATATGAGACAGTTTTCTTTATTGGTAATACTCAGTGTGTTTAGCGTGCTGTCTGTTTTGGCGCAAAACGGTGTACCTTTTAATGGACTTATTTGTGATGTTGACGGCGTTGGTCTCAAGGCTCAGATTGCTGTCAAGGGGTCTGACAAACGCACCGTGTCAAACAAAGAGGGCAAGTTTGGATTGACAGATATCAAGAGTGATGATATTCTTGAGATTAAGTACAAGAAATCTCGCATACAGGTCGCTGTTGAGAGTCGCAAGAGTCTGAAAATCACATTATTGGATAATGGCCAAATTGGTAGTACTATAGCAGATGCAGCTCTTGAGGCAGCTGGTAACGACTATGTTACAAGGCGTGAACTACCTGTCAAAGGTGGTGTGCTGACTGCTGAAATGATAGCTCGTGAGGGCTTTACAAACCTGGCTGATGCACTGAGAGCCAAAGCTGCAAATCTTACTATTGACTCGTCGGGTAATGTAACTATAAGAGGTGTCAATAGTGTTGGAAATCACGCATTTGCCCTTATAGTCTGTGACGGCATGGAACTCTCCTCGCTCAATGCCGTAAATATCAATGATGTTCAGAGTGTTGAGATTCAGCGAGACGGTACTCTCTACGGTTTTCGCGGTATCGGTGGCGTTATTGTAATCAAGACTAAGGCGGGAGCCAACCGCACAAAGCGTTGATGAGTCAGTTGTTGAATACTGTATCAAGTGTTTTAACAAAAAGTTACCCCCCCCTAAATTATTAACAATTCAGGGAATTTTTTCACTTTTTCACAATGGAAAAATGGGAAAATGCGCAGCGATGACACAGAATAGCGCGCACAACTTTGTGCACCGTCAGTCAGTAAGGGAGCGCGCAAAAAAGATTTAGGGAGATTAAGGAAACTATGGAATTTTAAGGCATTAAGGGAGCGGTATATTAAAAGTTCTGCGGGGTGTCGAGCCCCTTGAACTTTATTGCGCACTGCTGTTGTGTGCCATTAAGGGCGCAGCCCGCTGCTATTCTCTGCTGTTACGCCGCGCACAAGATTTAGCGAGCGTGTTTTTTTAGTCTTTACTCTTTCCTGAAAACTCTGCGACTCAAAGTAAAAATCCAACATAGGCTTGTTGTGCTTATGTTGGATTTCTGTTTGCTGCTTGCGTGATTCTACTGGTCAACAATTGTGATGGAGAATATCAAATCGCCTGGGCGGATGTCGTCGATAACATCCTCTCCCTCAACGACTTTGCCGAAACAGGTGTGTACGCCGTCAAGGTGTTGTGTGTGGCTGCGGTTGTGGCAGATAAAGAACTGTGAGCCGCCTGTATCTTTGCCACGATGTGCCATGGAGAGTACGCCGCGGTCATGGTATTGACGAGGTGCATCGGTCTCGCACTTGATTGTCCATCCTGGACCTCCTGCACCATTGCCTATTGGACAACCGCCCTGAATTACAAAGTCTGGGATTACTCTGTGAAAGGTCAGTCCGTCGTAAAAACGCGACTGCGCAAGTTTTACAAAATTTGCGACTGTTATAGGGGTCTCGTTCTCATAGAGTTCCGCCTTCATGTCGCCTTTCTCGGTCGAAATTACTGCGTATTTCATAGTTTTGGTTTATTTGTAAATGACATATAATAACATACAATGGCATATAATGACATACGGGCTTTCAGCCCTTAATAGCAAGATACTAAATTATTTTTCTTTTTTCTTTTTTCTCTTTGCTGCGCGAGCCTTTGTTAAAGACTCCCTGAAGCCTCCTTGGTCAATAAATCGTGTTATCTGTTTCTCTATGTGTTTGCGTAGTAAGACATCTTCTTGATGAATTAGTACAATAATCATATTGGCAACAGTCTCGTCATTTCGAGTTTCGGCTATCTCTACAAAGAGTTTAGGGTCATTGTGCAACAATCCAAGTTGACGCATTGTTTTAACCTGCTCAGAGTCTGTATTCCATAGTTGTAACTTACGAGTGCGTAGATAGTCCTCTAAATCGGCTAATAACTCCTGAAAACTTGCACGAGCTACATTTAGTAGTGTTATGTGCATCTCTTCTGAAGTTAGAGATGCAGCCTTACCCTCGATAATATTTTGTTTGCCAGAGCGTGCAGCCTGTATCATCTGGTCTTTTGTGCGGTCGCCGTAGTCGATAAATCTGCTGCAAAAATGGTATGTTAAATCAAAAATAACAACAGCTTTACGATAAGCCGTGAGGTTGCGATATCGACTATTATTTTGATTTCGTAGCTCCATTTTAAGGCGTTATTAAGTGCTATTAAGCACCATAGGTGCGATTGCTATTTATTGTTATTCTCTGTTATTATTATAGTGACTCCTTGCTGCTATTGCCATCCCAAAACCTCTCCTTGAGTAGCTTTACAAGCTCTGGTACACCTTCGGCAGCGCGTTTTTGGATGTGGGTAATAGGGTTGCGACTGCGGATATTGAGGTTGGCAGGGTCAACGATGTATATAGGTACGCTGGTGTCTCTAACATACTGCACAAGCGATGCGGCAGGATAGACCGCAAGTGAGGTGCCTACGACAACGAGTATATCCGCCTCCATGACAACCTTTGCAGCCCTCTCAAACATAGGCACAGCCTCGCCAAAGAAGACTATATGCGGGCGCAATAACTCCCCATTAGGCGCGGTTTGGTCAAGGGTCTGGTCGCTCAAACCGATGTCGGTAATATACCTCTCGCCACTCTCTTCTCTGAGCTTTGTCAGCTCGCCGTGTAGATGTATAATTTTTGTAGAGCCAGCCTGCTCGTGCAGATTGTCAATATTTTGCGTAATAACCTCTACATCAAAGTATTGCTCTAACTCCACAATAGCCCTGTGCCCCGCATTTGGCTCTTTGCCAGCCATCTCTCTACGGCGCATGTTGTAAAAATTTATGACCTTTGCCCTGTCCCTTGCCAACGCCTCAGGTGTGCAAACCTCCTCAATCTTGTAGTTTGCCCATAGTCCATCGCTGCTGCGGTATGTCGGGATGCCGCTATCGGCGCTGATGCCAGCACCTGTGAAGACAACAATCTTACTCATAAAAAATTATTCTGATTGGTAAATTTTGCACCAACCTGCGGATAGCAAAATGCTCACATAGGTCTTACTATGCTGCGCTTTTGCTATCTTGCTTGGCACAAAATTTCCTCAATCATCTCTAATTTTTTGTCAAACTATTCTGACTGACAAAACTCCGCACCAATCTGTGGTGGTAAAACTCTCACATAGGTCTTACTATGCTACGCTTTTGCTACCTTGCTTGGCAGAAAGCACCTACTTCTCCCTGTTGAAATAGATGTCGAGCAGCTCCTTAGCTGCGATAAACGAGCTGAGGCGGGCATCAAGCACCCTCTGCTCTACATCGGCAATGCGGCTCTCAATCTCAGGGTTGAGATAGAAGCTACTCTTCAGGGTCTCGTTGATACTCTCGTACATCCAATATTTATTCTGCTCGTTGCGATGAGCCTCGAAATAGCCGTTACGCTTGATATGCTCCAAAAAGTCCTCAACACCGCTCCAGACCTCCTCCAGACCTGTTTTCTCAACAGAAGAGCAGGTAAATACCTTTGCACTCCAGCCAGACTCTGGCAGAGGGAAGAGGTGTAGCGCATTTTGATACTGCACTTTGGCAAGGTTTGCCTTGTGGATATTTTCGCCGTCAGCCTTTGTGATTACCATAATGTCAGCCATCTCCATAATGCCACGCTTAATGCCCTGAAGCTCGTCGCCAGCACCCGAAATCTGCAACATCATAAACATATCAACCATAGAGTGTACAGCCGTCTCTGACTGACCAACGCCCACGGTCTCAATAAATATCACATCAAACCCCGCAGCCTCACAGAGAACGATTGTCTCGCG
>CAZIPR010000022.1:0-28887 GCA_964541245.1 uncultured Alistipes sp.
TTTTTAACAACAAAAAAAAGACACAACAAGTCATAAGACCTGCTGTGTCAAGTTACTATAAAATACAGGGTGCTAATTACCCCCCCCCATTAAAACGCTGAATATCAGCGAGTTACAAAGCATCATATTCTCTTCAATTTCTTATCTGTTTGCAAAGGTAGTGAAAATTTATCATTCTGCAAACTATTTTACACGCTTAAGCACATCAAGCAGCAGTCTCCAGAACTTATCTACAGTTGCAATTTCAAGTCTCTCGTCCGGCGAGTGAACGCCTCTCAAGGTCGGACCAAAAGAGACCATTTCAAGGTGTGGATACTTCTCAAGGAAGAGTCCGCACTCAAGACCTGCATGGATTGCCCTAACCTTTGGCTCAACCCCAAACAGCTCTTTGTAACTATCAACACTCCACTGCAAAAGTTGAGAGTTTGGATTTGGATTCCATCCAGGGTAACCGTCTGAGTGTTCAACTGTTGCGCCAGCCAACTCAAGCACTGCTTCAATACTATTCTTAGCATCCTTTTTAGCTCTTTCAACCGAAGAACGCTGCGAGGTAGTAACCACAATCTCGCCACCCACAAACTTAACAGATGCAAGGTTTGTTGAAGTCTCAACCAAGCCCTTCATTGCCTGCGACATAGCAAGCACACCATTTGGAAGACCGACAAGGGCTGCGAGAAGTTTTTTCTGCGTATCTAAGTCTATTACAGGTTGTAACACCGCCTCACTTAAAGTAATTTTCAAGTTAGGCTCGGTAAGAGCATAGAGTGCCTTTACATCAGAGATATATGTTGCAAGGGCTGTTTCAAAGAGTAGCGCGCTCTTCTCCGGCACAGCCACAACAGCGTAAGCCTCACGAGGGATTGCGTTTCTAAGATTTCCGCCGTTAAAGATTCCAAGGCGAAGACCGTAACGCTGAGCATCATAGAGGAAAGCAGCAAGAATCTTATTTGAGTTGCCCAAGCCCTTATCAATATCGTCGCCAGAGTGACCGCCCTTAAGGTCTGAGACTGCAATACGGTAGTAGTCGTAGCCCGCAGGAAGGCTCTCTACGCCATACTTAAATCGTCCAACGGTATCTACGCCACCTGCGCAGCCGATAAACAGTTCGCCCTCATCCTCAGAGTCGAGATTTATCAGATATTTACCCGAAAGCATACCCTCGCCGAGGTTAAACGCGCCTGTAAGACCGGTCTCCTCGTCAACTGTAAACAGAGCCTCAACTTTTCCATGCTCCACACTATCATCCACAAGCAGTGCGAGTGCCGCAGCCATACCTATACCGCAGTCTGCGCCAAGGGTAGTACCCTCTGCCTTAACCCAGCCATCAACAATCTTTGTAACAATTGGGTCGGTCTCAAAATTATGCTCTACATTTGAGTTCTTCTCGCAGACCATATCCATATGCGACTGCAAAACCACAATTGGCACAGCCTCATAGCCAGCTGTGGCAGCTTTACGGATAACAACATTACCAATATCGTCACTCTGAGCCTCCAAGCCATGCTTAGAAGCGAAATCGAGCAGATAAGCGATTATCTTCTCCTCCTTTTTTGAAGGGCGAGGTACTTTTGTAATCTGGTCAAAAATCTCCCAGACGAGTTTTGGGGAAAGGTTTTTCATAGTTTTCTTTATTTTTTATATATCAACACAACAGCGGTGGCAGATACGCCTAACTCCTCGCCCTCGAAGCCGAGGTGCTCAGTGGTAGTAGCCTTGACAGAGACCGCACTAACATCAATACCCGCAGAGGCGGCAACATTTGCCCTCATGGCATCTATATGTGGGCGCAGCTTAGGTCTCTGCATGGCGATAGTAGAGTCTATATTGCCAATTTTATACCCCTCAGCAGCGAGCAGAGCCACCACCCTCTCAAGCAGCAGGCGGGAGTCTATACCCTTAAACTGAGCCGAAGTATCGGGAAAATGTTTGCCAATATCACCCAACGCAGCAGCACCAAGCAGTGCATCACAAATGGCGTGCAGCAACACATCGCCGTCAGAGTGGGCAATGCAGCCCTTTGTGTGGGCAATCTCTACCCCACCCAAGACCAAACGCAACCCCTCGCCCAGAGCGTGGACATCGTATCCGTGACCAATTCTAAAATTCATAAAGCAATATTTTTTCACAAATATAGCTATTTCTCGCCATTTTTCAAAACATATAGCGAGCCAATATACCGCATTGTGCCCTGCTGAGAGACAATAGCGAGGTTTACGCGCCCTGTTGTCGGCTCTACTGCAACTTCAACAACCCACTTTTCTGACTTATTATCAACCGTAAAGAGGATGCGCCAATAGTCGTTATCTACAAAGGCGGCAGAGTAGTCTGCAACTTGCGAGGAAAACTCTTCGGTAAAAATTGACATATTGACCCACTCAACGGGCATACTAAGCACAGCATGCGACCTATTGAGATTTAGGAAGAAGTTATAGGCATAAATATCCCTTGTTGTGCCCGTTGTAGGATTTTGCATTGTTATAGGGCGGAAAGACCATCTGCGCGAAACAACCATAGAGTCTATTTGAGCTGTAAAATGCTCCTTATCCTTAGCAAAAGCGGTTGCAATGCTAAAAAAGAGCATTGCAACCACTACAAACAACCGCTTCATACTAATTTATACTTATTATACTGCCGTTATACTGCACATCTGGGTACCATGTTGACGAAATTGTAAGCGTGGCACTGCCCGTAGAGGAGTAGATGGCAAGTGAAAAGTTATACTCTGTTGCAGAGAAGAGCGAACTTGTAAAAGAGACGCTCCAGCCGTTAACAGTCTGCTCTGTAAGATAGTGCGACACCTCTGGAAGGGTGTAGTTGAGCAGCGCAAAACGATATGGCGGAGTTACACCTTTTATATATGGCAGACAGACATCAACCTCTGTACCCCAAACAGATAGTTCGTAATTTGGATTATAGAGCTGTTGAGTCATGCCCGCAGGCTGCTGCGCCATGGTCTGTGGCACAAACTTAAAGTTGCGGGCAAGGACTATCGAGTCTAAATAACGCTCATACTCTGCAAGTCTTGCCGCACGACGCGCCTCGCGCTCCTTGTGGCGAGCCTCGCGGGTGTCGTTAATCGGGGTCTGACTCTGCGATGCAGCACCAGCCTTAACACCCTTTGCCGACTGCGTATAACCCACAAAACCAAGAAATACAGCAGCTGCAAGTGTAATAACAATTAGGATTTTCTGTTTCATAGTTGTAAAATTTTGATTTCAACAACTCCGAAACAAATATCAAGCCGAAAAGAGGCGAACACTCTGCCCGCCTCTTTCAAAATACACTCAATTTACACTAATAGTTCCATGGAACACCTGTGTAAATATCGCTATTGTATGTACCACTTGCTGTATTTGAGACAATCTCTGTTGCAGTGTAAGTTCTTCCAAAAATATCGGTAGCTTCAACACGAATTGTAGCATTAGGATTTACTAGTTCGTGCTTGTACATATGGAAGCAGTTTGTGTGATAACTTCCGTTTGTGCCACTTCTTCCTATTACGCCAATATGATAGCCGATAGCCCACCAATCCTGACCGGAATCTGTTGGTACTTCTACAGTTTCATACCACCCGCCTGGCGCAATATAGTATGTACTACCTTCTTTAGAAGAATATTTTTTCTCTCCAATAGCTATCATATCATAGCTCTTATCATCCTCATAGATTTTAACCGTCCAATTCTTATCTGCATTAAACACATTGGCAATAATCACATTGTTACCATGCTGGAGCTCAAAGTATGTTCGTGTGCCTCCACAGATAAGGTCGCCACGGTAGAGACGAATCTGATAGTCTCGGTCATCCATACCCTCGTTTATGCCCATATAGTACCAATTAGTAATAGTATTACCGCTAATATCATAGACTCCGTAGCCATTTGGACAACCGTCGCCATTGATATTAGACCACCACCACTGACCAGATACCGCAGCGTGAACATGCTCATAGATTCCGCCAGACTTTGTAGGCTCATTTCGCATATAGTGAGTATGACCAGACATGATATGGCAGTTTGAATATTTTTTGAGTAACGAAATTACATCCTGTACACCTGCCTTTGATGAATTTACAAGAGGTACATGCACGCAGAAAATCACAAGTTTATCTGTTGGCACAAACGACAAATCTTGTTTAAGCCACTCAACTTGATCAGAGGTAAATGTAGGAGATGTATAATCACTTGCAGATGTATTACTATTCCACTGCATATTACGCATACAGATAATATGTGCATCGCCACGATTCCAAGAGTGGTTTATCGGACCAAAACAATCCTCAAAAGCTCTCTGTGCTTTGATATTAAAGGTAGAAGAGGTCTCATCTGCCTCAATCGGGCTTGAACTCTTAAAGTATGTATAGTCGTGATTTCCCATAGTCTGGAAAATTGGCATACCTATATTCTCCTTAGCCATATAGCTACGCATATCATCCATATAACTTGTTGAATTACGATTACCTTCAGAATATACAATATCTCCAAGAGTTACGCCATAGCAAGGAGCTGTTTTGGTAGCTACATGAGCCTTAATTGCTGGCACTGACTCGTTGTTAAAACGATATGTATCTGCTTTAACTTGCGAACTAGCAGAATCATAGCGTATTGCACCGTGGCACTGTGGGTCAGCAAGGCAGAAGAGTGTAAAGTCTGTCTCTTTGCCACCTGCGAGTTTAGTTAGCGTAAAGTCGTAGGTTGGCACATTTTCGTCATACTTAGTAAAGAAACAAGGCTGACCGTAGCCATTTATACTAACCTCACAGTCTGCTGGAGTAGAGTAGTATATATACCAAGCATCTTTATGAGGATTTTGGATAGTATATTTTCCATCTGCATCGGTCTGAACAACTGTATATCCATCAGAGACTGATACGCCAGCTGCCGCTGTACCATCTGAGTATGTTATAGTTCCACTAACGGCTGCTCTTCCTGGCGGAGCAACATAGTCATAAATCTCTGTAACTGTAATGCGAATATCATCAAGTTGGAAACGGTTTGTTGTAGTTTCAGAATCCTGACCACCACCAATAGCCACAACACCGCCTGAAGGCAAGTTTTCAAGAGTTACCTCACAATCTTCCCAATCGGTAATATCATCTCCGCTAAGTGTCAGATATACAGCATCATCTTCTACGGTATATGAAACTCTATTAACACTTTTTTCCAAATCTGTAAAAGTAACATTACTAATAGCCTTTACAGCCAATTTTTTCTCATCCTCTGTGATAGTTGATTTGCCAGCATCTCCATAAGGAGCAGCCTTAAACTGAACAGTTACCGTTGCAGCCTTACCCTCTGGAATAGCAGTAAGAGCAGGGGTGCAGACAAATGAGCGATTACTACCTGTTCCAATCTTCAGATAACCTGGGCGAGCGCAGATAGAGCCATCTACACCTCCTATATATCCCCACTCTGCAACACCAATCTCATCCAAAACGCCCTTAAGAGTGTTAAACAGACCCATCTCTGTTCCGCCGCCAACCATATAGTAATTATCGCTACCTGCTATAATTGCACCTGTAACAGGAGCGATATCTGTAAGTGAGCTACGGTCTGTGCGTGAGATACCTGCTCCACGAGAAGAGAGCTCGCCGCCATAGATAAGACCCTCGAAGTTCTCAAAAAGAATCAAATCGCCCGCCTTAGCATTGCTTGTTACAACATTGCTACGATCAGCCGCAGATGCGGTTGTTGACACCTCTAAAGCACGACTCACTGTACCATCTGTAGTATTCCACACCTTTGCATAATAGGTTGTACTTGGAGTCAGACCAGGGAAGACAAAGCGTGGAGGCAACAGATTTGCATTGTATAGCGAAGATGCCACAATATTATCCACACTTACTACAAGATTACTGCATGCTGCATCACTGTAAAGAGCCACTTTGTAGGTTTTATCAATATCGCCAGCAAAGTAGTCGCCACTTGAAGCTGGCAGTATAGTAGAAAGCCTTGACTTATTAGATGCAGAATTTGACCAGCCGATTGTAATTGTAGAGTCAGTCCTTCTAACACTTGCAACATGGAGTGTTTCAAAGAAATACTCGCCATCGGCAAGGGTCTCGTAAGAGTCTGCCTTACTAAACTTAGTAATATCAAGTGGGAAGTTGTAGATATAGCCAGCCTCGAACTTCTTTTTAGGCTTTTTGCAGAAGGTATATACTCCATTATCTGTTGTAACCTCATAGAGTATCTTTCCCTCAGCAGCCGAAAGGTCAACAGGTGCGATAAGCGCATAGCCGTCTGAATATGGACTTGCAGGGGTATTGTTATATATCAGTGTAACATATTTAGTAACACCGCCCATATCGCCATATTCGCTACTACTATCGTCGTCCCATAATATATAAGAGGTATCAAGGGATTCGATAGAGCCTACAAAATCTGAGTCATTTGAGCCCTCCTGAGTCAATGAGTTAAGACGCTTATTCTGCCAATCTACAGTAGTAGTACCTGCAAGACCGACAGACTCTGTAATCATCTTTACAGACTTGATTGTCTCGCCCTCTGCAACTGTAACAGAGAAGCGGGCAAGGGCTGCTGCAAGCGTAAAGTCAAATGTAGCTCCGCCGTCAGTTGTAGTTCCGAGCATTACATTACGAAGTACATCATTATCGCTATCTACGCCTGTATGATACTGAGCCGCAGGGATATTCGCTCTAAAGCCTCCATCATTAGAGAAGACAACCCTATCGTACGGCGCAATAGCATAGAGTGGTGCATTCTCAACAAAAGTTACAGAACTTGAAGAGTCATCTACAGTAAATGTTGCCTCTGTAGAATCTGCGCCTGAATCAAGGTTATATTTTGCACAAGAGGTAAGGTCAGAGACAGCAATCTGGTCATCAGCGTGCCAAAGCATCTGTATAGAGCCATCCGCACCCTGCACTGCGTAGGTACGGGTAGGCTCGTTGTTGATAATTGCATTGATAGATTGAAGAGTATAGCCACCAACGATAGGCATATCCTCCTCTACAGTCTTAACACACGAAGTTAGCAGTACGGCTGCAAAAACAGCGGACAATAGAACTTTTTTCATAGCACACCGTTTTTACCAAGCGTCACCGCCGTTACTATACTTCATCACTTCTTGCTCGTCAACTTCTACCGAGCCTGCAAATCCCACCTGGGGGGGGTAGTGACCACTTCTAAATCAGGAGTTTGATAGGTTTTCATCTCTCTTTAGTTTTTGTTAGTTTTAGGTCTATCATTTTATAATTGAATAGTCATAGTTTTCTGTAATCTCCGATATTGAATATACCCTACCAAAGCGGTCGGTAGCCTCAACACGGATTGTTGTACAATCTGGATTTTTAAGTGTATGCTTGTACATATGGAAGCAGTTTGTTGAATAGCTGCTATTCTTACCACGACCCACAACGCCAATATGGTAACCAATAGCCCACCAATCCTGACCAGAGTCTGTAGGCACTGCTATTGGGTAGTCTCCCAGCATCGAAGCGTCATACTTCTTAGATGGAATTGGGGTCATATAGCCCGTTGAAACGCCATCCTCAAAGACCTCAACTTTCCAAGAGCTATCTGCATTAAATACATTGGCAAGCAGCACCTCCCTACCGAGCTGAACATTGAAGCTCTTGCTCTCTTTACCGCCCTTAATATCTCCGCGGTAGAGGCGCAACTGGTAATCGCGGTCGTTCATACCCTCATTGACACCCATATAGTACCAATTCTTGATTGTATTGCCCTCAATATCATAGACTCCGTAGCCATTTGGGCAGCCATCGCCATTGATGCTTGACCACCACCACTGACCACAGACAGCCGCGTGTATATGCTCATAAACACCACCAGAGAGTGTAGGCTCGTTACGCATATAGTGGGTATGACCCGCCATAATATGAGCCTCGTCGTACTGCTTGAGCAGCGAAATTACGCTCTGTATGCCCTTATCACTTGAATTTGTCAGAGGGATATGCACGCAGAAAATCACAAGTTTATCCTTTGGCACTGTTGCAAGGTCTTGTCTAAGCCACTCAACCTGCTCGTCGGTAAATGTTGTCACATACGAGTTCCATTTACTATTTGTGTTCCACCACATATTTCGCATACCGATAATATGAGCATCGCCACGATTCCAAGAGTAGTTTATCGGACCAAAGCAATCCTCAAAAGCTCGCTGCATCTTTATACCGTATGTAGAAGAGGTTGCATCGGCTTCAATAGGTTTGTCTGTATGGAAATAGGTATAGTCGTGATTTCCCATAACCTGGAAAACAGGCATACCAATCTTATCCTTAGCCATAAACTCACGCATATTCGGCATAAACGCCTCATTGTTTCGGCTACCCTCTGAATAGACAATATCGCCCAGAGTAACGCCATAGCAAGGAGCAGATTTTGTTGCTGCGTGAGCCTTAATAGCAGGCACAGACTCGCCACTAAATCTGTCGCCATGGAGTCGTCCCTTATTGTCGGTCTCCCAATTATCCTTACACTGCGGGTCTGCAAGACAGAAGAGTGAGAAGCTACTCTCCTTGCCCCCAGCGAGCTTTGTCAGTGTGAAATCATAGTTTGCGCGCAGAGGGTCGTAGCGAGTAAAGAAACATGGCTGACCATACTCGTTGATATTTACCTCAGAGTCCGCTGGCACAGAGTAGTAGATATACCAAGCGTCAATATGCGGCTTAAGGGTAAACTTACCATTGCTATCTGTTGTCACAACGCTAAAGCCATCAGATACTGCCACGCCTACAGCAGGAGTACCGTCTGAATACTTTATAGTTCCTGTCGCATTCTGAATATCAGGAGCATCGCTGAGCGATTTTACATAGATTCTCACATCGTCAAGGAACATACGGTTTGACTCTGTGGCAGAGAGCGCACCACCAAGGGCTATGGAGCTATTGTGAGGCACACCTTCAAGGATTACACTGTACTCTTTCCAATCTGAGATGTCATTGCCCTCTAACTCTAAGCTCTTCTCGTCAATAACACTCCTATATTTAAGTTCATACGAGCTGCTGACAGATGGGCTTGAGAGAGCCATGACTTTCATCTTATTCTCGTCCTTTGAAATAGTTGCACCATCAACCTCTCCGTAAGGTGCAGCCTTAAATATTACCTCAACAGTTGCCAACTTATCCTTTGGAATAGCAGCAAGGGCTGGAGTACAGATAAACGAGCGGTTACCATTAGTTCCAATCTTCACATATCCTGGACGAGAGCATACAGAGCCACCTGTAGCCCCACTTTTGCCACCTATCCAGCTCCACTTTCGCAAACCCATAGCATCCAATAGCCCTGTAAGGGTGTTAAACAGACCTATCTCAGTGCCTGCACCGACCATATAGTAGCCCTTATCGCTCGCAACCACAGTGCCCTTACCATTGGCATTTGTAAATGAGGTAAGCGAGCCGCGGTCTGTACGAGAGAGTCCAGAGCTACGGGTTGTCTGGTCGCCACCATAGATAACCTTAGAGAAGTTCTCAAAGAGTATCAAATCGCCCTCCTTGGCATCACTTGTAACAACACTTTTTGCAGAAGCAGCCGAAGGTAGAGTCTTTACAGCCAGTGCCTGGGTGTTAAAAGTCTTATCTGTCAGGTTGCTAATCTTTACATAGTATGTAGTTGACGGAGTAAGCCCTGAGAATATAAATCTCGGAGGGATATTTTTATTATTAAACAGCAACTTGCTATCCACCAAATTCTCCTTAATCGGAGAGACACTTGTAGCAAGGTTTATGCACGCCTTATCGTTATACAAAGAGGCTTTATACTCCTTCTGAATATCCTCTGTATAGTCTGCATTGCTATTTGGAATAACCTCTGACAAATATGGCACATTTGACTCTGTTATGCTCCATGCCACAGCTATCGTTGTATCTGTGGCACGAACAAGCCTAACATTTATATTTGGGTCAATAACCTGTGGAGTATCGACTCCGCCATTGTCAATAATATCATCCCCTCCCCTATGACAGGAGGCTACAAGCAGTAACGCAAGTATTAAAAAGAAGTACCTCTTCATATTCTTCTAAGTTATGCTATTTTATTTTGCCAGAGAGTAGTCGTAGTCTGCTGTAAAGGTAGATGCCGAATATACTCTACCAAAGCGGTCGGTAGCCTCAACACGCACCTTAGCATTCTTATTCTTAAGCGTGTATTTATACATGTGGAAGCCGTTTGTCAGGTAGTTGGCTCTTGTTCCACCCACATAACCACGACCAACAACGCCAATATGGTAGCCAATAGCCCACCAATCCTGACTTGACGCAGTCGATGGCTTTGTAGGGTCGCTCTGACTTGTGCCAGCCTCTGGAGTTGTCTTCTTATTTTCAATCATGGTCATTGTTCCAGAATATACATCATCCTCATAGACCTTAACGCTCCAAGAGCTATCTGCGTTGAATACATTGGCAAGGATAACGCCGTCGCCATGCTGCAACTGAATATACTCATGCTCGCCACCACACTTAAGGTTACCACGATAGAGTCGCATCTGGTATTCTCGGTCGTTCATACCTGTATTTACGCCCTTATAGTACCAATTCTTGATAGTATTGCCCTCAATATCATAGACTCCATAGCCGTTTGGACAGCCATCGCCATTGACATTTGAGTACCACCATGTACCACACACTGCTGCGTGAACATGCTCATAAACACCTCCAGAGAGTGTAGGCTCGTTGCGCATATAGTGGGTGTGACCAGACATAATATGCGCCTCATCATACTGCTTGAGCAGCGAGATTACATTTTGTACATTTTTACCAGAAGAGTTTGTTAGTGGAATATGCACGCAGAAGATAACAAGTTTATCCTTTGGCACAAAACTCAAATCCTGCTTAAGCCATGCAACCTGCTCATCTGTAAAGGCAAGGCTATAGTCGCTAGCATCGGTTGTGCTGTTCCACTGCATGTTACGCATGCAGACAATATGCGCATCACCTCTGTTCCAAGAGTGGTTAATAGGACCGAAGCACTCCTCAAATACACGCTGAGCCTTAATATTGTAGGTCGAGGAGGTCTCATCTGCCGAGATAGGATTGTTTGTATAGAAGTATGAATAGTCGTGATTTCCCATGGTCTGGAAGACAGGCATACCGATATTGCTCTTTGCCATGTGGCTTCTGAGATATGGCATCTGAGCATCACAGTTGCGGCTACCCTCAGAGTATGCAACATCGCCCAAGGTTACACCATAGCAAGGCACACCCTTAATTGCGGCATGAGCCTTGATATCAGGTACTGACTCGTTGTTAAAGCGGGTACGCTGTGTAGCATTTTTACACTGTGGGTCAGCAAGGCAGAAGAGTGCAAAGTTGGTCTCTTTTCCGCCTGCGAGCTTAGTGAGTGTAAAGTTGTAGGTTGACTGGCTCTCGTCATACTTAGTAAAGAATGCTGGCTGACCATACTGATTTACATCAACCTGACAATCTGCTGGGACCGAGTAGTAGATATACCACGCATCCTCGTGTGGTTCAAAAGAGAACTTACCCTCAGCATTGGTCTTAACAGCAGTATATCCGTCACTAACCACAACGCCCTCAGCAAGTGTGCCGTCGCTATACTTAACAGTACCTGTTGCGATAGGGGAAGATGGAGCATCTGTAAGAGCATCAACAGAGATAACAATATCATCGAGCAACACACGGTTTGTTGCAGTAGCCTCAAGACCACCACCCAAAGCGACAGAGGAGCCATAAGGCACATTTTCGAGAACTACGGTGTATTGTTTCCAATCAGAGATAAGGGTACCGTCAAGGTTGAGTTTATGCTCATCAGCAACGCTCTTGTAGCTGATAGCATTTGAGCTGCTAATAACCGCCTTTGTCAGAGCCTTCACAGACATTACAGCCTCCTCGGTATTCGCAATCTCAGCAGAGGTGCTACCATAAGGTGCAGCCTTGAAAGTTACTCTAAGTGTTGCCAACTTACCTGCCGGTATAGCAGTAAGCGGAGGTGTACAGATAAAGGCACGGTTTGCAGTTGTACCAATCTTTACGCAGCCTGGACGAGCGCAGACAGAGCCACCATGTGCGTCCGCTGCGCCACCAATCCAGCCCCAGTCATCAAGATTCATCTCGTCAAGCAGACCTGCAAGGGTATTAAACAGACCAATCTCTGTGCCTGCATTTACCATACAATAACCTGTATCGCTTGCAACAATCTCGCCCTTAACATCAGCACCATCAAAAGAGGTGAGTTTATTTCTATCTGTACGCGAAATACCCGCAGCACGAGAGGTCATCTCACCCGCATAAACAAGACCTGCAAAGTTCTCAAACAGAATTACATCGCCAATTGCAGCATTGTTGCTAACGATATTTGCCTTGTTTACAGCATTGGCAAGTGTAGTAATCTGCACCGCCTCGGCATTGCTTGTACCATCTGTGGTATTAAACACCTTTGCATAGTAAGCTGTCTCAGGCTCAAGACCTGTGAAGACAAAGCGTGGAGGTGTCATTGTAGAGTATAGGTCTGCCGCTACAATATTGTCAACACTAACTACAAGACTCTGGCAAGCAGCATCTTTATAGAGCGCAACTTTATATACCTTCTTTAGGTCCTCTGTATAGTCGGCAGTTGCAACTGGAACTATATTTGAAATATGAGGCACATTGGCAGCTGTAATAGTCCAACCGATAGAGATTGTAGAGTCTGTAACACGCACTGCTCTTACATTGAGGTTAGGGTCAACACCTGGCTCTGGGTCTGGAGTTGGCTCAGGGGTTACGCTACCGCCACCGATATAGTATTTACCCTGAGAGAGTTCATCTTTGGTTGCAACTCTCTCAAAAGAGTCAACTGAGAGGGCTATAGTATAGAGACCACCAGCCTTATAGTTCTCCTCTGGCTTGTAACAGAAGGTATATACCCCATCGCTTGTTGAGATATCGTAATAGACACTACCCGCAGCAGCCTTAAAGTCAACTGGAGCGATAATAGCCCAACCGTCTGTAGAACGACCAACAGCAGGAGTAGCGTAGGTAAGAGTAAGAGTCTTATTGTCAGTCACACCAATAACACCTGTAGTTACATCCACTGTGCCCGCACCTGTAAGATAGCAGTCTGTAGCACGCATAGCAACCGAAGTGATAGTAGTCTGCTCTGGCATGGTAATATCAAAGACCACGGTTGCCGCAGCAGGCGCAAACTCGAAGTTCTCCCAATCTGTAGAGGAAGCAAAGAGCAGATGACGGTCTTTAACATCCTTACCACGAACTGAAACATAGCTCTGAGATGCAGGAAGAGTAGCCTTTAGACCTCCACTTGTAGTGGTAGCCACTGAAGATGATGGATAGATGGCATAGGCAGGACTCTTGTCCGAAGAGGCTTTCTCTATTGAGCCAGCAAAGATTCCATTTGTGGTTCCCGCACCGCTCTTAAGGCTGAAAACAGCACTCTTCTCAAGGTCTGTAATCGAGATTTTATCGCTTGAGCTCCAGTATATCTGCATCTGACCAGACGAGATAAGCGCACTTGTTCTGGTCGCTGAAATAGATGCATTAACCTGAGTAATCTCTACGCTATCGCCACCGCCTATAGGCTCATCAATGCCATTTTCAGTCTCTGTACACTGGGCAAAAAGCAGGGCAAATGCCAATGGGATAAATCTTAATCTTTTCATGGTTTTTTAGGTTTTAATTTCGTTTTAGTATCTTTCAACTTACAAAGGTACAAAAAATTTTCATATCTTTGCGTCATCAAACCTATATTTATATAATAAATATGAAAGCATTTGTATTTCCAGGACAGGGCTCACAGTTTACAGGTATGGGAAAAGATCTGTACGACAATTCGCCCGTAGCCAAGGAGTTATTTGAAAAGGCAAACGAGATTTTAGGATTCAGAATTACCGACATCATGTTCGAGGGCACAGCAGAGGAGCTCAAGCGCACCGATGTAACCCAGCCAGCAGTGTTCCTTCACTCTGTAATTCTTGCAAAAGTTCTCAATATTCAACCAGAAGCTGTTGCAGGACACTCTCTTGGAGAGTTCTCTGCCCTTGTAGCCGCTGGCGCACTAAGTTTTGAGCAGGGTCTAACCCTTGTTGCAAAGCGTGCCGCTGCAATGCAGAAGGCTTGCCAGGCGCAACCTGGTGGCATGGCAGCCGTACTCGCCCTGCCAAATGAGGTGGTAGAGCAGGTTTGCGAGCAGGTTGAGGGCACAGTGGTTGCAGCCAACTACAACTGCCCAGGTCAGCTTGTAATCTCTGGTAGCAACGAGGCTGTTGCTGAGGCGTGCAAAAAACTCAAGGAGGCTGGTGCAAAAAGGGCTCTACCGCTGCCTGTGGGCGGTGCTTTCCACTCTCCTCTCATGGAGAGTGCAAGGGTAGAACTTCAGCAAGCTATTGCAGATGCGCAGTTCACAACCCCTCTCTG
The DNA here is from genome assembly GCA_964541245.1 of uncultured Alistipes sp. Taxonomy (GTDB): domain Bacteria; phylum Bacteroidota; class Bacteroidia; order Bacteroidales; family Rikenellaceae; genus Alistipes. Next base: position 14,345 of record CAZIPR010000022.1, read on the forward strand.
CCCTATTTATCAAAATGTGGATGCAATGCCACACACAGACCCTGAGCAGATTAAGACAAACCTTATCGCACAGCTCACAGCTCCAGTACGCTGGACTCAGATAGTCGAAAATATGACAGCAGATGGTTTTACCGAGTTTACTGAGGTTGGTCCAGGCACTGTTCTTCAGGGACTTATCCGCAAGACAAATGGCGAAGTTGAGACTACTTCAGTGAGTGGTCTTTAAGATTTTTTAAGATTTTCGATAATTTTTTTAATAAAGAGTGGAGATTTTCCACTCTTTTTTACTATATTTGTGGCGGTTAACAAATTAAAAGGTGTAAAATGAGTTCTTTAATCGATTTCTTCAACAATCAAGAGACTGAAAATAAAGGTCTTCTGCATAAGAATAATATCATCAAGCGAAACATCATCGCTTATATGGCTGTAAATGGCGAATCAACCCTTGCTGAGCTTACAAAAGAGCTTAGAATAAGTGTGCCCACAATTACAAAACTCGTTCAGGAGCTGTGTGACGAGGGTATTGTAACTGACCTTGGCAAGGTTGAGACCCCTGGAGGTCGCCGCCCAAATGTCTTTGGACTTACAAATACTGCGATATACTTTGCGGGAATAAATGTTGGTCGTGACCGCATGACCTTTGTTATAACCGACTTGCAGAACAACATTATCAAGGAGGTTGTAGATGACACCTTCGAGTTGAGTGACCGCACCCAGTGTCTTGACAAAATCTGCAACAATGTAGAGAACTTTATCAACACTTGCGGCATTGACAAGAGCCATATCTTAGGCGTTGGTCTGTGCATCGTAGGTCGAGTAAACACCCAGCAGGGTCGTTCTTACAAATACTTCACAAGCGTAGAGACCCCTCTTAAGGAGATTATTGAGCAGAGGATTGGCATCCGCGTTCTTGTTGAGAACGATACCCGTTCACGCTGCTATGCCGAATACACATACGGTCGTTCAAAGGAGGAGAAAAATGTCCTTTATCTCCACCTCGGACTTGGTGTAGCGATTGGTATTGTGGTCAATGGCAAGCTATTCTACGGTAAAAACGGTTTCGCGGGCGAGTTTGGTCATATTCCTTTCTTCGACAATGAGAAAATATGTTTCTGCGGCAAGAAGGGCTGTCTTGAAACCGAGGTTTCTGGTATTGCCATTGAGGAGAAGATGAGCGAGCTTATCAAATCGGGTGCAAACTCAATTCTCAGACCTAAGTACGAGAGTGGCGAGATAATCCACATAAACGATATTATCAACGCAGCTCGCAATGACGACAACCTCTCAATTGAGCTTATTGAGGAGGCGGGAGAGAAGATTGGCAAGGCTGTGGCTATTTTGATTAACATCTTCAACCCTGAAACTGTTATTGTAGGAGGAAATCTTGCTGCTGCGGGCGACTATATAATGCTGCCTCTTAAGAGTGCGACAAACAAATACTCGCTCAACCTTGTTTATAAAGATACCAAGTTCCGTCTCTCAAAGATGAGCGAGAACGCGCCTGCATGGGGCGTGGCAATGCTTATCCGCAACCAGGTAATTGGCTTGTAATGGTATTACAAGGGGATATATGCAGACTGCGTAGTGTCGATTCTTCGGATGTCGGCACTATTCTTTTATGGGAAAATGACCCAGAGCTTGCCGCCTTCAGCGACCCGCATGAGCCATATACAACTGAGCAGATTGAACAGTTTGTTGCTGACCAACAGCTTGGTTTTCAGGCTAATGGGCAGATAAGGCTGATGATTGAGGCAGATGGTAACACCATAGGTGCCATAGACCTCTTTGATTATGATGGGCAGCAGGCTGAGGTTGGCATTTTGATATACGAAAAGAGCCATCGCCGTAGAGGTTACGCCACAGATGCCCTAAACTGCATCAAAACACATGCACAGAGTTTGCATATTACAAGGCTTAAAGCGGTAACGGATAGCAAAAATAGTGCTACCAATGCCCTATTTCGCTGTTGCGGATTTGTAAAAACGGACAATAATGTATATTTTTGTAGTATGAACAGAGTTATTGCACCTTCGATATTATCTGCCGATTTTGGCAACCTTGAGCGCGATATTAAGATGCTCAACCGCTCGGCAGCTCAGTGGGTACACATCGACATTATGGATGGAGTGTTTGTACCCAACATCTCTTTTGGTTTCCCTGTGCTTAATGTGGTAGCAAAGCACTCCACAAAGGTTTTGGATACCCACCTTATGATTTGTAACCCAATGCGCTACATTGAGCGTTTTGTAAAGGCTGGCTCTGAGTATGTTACCTTCCACTACGAGGCGGCAGAGGATATTGACGCTTGCATTGATGCAATCCATAGCGCAGGCGCAAAGGCGGGCATAAGTATCAAACCTGCAACAGAGCCAGAGGTGCTTAAACCATGGCTTGCAAAGCTCGATATGGTGCTTATAATGAGTGTAGAGCCTGGTTTTGGCGGTCAAGCCTTTATGCCATACTCTTTGGATAAGGTAAAGCGTCTCAAGGCGATGATAACTGAGGTTAACAGCAACTGCCTTATTGAGATTGATGGCGGAATATCCACAAAAAATGCAGCCGAGGTCTTTGCAGCAGGTGTGGATGTTGTCGTTGCAGGATCTTCTGTCTTTGGCGCAAACGACCCAGAGCAGGAGATTGTAAATATGCTTAATGCTCAGTAGAGAGGTTTTACAACGCTCGGCTTTTATGTAAAAGCCTCATAAAAACACAAAAAATATGATTTCAATAGATAACTTAACCGTCAGCTTCGGCGGCTGGACACTCTTTGACCAGATTTCGTTTTTGATTAACCCAAAGGAGAGGGTTGGTTTAGTAGGTCGTAACGGTGCTGGCAAGACAACAATACTTAAGTTGATTGCAGGTCTTGAGCAGCCCACTTCGGGTGCTGTAACTAGAGATGCAGACTGCACAATAGGCTATCTGCCTCAGCAGATGCAGGTTGCAGATACAACTACCCTACTTGACGAGACCGCCAAAGCGTTTGAGGAGGTAATAACCATAGAGCGCGAGATTGAGGCACTGACAGCTGAGATTGCCGAGCGTACAGACTTTGAGAGCGAGAGCTACGAAAAGTTGCTCCACCGCCTCAATGATGCCAACGACCGTTATCATATTTTGGGTGGAGATACAAGGGATGCCGACATTGAGAAGACACTGCTCGGACTTGGTTTCCGCCGCGAGGAATTTTCAAAGCCTACAAGCACATTTTCGGGTGGCTGGCGTATGCGAATAGAGCTTGCCAAGCTGCTGCTTAGGCGTCCATCTATCTTTTTGCTTGACGAGCCGACAAACCACCTTGATATTGAGTCTATACAGTGGCTTGAGGAGTATCTAAAGAACTACAGCGGTGCTGTACTATTAATCTCGCACGACAGGGCTTTTCTTGACAATGTAACAAATCGCACCATAGAACTATCTTTGGGCAAGATTTACGACTACAAGGTACCATACTCTCAGTTTGTCACTCTGCGTGCCGAGCGCAGGGCTCAACAGCTTGCTGCCTACCAAAATCAGCAGCGACTTATTGAGAAGAGCGAGGAGTTTATCGAGAAGTTCCGCTACAAGCCCACAAAGTCAAATCAGGTACAGTCACGCATCAAGCAGCTCGACAAACTTGAGCGCATAGAGGTTGAAGAGGAGGACCTTGCAACCCTCAACATAAAATTCCCACCTGCACCACGCTCTGGACAGATTGTAGCCGAGATTAAGGAGGTAGGCAAGGCTTTTGGAGAACACCGAGTATTTTCGGGTGCCGAGTTTACAATCCACAAAGGGGACAAAATAGCCCTTGTAGGTCGCAATGGCGAGGGTAAGACAACCTTTGCCCGCATACTCTTAGGCGAGACTGACCCAACAGAGGGCAGTATAAAGATTGGAGCCAATGTAAGCATAGGCTATTTTGCTCAGAATCAGGATGATTTGATGGATGGCGACTTTACCGTCTATGACACCCTTGACCGCGTTGCCGTGGGAGATATTCGCACCCGTCTGCGTGATATTTTGGGTGCATTTCTCTTCCGTGGCGAGGATGTTGACAAGAAAGTCAAGGTACTCTCTGGTGGCGAGCGTTCAAGACTTGCCATGGCGCGCATGATGCTTGAGCCGCACAATCTGCTGATTCTTGACGAGCCAACAAACCATATGGATATGCGTTCAAAGGATATTCTGAAGGAGGCTCTGCGTAAATTTGACGGCACGGTAGTCCTTGTATCCCACGACCGAGAGTTTTTGGACGGCATTGTGGATAAGGTATATGAGTTCCGTGACGGCGGTGTAAAAGAGTATTTAGGCGGCATATACTACTTCCTTGAGAAGCGCAAACTCGAAAGCTTCCACGAGATAGAGCGTAAAGCACCTACTGCACAGAGTAGCAACGCCCAAAAAGAGTCCTCTGGCAAACTATCATACGAGCAGAAAAAGGAGCAGGAGAGACTTATCCGCAAACATAAAAAGGCTGTTGAGACAATCGAGGCTCAGACCGCCGAGGTGGAGGCTAAAATTGCGGAGTACGACACAAAATTTGCCACGGCAACAGAGTATAACGCCGACGACTATAAAGCCTACGATGCCCTAAAACAGCAACTTGACCATCTGATGCACGAGTGGGAAAAGGCTGTCTATGAGTTAGAGCTGGTTGAGGAAGCATAGTTGCTACACGCTGAGGTACAAGCAGAAGGCGAGCGCAAGATTTTTAGAGAATTTAAGGATAATTAGAGAGATTAAAGGAATTTAGGGAGCGGAACAAAAAAGTTCTTCGGGACATCGAGTCCCTTGAACTTTAGCGCGCGCCCAAATTAGAGCAGCATACCTAAGAATATCTCAGCCATCCTCTGCTGAATTACCGACTCCCTTCCTCTTTTAGGGTGCCAGCCGTAGGTTACGCCATCTATGACCTCGGTTTTGCCATTGCCGTCATGGGCATAGAGCAGAGAGATTTGCGCACCTGTTATAGGGTCGGGATTATCTTTTGAGAAGCCTATTTGAGTATCAAACTCACAGAGCCTTACAGCACTACTCCATCTCTGAACAAGGCGGTGAACAGAGCTATTATACTCCTCCCGTGCGTCGTGCCAATGGGTGCAGAGGATAATATCAACCCGCTTGCCCCCTACTACGCCAAACCATTTTGAGGTTGGATTTGTCTCAAGAGCCTTACACTGAGCAATATAGCTACTTAAGACATAGTCAAACGCCGCAGCGTAGCTCATACCGCTATCAACAGTATAATTTTCGTCCGAAAGCGTGCAAATATCAACATTGTGGGTGTGCATTATAACCAAAGTTTCAAACGAGTCATGCTCTGAGGTTGAGAACATCCCTCCCTGAGCTATATCCATAGCCGTTGTGACGATATTTGTACCAGACACCGCCCTATTTACAGCGGTCTTACCGCTCTGTTCGCACGCCATCTCAAACCAACCGTTCTCTGGGTGAGCAAAACTTGCCCCGACAATACACACGCCATTGGATGGCACAGTTTCCCTATCTGAGCTATCTTGACAGCCCGCAAACAGGGTTAAAAAGGTTATAAAAAATAATAATCTCTGCATAACAACCATAAAGATAGTAATTTTTCCTATCTTTGCACAAAATAACAGAATTTTATGGGCAATAGTAATATCGTTTTCGGCATCCGTCCCGTAGTTGAGGCTATAGAGTCGGGCAAACAGATTGAGAAGATTTTTATCCGCAAAGGTGCAGAGGGTCAGCTGATGGCAGACCTTAGAGACCTCTGCTTCCGTCACCGTCTGCGTGTGCAGGAGGTGCCTGTTGAGAAGCTCAACCGCCTTGTGCGCGGCAGTCATCAGGGCGTTGTGGCACAGATTGCAGAGATTGAGTATGTTGAGTTGAACGATATTCTTGAGCGCGTACCTGAGGACGAGACTCCGCTGATTGTTCTCTTTGACGGTATTACTGATGTGCGCAACTTTGGTGGCATTGCCCGTAGTGCCGAGTGTGCAGGTGCGCACGGCATTATTACCTCACTAAAGAGTTCTGCTCCGGTAAATGCTGAGGCTATGAAGTCGAGTGCAGGCGCGCTGACAAGGATTCCTGTATGTCGCGTAGGCTCTGTAAGAAACACTCTCAAGGCTCTACAAACAGAGGGTTTTCAGGTTGTTGCAGCAACAGAGCATAGCCGCAAGTTGATGTATGATGCCGACCTTAGAAAGCCTACTGTAATTGTCATGGGCTCTGAGGAGAGGGGTATCTCAAAGGAGGTACTCAAACTCTGTGACGAGCAGCTTGCAATACCGATGATTGGCGCAATAGAGTCGCTCAATGTCTCTGCTGCCGCAGCTATCATGCTCTTTGAGGTAGTGCGTCAGCGTATAGGCGAGTAGTATAATTTTTGTTATCTTTGCAGTAAATGGCAAACTTGAAAGAGATAAATATTAAGAATAAGCGCGCAACTTTCGACTACGAGATACTTGAGGAGTATCAGGCGGGCGTTGTCCTTGTGGGTACAGAGATTAAATCTATCCGCATGGGCAAGGTCTCTATGGTTGACAGCTACTGTTACTTTTCAGAGGGCGAGTTGTGGATTCGCGGGGTAAATATTGCCGAGTATGCATGGGGTACTTGCAACAACCATGTTCCAAAGCGCGACCGCAAGCTGCTTTTGACCTCTAAAGAGATAGCCAAACTTGCGCGTGCAACACAGGATAAAGGTCTTACAATAGTGGGTCTGAGGCTATTTCTCAACCAGAGAGGACTTGCAAAGATAGTTATCGCCCTTGCCCGTGGTCGCAAGAGCTACGACAAGCGTGAGTACCTCAAGGCAAACGATGCCCGCAGAGAGATGGACCAAGCACTAAAGAGATATAAATAGAGGTTACAGATAGGATATGGCACTGATACTTTGTATTGAGGCAGGAACAGATATTTGCTCAGTTGGTCTTGTTAGAGACGGCGAGCTAATCTCGCTCAGAGAGAGTGAGGCGGGACGAGACCACGCCAAAAAGGTGGCAGTTTTTGTTGATGAACTGCTTACCGAGACAGGCATTGTCCCCGCTGATATAGATGCTGTTGCCGTCGGCGAGGGTCCAGGCTCATATACGGGTCTGAGAATCGGCGTGAGCTTTGCCAAGGGTCTGTGCTATGGTCTGTCAAAGCCTCTTATAGCCATATCTTCGCTTCAGTCGCTTGCAGCTGTAGCGGTAGAGGACTACAAGGCTGGAATTATTGATTTCGACAATTGGGACTCTGCCCTGCTCTGCCCTATGATTGACGCTCGCCGCATGGAGGTATATCTTCAGATATTCAATAGCAATGCCGAGCCACTGAATAGTGTTGCAGCGGAGGTTATAACTGAGCAGAGCCTTGCTGAGTGGAGAGAAGATACAACAAAACAGCTTCTAATATTCGGTAGTGGCGCGCCAAAGTGTGCAGAGTTACTCGGTGCAGAGCTGATAAATGTCACACCATCTGTCAGAGGCATGGCTCGACTCGCCGAGGAGAAGTTTACAAATAGAGAGTTCGCCGACACCGCCTACTTCGAGCCTTTCTACCTCAAAGAGTTTGTTGTTACAACCTCCAAAAAGAAACTGTTTTAGCTATAATGCGCAGCAAATGCTGCCTTTTCACAACAAAATCACTTTTTGGAGCAGATAGCCCTATAATCACAATACTGGCAAGTTTTCCTATCCTCGGTTTGGGTAAATGGTTTTGATAGATCGAAGAGGTTGCTTAGAGTATTGAAAATTTGGGACTCAAACTCCTCAGCAACGGTGCTATATCGCTCTAAAGGGATAGATTTTTTACCTAAGCCCTGTCCTTGGCGCAGCAGTGGCGAATATTTATCCGAATACATATCGCGCAGGTAGAAGAGTGCTGGCTGAACATCTTTTCCTGTGCTATGGTACTGAATCATGGAGTAAATCAGGGTGTTTATCGTATTGCTCTGGCGTTCAGCATCTGTGCCGTTAAAGAGTCTATCAAAGCTCGAAAATAGCAGGTGCGAGCTACCTGTTTTATAGTCTATAATCCTCAGTGTGCCATCCTCAAGGCTATCAATACGGTCGGCACGACCCTCAAGGGTTACTGTGAGTTTTCTGCCATTGCTTTCAATATCAAAATCGTGTCTAAAGACGCTCTCAAGTTCTGAGACCGTAAAGCCGTCGTGAGCGATATCATAGGCTATAAGGTTATCCTTAAGGTAGCGCACAACAATTCGGCGGATAATATCTATCTCGCCCTGCATCATAGACTGCTCAACGCTTCTGCCGCCGAAATACTCTTTGCAGATAGCCTTATATGCAGCCTCTTCAATGCGTGCATCTGTAATCTGAAGCAGCTCTGAAGCTGGGGAGGCAATACCGATAACATCTGTATAGAGCAACTCTGCCGCCTTATGGAAGATATTACCAAAGACTCTGTCGTCAACGCCCTCTTCAACCTCCTCTTTAACCCTCATATTGGCGATATAGTTGAAGTAGAACTTAAGCGGACAGCGCACAAAGGTTGACACTGCCGTTGGCGAGAGGCTCTGCTTACCAAAGGTGTATTGGCTTAGTTTCTCTATTACTTTATCGCACTTCTCAATAACAATATCGTTACTGCTCTCTATATTGACATCTACGCCAACTTTTACGCTACTTATAGGCAGCGAGGACTCATAGACAAGCTGTCTGATATACCTACTTGGCTCGCCTGAGCCCTTATCGTCAGCCTGTGAGGAATAGACAAGCCACACGCGCTCTGCACGCTGGATAAGGCGATAGAAGTAGTAGGCATATACGCCCTCATGATGCTCTGAAGTTGGCAGGGCGTAGGCATAGCGTAGGTTATACGGCACAAACGACGAGTCCGACACCTTTGTTCCAGGGAAGTTACTATCGCTCATAGAGAGGATAATGACATTTTTGAAATCGAGGTTTCTCGTCTCCAGAATACCCATAATTTGCAATCCCTCAAGAGGCTCGCCGCTAAAGGCTATGCGCACGCTCTGGAGGTGTTTTCTTATAAGCGAGCGGCAGACTGTCTCTGTTATCTCCATACCGCACTCAGTGATAAGATTTCTGAGCTTTGTCAGATTTTCGAGGGTCAACATAAGGTACTCGTTACGGTATTTACTCTCCTCCACGCCTGATGGAGCATAGAGTACCATATTAACTACGCTTACAATCCAATCTATCATCTGCACCGCACCCTGACAGGTAACAAAGAGAGTTGCGGCAAATGGTAGAGCCGAAAGCATGCTCTGTGAGACATTGAAGATTCGCTCGTCAGAGATTGTTTTTCTTATCTTTGCGCTCAGTTCAGGCGATAAATCTGCAATATATGGGTGGGTCAGCAGACCATCTACATCAACATAGTAGAAGGTTGTCTCTCCCTCTTTTACTCTGGCATGGCTCTGCAACTCAAGCAGCCTTTCAACAAAAGAGTATGCAAGGGTGTTTCTGAGCGGGTAGCCCATAGTCACATTGACACCGCCTTTCTCCCCCAACTTATCACTCTTAAACTCCTCTGGCAGAGAGTATAACAGCGGCATAAGTAGATTTTCGTCGGTCAAAACCACTGCCGTATCTCGGTCTAAGGGTTTGATTTTACCGTTTTCATCCCTACCCGCAATTTGCGTTAGTAGTTGCGCCACATACTTACACTGTGCTGCAGAAGTTGCTGTAGAGACGATATTAAGCTGAGAGATAGACTTCAGATTATCGTGCGACACACCACTCTCAGGGGCAAAAGCTGCCACATTTTCCCTTACAAAGCGACCCGCCTCCTGCATATCTGAGTCAAAGTAGTAAGAGTCGAAGTCCCAGAAAAAGTCGGCATTATGGCTACTCTGAAGATAGCTAAAGAGTCGCTTTTCAGAGGCACTAAGAGCATTAAAACCCGCAACAACATACCTCTCTTCAGACAGAACCACAGTTGCCGAATTTGAGATAATCTGCTCCGCATCACGGTAAATCATGCCTGTATAGCCGATACCAAGCTCTCTGAGGCGGGACTTGTACCTACTATAGATAGTACCCAAAGAACGCCATATCTTAAGGAAAGCTGTCTTATGTTCAGAGAGTGTGCCACTGCTAAGAGTATCCCAAAATTGGCGGATAATTGCAATCTGCTCCTCGGTAAGGTAGTCGATATTTGCCTCTATCTCCTTTATGTCGGCAATATTGGCAAAGAGTTGGTCTGCATCGACAAGATATTTGTCTATCATATCGAAGTCCGAGACAAGCATCTCGCCCCAATGGTAGAATTTATCAAAATCCTCTTTGTGAAACTCTGAATAGATTTTATAAAGCTCAACCACAAGCCTTAGACGGTCTGCCGAGCGAAGAGGAGATATTTGGCTCATCAAGTCGTCTATACTGACAAACTTTGGAGCCCACAGCGGACGCGAGGCGACGGTAAGAAGTGCCTCAGAGAAGAACAATCTGGCACGACGAGAGGGAAAGAGTATGGTCAGATTTGAAATATCATCGCCATACTTCTCATATAGCCTTGCGGCAAGTTCTTCTACAAAAGTCTGCATTGTGTAGGTATTTTCTACTCTTTTTACTCCTCAACAGAGAGGATTGCTCCGCCGAAAAGTGAGTTTTTGTTGCGCAAAATAAGTGGCTTACCCTTATAGAGCAACTTCGCCTCGGTTGAAGTCACAGCTTCAAGACGCTCTGAGACAGACAGTTGCACCTCTGACTCATGAGAGGCATCAATATCAGCAGCTGTGGTCTTAAGTTCAAAGCCCTCAACCTTTGCAGTGGAGATTGTGAGCTTAAAATATTTCGACTCGCCGCCTATTGTAAGCTGGCTCTTGCCCGTACAGTTTACAAGGGCATCAAGGGTCTTGATATCCATTGTAACATTGGCTCCGCCTGTAACAGATAGGTCAAGCAGACGAGTCTCTATAGGGGCTTCAAAAATAGCCTTCGCATGGGCAATAGAGACATTATCAAGTGCTGTATAGCAGACAGTTACATCGGTGGTCATAGTGGCAATCTTAGAGTCTATTCTTTCGACAATTTGCAGCACACCGTTTTTATCTACGCCAGCACGAAAACGAGAGGTTGTATTGCCCTTTGTGTCATAGACAATCTTCATCTCGTCAATATTATCTACTTTACGGAAGGTTATATTTACCGAGCCGTCAACCACAACCTTAGTAAAAGGAGTGAGTCGCTCAGTCTTGGGGGCTGAAGTGACTACTGTAGCTGTTGCTCTGGCGTTTGTCATGGGCTGAGCCTCTGTATTCGCAGAGACAAAAATCTGTGCAGAGACTGATGCTGATAGCAGAGCGAAAATCACAAAAAATACTCTTTTCATAATTCTAAAAATATATAGGTACATCCCATTAAGATTTGTAAAGTTACAACTTTTTTCGGAGAAACAGATATTTTGGCAGAGATTTTTTCGCCATCTACATAGTATTATGCTAAATATGCGAAAAATTAGTTATATTTGCAACTGAATTGCAATATAATTATGAGAAACTTACTTATTACCATCGCAGCTGCACTACTCACAGTAAGCTGCATAGACAGCTACAAACAGACCGAGAGAACATTTACAGCAAATAGCACTGTAAACGCCTACTTCAAATTTATCAGAGTTCAGGAGAACAAGCCTCTGCCACACCCTATTATCTCTGCAAACATCACTTGGGAGGAGATGACAATAATGCTCAGCCTTGTAGGCGACCACACTGGCTCAATTTACGACCTTATTGACAACCCAAATAGCGATAATGCAGCTGCATACAAGGCTGCACAGGAGAAGTTTGGCGACTACAACACCAACAGCTCTACTTTCCGTTACTACACCAGCAAGAGTGGCGACGAGTGGATACTCGAAAACGGACCTTGTTACTACTACAGTTTCAGCGAGCTAATTACTAAAATCACTATCACGAGTAGTGCCGATTGGGGTGCAGACTACCCTGCTGGCAAGGATTTAAGCACGCTATTTACAGCTGAGTTTGCATCTTTGGCAGATTATGTAAAGCGTGGATTTACAGGCACGCCAGAGACCTATATCAAAAAGGTTGTCAGCGACCTTACTGCGGCAGATATGGCTCTTATGCTCGAAAGAGATTGGAATATCTTTGGAGGTCCAGATTTAACACTATCAACAACCACTATACCTGAGAATATCAGTGACCACACAATCACAATCTCGCTAACACTCGACACTGGCGAGGTAATATCCTACTCAGAGGATTTGGCTCAGTATCACATATAGAGTCAGAGTATCTTTGGCTACAAATTTGTAATAGTCGTCTCGTAACAAAAATAGATTGTTTATGAGACGACTTTTTACTATTCCTATCCTGGCATTTGCCATCACCGCCCTATCAGGATGCAACGACAACGACGACTGGACACCGCGCCAGCAGATTAACCGCATCGCAAATCTTATTGATAAGTACCCCGCCACACCAGAGAGTATGCAGCTCTTTATAGAGGATATTCTGCAAGGTGTATGGGATATAGACGACTGGATAACATACCTAAATGGCACCGTCTGGAGTACATCTTACAGCGGTTTTGACTATGTAGGCTTTGGTAAGACAAGCCAATTCTTAGACCTTGTCTTCTACCCCGATGGCACATGCCGCCAATGCTACCTATATGCGCCTGCGCCATATAACAACATCCCATATCCGTTTCTATATACAACCCTTAGCTGGAGCTACAATATAGACGATATGACAATAACACTTACAAACAACGACTACCTTGCAGATGGTAGCAGCTTTGCCACAACTCTTCTCACGCTCAAATACTACCGCTATGGTAACTTTATAATGGATGGACTCCAACCCTCCTCCGTACCACTTACAGGCTACACGATACGATATATCGGAGAGGTTGACGGCAAAGCCACTCGTGCCGAGTTTGAAGAGAAGTTCAAAGATGAAACTATTTTCGGCAACCTAAACGGCGAAAACTTTAGGTAGCTATTAGCGACAACTTTATGCCACGAGAGTCAGTAAGGAATAGCGCGAAAATTATAGGAAATTCTAAGGAAATTAGTGAGATTGGCTCGGCTGCGCCGACCCTCCCTCCTTCGCACCTCGGCATAGTTCAAGCGAGCCCCACTCTGCGCTCGGTTTGTCGTCGGTTAGGGAACTTAAGGAGCGGTATAGTAAAAGTTCTTCGGAATATCGAATCCCTTGAACTTTAGCGCGCTCGCTAAACTCCTTAGCCTCGCTAATTTCCCTAAATCCCCTAAAAAAAACCGCGCGCCAAAATTAAAGTACCAATTTGTCGTCAGAGTGCGCCAGATACGGTGCATCGTGAAAAATTCCATCGGCAGATAGTACCTAAAATATACAGCTGCCGATGGAATTTAAGGGATGTGCCGTAGGTGGCGTACTATCACGACAAATTCCCTCGTTAGTACATACGCACTATTACACCATAATCCAAATACTGCGGAACACCGTTTACCCAAACTGTTGCCACGACAGGGTTGCTATAGTCGTCCCCTTCGTATGTGTAACCGCCCACAACAACATCGTCTTTACAGCATACAACACCCATAGCTGCTCCTGTAGCGAGCATACTTTGGTCTCCATTATGCCAAAGAACTGCAAACTCTTCATCTGAACTTGATGCAATACCGCTAACATATACATCGTCCGCATTTACTGCCACACCAGTTGCATAAGTATCTAACTTAGGGTCTGAATTAAGCTGTACAGGCTCGCCATTTTTCCATATACAAGGCAGCGCGTTGTCGTTTGTCAGGGTATAAACCTCGCCCATAACATATACATCCTTGCCACAAACAGAGACAGAGTATGCCGCGCCCTCAACACTACCTTGCGGAACTTCAAGATGTGTAATTACGCCGTTCTTCCACACTGCTGGTGTAACCATGCCGTTTACATCAACAGAGCCTGCTGCATAGAGGTCATTACCCACTCCGTCAAGAGAGTTTACCTCAACATCGTTAGACTTGGTATCAAAAAGCGATGGTTTGCCATTTTTGAACAAAACAGGGGTTGTTTGATAGCTTGTTCCTGTAATATTTCTATAGAGCGATGCAATAACATAAACATCCTCTCCAGCCACGGCAACATCTGTAAAGCCGTCAACGATATAGCCTGAGAGTACCTCACTCTCCATATCTACAGAAAGGACCTGCTCGCCATTTTTCCACAGAACATTGTAGAGACTAACACTGTTCTCCACCATACCACAACTATATACATCCTCTCCATCTACACAAACACCCAAAGCCACAGACATAGTCTCTTCCTTAGAGTCTGCATATAGCACACTACCATCTTTCCATACCGTTGCTGCAACACAATCCAACTCCATGTTGTAGCTCATGCCTACAGCATACCATGCTGTCTGAGTCTCGTCCGGAGTCTCTGTTTTCTGCTCATCGTCTTCAGAGCCTTTGTTAGTCTTAGTACACGACACTGCGATAGGTAGTGTTAGCACCAGCAACACACCTACAAGAATCTTCATAAAAATCCTTCTCATAACATAACTTTTTTAATATTCGCACAGTAAAATTATAAAAGATTTTCACTGCTGTCCCATTAAAATTTGGGAATGTTCTTTGAAATCATTGAAATATAG
>CAZIPR010000023.1:0-28202 GCA_964541245.1 uncultured Alistipes sp.
CAGATAAGCTGAGTCACCATCTGTACGAGAGTCAAGAGCCTCGAAGATTCGACCGCTGCTATACTCATCCCAGAAACTTCTAATATCAACTGAAGGGTAGTTCCACATCAACTGATATACAGGAGAAGCGTTGTTGTAACCTGTTGTAGGAAGGTTGTCTGACTTCTTACGGTAGTAGTTAACCTTTCCAGAGAGAGTAACAACCTTGTTGAGCTTACTTGTTACAGAGAAAGCTGCTGACTCCTGGTTGTAACCCATGTTAGGAACAATCCAATTGTTGCGAGTATCCTGGAAAGATGCACGAACTGAAGTACCCTTACCATTGTTACCACTTACAGATATGCTGTTCTTGTATGTGAAACCTGTCTCATAGAAGCCCTTGTAGTAATCCTGAGCAACGAAAGGCACAAGTGTATAGAACTTGCTTGACTGTGGCTCATAGATTGTAGCACCAGATGCATCCTTGTAAGTATCAATTACAATTGAGCCTGGCTTGTCTGTACGCTCGTTACGGAGCTTGTCAAAATCCAGAGAGTGGTACATATAGGTCAAACCTACACCGTTCTCGTCTGTTCCGTAGCCGAAATCTGTGCCGTACTTAGGACCCCACATGTTACGAGACCAAAGACGGTCAGCAACCTTGGTTGAGCCCTCATAGACATTCCAGAACGAGAAATACTCCTGTGGAGAGTACTGCTTTCCGTTCACAGTTGCATAAGTTGTAAGGGCAGCTGAACCAGCACCGTACTCCTCCTGGAAATCAGGCCAGTAAGAAGCCTGCTCTGCTACCATAGAGAATGAGTAGTCAACACCGATACCCTTCTGCTTCTGACCACTCTTGGTTGTAATAATCACAGCACCGTTCTGTGCGCGTGATCCGTAGAGCGCAGTTGCTGCAGGACCCTTGAGGACAGATACTGATGCAATGTCATCTGGGTTAAGGTCACCCACACCGTTACCGTAGTCGATAGGAGCATCGTCAGAGTCGTTAGCACCACCAGATGCAGTCTGCTCATTACCGATAGGCACACCGTCAACAACGAACAGAGCCTGGTTGCCATCCATGTTGAGTGAAGACTCACCACGGAGAGTTACACGCACTGAGCCTGAAGGTCCTGTTGCAGCAGACTCAAAAGACATACCAGCAACCTTACCGTTCATACCGTCAAGCCAGTTACCTGACACGGTCTGAGCAATATCGTCACCAGATACCTTTGAGACTGCGTAACCGAGTGACTTCTCAGCACGGGTAATACCCAGAGCAGTCACAACGACCTCGTCAATCTTCTGTGTACTCTCAACCATTACCACATCGACCTTTGTTCTAACACCGACAGGAACCTCCTGACCTTGATAGCCGACATAGGTAAATTCGAGAACAGGCTCAGCAACACCCGATACATCAATCGAGTAGTTACCGTCCAAATCTGTAAGGGCTGCACGGGTCGCAAGACCTTTGACCGATACGGTCACACCGATCATCGGACCACGAGCGTCGGTTACTTTACCTGTAACCGTCTTTCCCTTACCCTGTGCAAAGGCTGCAGCAGGGCTAAACAGTGTCAAGCAGAGCAACAACAGCAGGGTTAGAGCTGCCGAAGTTAGTCTTCTAACACCGTTTGAAACAAGAAGTAAATCTCTTTTCATAGGTTAATTATTAAGTTTTATTAAAAATTGGATTCTTAAATTCACACAAAAATAAAAAAATATTTTTATTCTGACAACTTATTGGCAAATTATTTCATATAAATCTACTAAAATCGCCGTTTCTCTCTCAAAAAATGGGTAAAACCGTGCAAATTTGACTCAAAAAGGACTAAAGTGGCTGCCTACAAAGCAGAAGAGTGGCTAAAAATTTACTATCTTTGCAGTATGAAAAAGATTAAAAAGATTTACATCCCAACAATTGGCGAAGAGATTGCCAATGCTGTATCACACGGAGTAATGAGTTGTCTTACTCTGTTGTTTTTACCCTTTGCGGCAATATGGAGTTACACCCACGCTATAGGCAACAATATTGAGTCGGCTGTCGGCGTATCGGTCTTTGTCATCTCAATATTTTTGATGTTTCTAACATCAACACTCTACCACTCCATGCATCCAGCCTCTAAACACAAGGCTGTTTTTCACATCCTTGACCACATCTTTATCTATGTCGCCATTGCTGGCTCATACACACCAATCGCCCTTACTGTGATAGGCGGATGGCAGGGTATTTTGATTGTGGCTCTGCAATGGGCTATGGTGCTGTTTGGAATATTCTACAAATCGCTTTCAAAGCAATCTATCCCAGCAATCAGCCTGACAATTTACCTGATTATGGGCTGGACCGTGGTCTTTTTTATGCCACTCTTTTTGCGCAACGCCTCCACGCCACTGCTTGTTCTTATCGCTGTAGGCGGAATATTCTACACCCTCGGCGCATGGTTTTACGCAAAGAAAGGCTTTAAGTACCACCACCTTGTCTGGCATCTGCTGATAAATATCGCAGTCTGCTGCCACGCAGTAGCTATAGTATTTTACCTTAACGCGTAAAGCACGGAGTTTCAGAGAGTTGCACCACTATTTACACCATCTGTCAGTAAGGGAATAGCGCGAGCAGACAACACTGAATAGCACTGAATAGCAGTTAATGGCAGCGGGACCAAAGTCCCTTAATAGCTAAGCGCAACTGTCACTTTATAGGGTATCGGATTTTACGCGCACTGCTATTGTGTGCCATTAAGGGCGTAAGCCCGCTGCTATTCTTTGTTATTCTCCGTTATTAAAGCGCGCACAACTTTTTGCACCGTCTGTCGGTAAGGGAATAGCGCAAAAATTATAGGGGATTTAAGGATATTAGGGAATTTTAGGGAACTTAGGGAGCGGAACAGAAAAGTTTTGCGGGATATCGAATCCCTTGAACTTTAGGCGCGCTCATTAACCTCACTAACCTCCTTAAATTCCCTAAATCCTCTAAAAACCGCGCGCCCCAATTAAAGCACCGTCCTCATTGCAGCTGCACCTTTCACCGTAATATGAAAGACTCCCGCATTTGTTTGCAATTCTATAACGCGACGAAAGACACCCTCCTCCATCTTGGCTGCATCGAGGGTTATGATAATTTCGCTCTTCTGACCGACCTTCATAGGGCGGCGTGAGTAGGTAGCCTTAAGGCAAGAGCAGGAGGTATTTACACTGAGTACAACAAGTGGTTTATCTGTCTGATTTTCAACAGTAAATGTACAACTATGGGTCTTATTTTCGCATACAACATCCCCAAAGTCGTACATAGTTTTATCAAAGATTACGCCCGCAGATTTTGCCTCTTTTGCAAAGAGCTGTAAGGAGGAGAAAATCAACAAAACGGCAGCAAGTAACACTCTTTTCATACTCATTTATTCGCTCTTTAATCTGAATATATATGTGATTGTTCCACCCTGCACAAAGGCAGCACTCTCGGTAAATTTTGCGCGTTTTGCAGCCTTTATAGCCTCCTCAACAAGCGAGGAATCGGAGGTTGTTGAGCCCTTCGGCTCAAAGGTTGCAGAGGTAACTGTTCCGCTTCTATCCACCGCCACACGGATTATCACTTTACCGCCGCGATTACCCGCAGGGTAGGCTGGCATAGGCAGCGCGCCCACAAGTCCACGACCCTGCAAGCCCTCATCAAGGGCATCAGTTCCCACGGGGTTTAACCCGCTTGCTGTACCATGTGCCTGCTCGGTTTCAGACTCCTGAGCATGTGGATTGCCGACACTCTCAGGGGCATCGTTGCCACCCTTGTTCATCTTAAACAGAGCGCGCATATTTACCGTTCTTGTCTCCACATCTGCACCACCGACCTGCTGTGAGTTATCAACCTCCGAGACGGTGCTATGCGCAGGAGCCTCTACGGGTTTCTGCACAGAGTATTCTGGCTCTTTCGGAGGCTCAACAAACTCAACATAGATGGTCGAAGACTCTTTACGCGGCTCTGTAACCTCAACACGCCCCAAGAACATGGCAAGAGCCATGCCCACACCGTATAGTACGGCAGCGAGTATTGCGTAGTGTCTGGAGTTCATAGTTTCAATCTTAGCTAAAAGCTATAACACTGATTTACAACAATTTATGCATAAGCAACAGTGTCGTAAATCGGAATTACGGTTGGGTTGCAAGAATCAATCTATACCCGTTATCTTTTGCTATATTCATAACCTTGACAACCTCATCAACGGCAACGGTTTTGTCGCAGTGGAGTGAGATTGTAGGCTCCTTCTGACCCTCAAGGCGTGTCTTAAGAGCCGCCTCAACACCTGCAATGCCAGACACGCGGTCAAGCTCAACATAGTAGTTGTAGCCGCCCGATTTCTGCTCTATTGAGACGGTTGTAATAGCCTTATCCTTAAGCTGGTTACTACTTTTTGGTAGCATCAGCTTCAGCGCATTTGGATTGATGAGCGTAGTTGCTATAAGCATAAAGATAAGCAACAGGAACATCAAATCCGTCATTGCCGAGGCGGAGAAGGATTGTTCTACTTTTGATCCTCTCTTGATTGCCATAATTACTTCTGTACAGGTTGGTTAAGAATATCCATAAAGGCTATTGAGTTTGCCTCCATACGGAAGACAAGTTTCTCAATTGATGCCACAAGGTAGTTGTAGCCGAAGTATGCAGGAATACCTACAACAAGACCACCTACAGTGGTAATCATCGCCACATACATACCGCCAGAAAGCAGTGCCATATCTACTGTTCCACCTGCGGCAGACATATCCATAAAGGTCTGCACCATACCAAGCACAGTACCCAAGAAACCAATCATTGGCGCACCTCCTGCAATAGTTGCAAGGAAAGGCAGTCCGTTTTCAAGGCGAGAGACCTCAAGGTTGGCAACATTTTCGATTGCGCTCTGCACATCGCTCATAGGGCGACCAAGACGCTCAATACCCTTCTCAACCATGCGAGCAATAGGTGTATCGGTCTTGCGGCAGAGCTCAACAGCTCCGCGGATATTGCCATCGGAGATATAGTCTCTGATGCGATTCATAAAGCCCATATTCATACCCTTAGACGCCTTACGAATTGCCACAAAACGCTCTACAAAGATAAATACGGTAATACCGCCAAGCAGCAGCAGTACCCACATAAGCCAACCTCCGTTGTTAAAAAGCTCCCAGAGGCTCATCTCTCCTGCCTGAGTGGTCTGTTCCACAACATCAGCAGTCTGTAAAAGAAATTTCATAGTAAAAATCTATTTTAGTTGTTAATCATAGTTACCCATAAAGTCCTCCTCAGGCACAGCATCAACACCTATCTGCATGGTGCAATAGTCATCCTCCTGATTAGAGTTTGACTCGTCTGTATCCATCTTTTTACCCTTGCGACGGAAGCGGTTTTTGAGACGATTTCTCAAATCCTTACCATTTTCAAAGTCCTCCTTGAAGTAGAAACCCACGCCTGTCTCTTGCAGACCCTGGTTTTCGTCAAATCGGTCAATGGTGTGTGTAAAGCCCCTCAGTCGCATTGTTCCCGCCTGGTCAATAAGCCATGTTACATAAGCCTCGCCCGTAAATGAGGATGAAGCGTTGACAACCCTCGACTTATCAACAAGGTAGTTACCCTCTAACTCCACAAGCAGCCTATTACCCATAAAGCCCTGCGAGAAGCCAAAATCAACCTCGTCACTCATCATCTGCTCGGTCTTAGGACGGTAACGCAAGATAAGATTTGAGTTCTCAGAAGATAGCCAGTTACTGAGCTGATTAGAGAGCAACTCAAAGCCCGTCATAGCCGCAGAAGAGACACCAAACGATGCCGCATCGGCAGAGTTTTCAGACAGGAACGAGCCTGCAATAAGCAGGTAGAGGAACTGCTGTGAACGACGCTCAGGGGTGCTAAGCACATTGGCAATAACCGCCTGCATACTTGCATCCGCACTCGGAACCTCTACATTAAAGTCCACCGTAGGCTTTGTGAGTCGGTCGGTAAGGTTGATAATACAGTTTACAGGCACTGCCCTACTTGACACCGAGGTATCAACATATCCCTCAAGAAGCGGTTGCAGCGATGTCTTGGTCTTATATACGGCGGCAATCTTGAGTATCGCATCAAGCGGGTCGCCCGTCCACTGTATCGTAGAGCCCGAATTGCGGTCGATGATAAACTTCTTGTTAAAGATATTCTGCATAGTGAACAGATAACTACCCTCTGTGATGGTATAGAGTCCGTTCATCTCAAACAGGTCGGCAGATGGGTTTATTCTCAGGTTGAGTGTTCCATTTCCGCGACCCTTGATAATATCGCCCACAGTTGGGTCAATAACAAGCTGAGCCTCAGCGTTTTCAAGCACATTGACAGTCATGTTTATATTCATACTACTGCTTGAAGAGGCGCGCTTTTTACTGCGATTTTCAAACTTCATCTTCTTCTTTGCCAGATATGCCGTAGTATCGCGTGTCTCTGGCTGAACAAAGGTAACAAAGTCTGCCGAAGAGATATTTGAGTTGTCGGTAAGTGGCATGTAGAACTTTGAATCGCCCGCCGTAGTGCCCACAATATCCATTGAAACACCCGCCTTATTACCCTTTATAGATATATCGCCTGTAGCAAAGACATCGCCATAGAACATCTGGTTATCTCTAACGGTGGTATTAAGCACCTGCATCTGGTTAAAATGGGCGTTCATATCGTATGTGATATTAGACAAGTGGTTGAGGCTCAAGTCCATGCTCAGCGTACCCCTATTCTTGTCTTTATCAAATATAGCGGCATCTTTCAGGGTAAAGAGATTGTTCTTCACGCCAATTGTTGCCGTTGGTGCGGTATATACACACCTTGTATAGTCAAGGGTTGTAGATAGGTCGCTAACCACAATCTCTCCATTAAGGCTCGCCTTGCCACGCTCGCCCTCAAGGATAAGTTTTACATCTGCATCGCCCTTAGTATCTGAAATCACGCCCACAAGCAGTGGGTCAAGCAGCCCCATACTGAGTTTTGGAGCCGATATTGTAGCATAATACTTTGCCTGAGATGGCGAGAAGTATCCTCGCACAACCTCCTTATTCTCGGCTGCTGTTGTGAGCGACAACTTTGCACGCGAGCGACCAAAATCCCAGCGAGAGGTCAGATTCATATCGGCAAACGGAATACCGTTTATAAGTATAGAGTCAAGACCTACGGAGGCATCTATCTGAGTATCTTTCAGAGCCGATTTTACTGTAACATAACCCGTTGTACGACCCTCTATGCCATAACCAATCTGCTCTGTAAAGCGGGTAAACGGAGCAAGAGAGAAGTTACTCAGCGAGAGTCTAAGTGAGTCTCTATCGCTACGAGAAGCGACACCATCAATAGTAAGTTTCTGGTTGTCAGAGGCATTGGCAAGGACAAACGAGCGAATATCTATCCTATCAGAGCCTATTTCAAGACCCTCAGAGGTTATCTGCCAATTGTCATCCGCCCTACCCACATAAGATGGGAGTATATCAACCGATATATGTCTTGCAGAGTCTCTACGGAACAGATGCGCGTGAGCAGCAATCTGACCACTTGCGCTATGCAATGAGTCAACAAAGTTGCTCTTGATATCAAGCCTATTACTCTTCGCTCCGCCATGCAGGCTAAACTCAGAGAGTCTAAGTGCGCCAGCCCACAACTCGTCGGTCTTAAGGTTAAGCACAAGCGAGTCGCCCTTATTATCTGCATTAAGCACAATCTGCGAGGCAAGGTATGGGTATCTCTCAATACACTCCGAGTGACCACGCATGATAAAACGGTTGGAAGTAGGGTCCATAAGCACACTTACAACCGACTCTGGAGCAATCTCCACACCTGAGGCAATACAGTCAAGCAGTGGCGAGAGGTTTTTGGTTGTAAGTGACAACATCGCCACACTATTTTGTAGCTTATCCTCCCTACTCTCAATGCGATTGAGCGTATTTGCGTCATAGAGCTGAGGAAGATAGTGTGCCACAAGGTTTACGGCATAGTCCAGAATATCCTTGTACGAGCTATGGCTCTCAAGCTCTGCATCTGCAAAGTCGGAGACAAGTTTCATTGTGCGCACATTGTCGTCTCTATTGACAAGTAGGCGGATTATATCTGAGGTTATCTGCTTGTCGTTGTAGTCATAAACAGCATCTACAACATCAATCTCGCCATCCATCTCGTCAATGCTCCTACCCCTGGCAAGTAGCGAAACAGCAGCCTTGATACACGACACCGAGTCGCGCTTATTAACCCCTATAGCCTTCAAATCAAGACGGTCAATCTCCGCCACAGCGTTATAGACAGGGCGAGAGCTGTCTGCAATATTTACCAGAGCCTTCAGGCGAGCCTTCACAGCCTCGTCTTTACTCAGGAAGTTAACTATAGCGTTGTTATCCGAGTAGTTAAGGTCAAAACTCATATCGTTGAAGGTATGACCCGCTGCAAGTAGCGAGCTTACATTACCCAACGCCTCTGCATCCACAATACTCTCTCCCATAAGGGCGTTTGCCTTAAGCTCAAAAGTCGCATTAAGAGGCTCTGCAAGGGCTGCAATTCTGTCAATGGCAAGTGAAGAGGCATCTACTGTGGCAGTAATTCTGCGTTCAGCCTCCTCTGGATGGATTGAACACTCCGCCTTAACACTACCTCCACTACCCAAAGCCACAAGCGCATTTGCATCAAAAGACGAAATGAAGCCATGGAAGCCACCCTTAATACTGAGCGTCTCTGTGCGGTCAAGATATGGCTGCAAATTTTGAGGCAACTCAAGCGATGCGATATTTTTCAAGAGTCGGGACAACTCTATTGAGGAGATATCAAGCGTATCAACATCTATATTGAATTTGGTATGCTTTACATCCGTAAGACCCTTTATCTGAGCCGAGCCACAAAACATTCCCCCATCCTCAAAGGTCATACTATCTACCTGCGCCTTGAAATCAGAGACAGTGCCGTGCATAGAGAGCCAAACATCGTTTACAGATGTATCCCATCTGAGCAGCGAAGGGGCAAAATAGCCGATTGTAGAGCTTGTTGTTGATGAATTTTCAACCTCAACATCAATTACCACGCGGCGGACAAAGTCTTTATAACTACCCCATCCATTGCCCGTAATTGAGAGTTGAGGCATATTTAGCGTGGTATCATCTGTGACAATAGAGCTATCTTTAAGGGTAATCACTCCCCTATCCACCAAAAATTCGCCCGACATATCCTCAATCTTAAAACCACTCTGCTCCTCAAAGCTGAGCGTAGAGATTTGTCCACCCACAGCTCCATCTTCAAGAGTAAAATCCTCTATCTGAGTGCTAATGCCCTTAAGATACATATCCGAGTAGTCCACACCAAACTCTGGCTTGCGAGAACTTCGGCGAGAGAGACGAAAATCGAGCCCATTGACATAGAGCGAGGAGATTTTAAGGTTAAAACCGCCTTTTTTCTCCTTATTAGGGTTACTAAGGCTGTCTATAACCTCCTTGATATTCATATTACCACGCTTGGTATCGCGCAGATTAAAGACCGCATCCTCAACATCGGCTGAGATGATGGTTAGATTCTTGCTAATACCCGAAAGTGGACCTAAATATGCAGTAACAGAGCCAGCATAGAGCAGAGTATCCCTATCATAATCCTCAACATAGAAACCACGAACTTTTACGCGGTTAAACATACCGACAGTGATATGGTCGGCACTGACCTTTGTACCTATCTTACGGGTGATTACTTCGGTTGCTTTATGCAGCACAAGATTCTCAACTTTTGGTATTGAGAGAGCCAAAGTTGCGACAACAGGCACCATTATCAGCAATAAGATTGTTGCCGATAGTATCTTTACAAATATTTTCGTAACTTTGCGCACTGTTATCCATGTTTTGTATTAACATACAAAGATAGTACAAAAATGTAACATTACGAAAATTTTGAAAAGAAAAGATACCGCCTCTGGGTAGGAGCGGGTCAAAATTTACAAAGAAGTGGAAAATATCATCATTTTAGGCATCGAATCATCGTGTGACGACACCTCGGCAGCAGTTTTGAGGGACACCACACTGCTATCAAGCGTAATCGCCTCACAGGCAGTACATGAGAAGTATGGCGGCGTTATTCCAGAGCTTGCCTCTCGCGCACATCAGCAGAATATCGTTCCCGTTGTGGATACCGCACTCAAAGAGGCAGGTCTGACTATAGATAAGGTAGATGCCATAGCATTTACCAGGGGTCCGGGTCTGCTTGGCTCGCTTATGGTAGGCACATCCTTTGCCAAAGGGCTATCTATTGCAAATAATATCCCCCTTGTCGAGGTAAACCACCTGCACGGTCATATCCTCTCGCACTTTGTAGATTTGCCTGACCGCGAGCTACCGCATCCAAACTACCCTTTCCTCTGCCTGCTTGTCAGCGGAGGTCATACCCAGATTGTAAAGGTTGACTCGCCTGAGACAATGTCTATCGTCGGCACAACAATAGACGATGCCGCTGGCGAAGCTCTTGACAAGTGCGCCAAAGTTATGGGGCTGCCATACCCTGGCGGACCTATAATCGACCGCCTTGCCAAAGAGGGCAACAAAGATGCATTTAACTTTGCAAAACCGCGAGTAGAGGGCTTTAACTACTCATTTTCAGGGCTCAAGACCTCTTTCCTTTACACCCTGCGCGACCGCGTAGCCGAGGATGCCGAGTTTATAGAGAAGAATAAGTGCGATTTGTGCGCCTCACTGCTTGACACAGTGGTTGATATACTTGTAAGCAAACTTATCAAGGCTGCAAAACAGTACGGCATCAGAGATATAGCCCTCGGTGGCGGAGTATCGGCAAACTCTGCCCTCCGCGCCCGCATAACAGCAGAGGGAGAGAAACGCCACTGGAGAGTATTCCTCCCAGAGCTTAAATTTACCACAGATAACGCCGCCATGATTGCCGTAGCAGGCTACTACCGCTACCTAAAAGGCGAACTATCCAGCCTCGACGCCGCCCCAATCGCCAGATACGAGGAGATGATTTAAGGTTAGCATATCGCAACACAAAAGCCAGCGTGGTCCATGCTGGCTTTTTGCATTGTCAGTCAGTAAGGAGGCGCAAAATTTTAGAGAATTTAAGGAGATTAGGGAATTTTAAGGAACATAGGGAGCGGAACAGAAAAGTTCTGCGGGGCATCGAACCCCTTGAACTTTACAAGCGTTGGTAAGCGCGCTCCTTAACCTCACTAACCTCGCTAAACTTCCTAAATCCTCTAAAAACTGCGCGCCCAAATTAAAGCACCGCATTTGTTGTCAGAGTGCGGTAGTTGCCACGCTTGGCGAAAAGTCCCAGCGATGGATAGTACGGATAAGTACGGTCCACTGCTGGGATTTTTCGTTAGCGGAAGCAAATGCCGCGCTATCACAACAAATGCCTATTTGGAGGTGTATGGCTTAATCACACCCCTCTGGGAACTTCTGATAAACTCAATCAGGTAGTCGCGCTCGGCGGATTGAGGGATTTGAGACTCTGCCTCGTTGCAGGCGTTCATGTAGTTCATGTCGCTCTGGAAGAGGATGCGGCAAGTCTTTGCCAGGTTATCAAGTTGCTCCTCGGTAAAGCCTCTGCGCTGTAAGCCGATACGATTAAGTCCTGCATAGCTTGAGGTGTCGCTGCGCACGGTAATAAATGGAGGCGCATCCTTTGTAAGGAGTGTTCCGCCCTGGAGCATAACATGGTCGCCGATTTTTACCCACTGGTGGATTGCGCAGTGACCACCGATAACAACCCAGTCGCCAACCTCTACCTCGCCAGCGAAGGAGCAACGGTTTGCAACAACACAGTGGCTACCGATAACATCGTCGTGTGCGACATGGACATACGCCATAAACAGGTTACCGTTACCGATAACAGTCTTGCCGCGTGAGGCTGTGCCTCGGCTGATGGTTACATACTCTCTGATATCGTTATCATCGCCAATCTCGGCAGTAGTCTTCTCGCCACGAAACTTAAGGTCCTGCGGAAGGCAAGAGATTGAGGCTGCGGTGTGGATTTTACAACGCTTTCCGATGCGTGCGCCGTCATGTATTACAGCTCCTGGACCTATCCAGCAGCCATCGCCAATAACAACATCGCCCGCAATATATGCAAAGGGCTCTACGGTCACATTGTCTCCTATTTGTGCATCTGGATGCACATAAGCAAGTGGACTAATCATAGTTTTAAGCAGCTTCTAAGTTTGGTATAGTTAATTATTTGTTTTTCACAACCTGTGCCATAAGTTCAGCCTCGCAGACAAGGGTACCTGCAACAAATGCCTTACAGAGCATTGTAGCTATACCTCTGCGGACAGGACCTGCAAGCTCGCACTCAATTTGCAGTGTATCGCCTGGGGTTACCTTATGCTTAAAGCGGACATTATCTATTCTGAGGAAGTAGGTCGAATAGTTGCTCTTCTCCTCCATGCCGCTGAGTACAAGCAGACCACCACACTGAGCCATAGCCTCAACAATCAGCACTCCTGGCATTACAGGCTCCTGTGGGAAGTGACCCTGAAAGAAAGGCTCGTTTGCTGTGATATTCTTAATACCGCCAATAGAGGTGCCGTCAATGTGGAATACCTTATCTACAAGCAGGAACGGATAGCGGTGTGGCAGAAGGGTACGAATCTCATTAACATCATACACCGGAGCAGTTCTTGGGTTGTACTTAAAGCGAGGCTTTACACCCTCACGACGGATTGTCGCGCGAATCTGCTTCATAAACTCGGTATTGGCAAAGTGTCCTGGACGAGTAGCCCATACACGACCCTTTATTCTGATGCCGAGTAGCGCAAAGTCGCCCAAAATATCGAGCAACTTGTGGCGTGCCAACTCGTTATTAGCGCGTAGCTCAAGGTTATTCAGATAACCGCCTGTAACTCTGATATCGTCCTTATTAAATATAGCCTTCAGATGGGCAAGTTGCTCGTCTGATACTGGATTTTCAACAACCACAATGGCGTTGTCTAAGTCTCCACCCTTGATAAGGTTTGCCTTAAGCAGCGGCTCAAGCTCGTGAAGGAAGACGAAGGTGCGGCAAGGAGCGATTTTTGAGGTATAGTCATCGCCTGGACCAAATACGGCATACTGGTTACCGACAACCTTTGAGTTGTAATCAACATGCACCGATACAGAGAACTCCTCGTCTGGATAGAGGACAATAGCAACACCCTTCTCAGGAATTGTATAGACCTGCTTCTCACGAACTTCGTAGAATTTACGCTCTGCATCCTGCTCTACAAGACCTACAGAAGCAATAGCCTCTGCATAAGCCTTTGCTGAGCCATCCATAATTGGGGTTTCGATGCCGTCAATATCAATAAGGGCATTGTCAACGCCTATGGTCCAGAGAGCCGACATGATATGCTCAATAGTGCTGATTCTCACGCCATTAGACTCAATAGTTGTACCACGAGAGGTGTCGGTCACATACTCGCAAAGAGCTGGGATAGTAGGCTGACCCTCAAGATCTACACGACGAAAAACAATACCGTGATCTGCTGGAGCAGGATTTACAGTCATAGTGACCTGTACGCCTGTATGCAAGCCCTTACCAGAAAAGGTTAGCTGTGCTGCTAAGGTTTGCTGCTTTGTTGATGGAGAATTTGTCATTTCTTCAAAAATTTCAAAAATATTTGGGTGCAAATATAGTAATTTTTTGGAAATTACACTACATTTGCGGTGGATAAAACCGATTTTGTCCATGGATGGCACTAAACAGGAGATGAAAAGAGGAGCAGAGGGTGCAGCCACACAGGGTGGCGGCAAGGTATCTCGTGCGCCTCGTCGAAAGCCACTCCGCCTACCTTTTAACAATCGCAGCGAAGATATTGGCGGTTGGGCATTTGACCACAGAGTGGGTCTGTGTGTGATGATTATTGCCTATCTTTTAATTGGTATTATATTTTTCTCTTCAAAGATAGTTATCGGTCGCAAGGCTTCTACGCAGGGTATGTATATTGATTTACAGACCGTAGAGGCTCTGAAGAGTGAGAGAGACCGCCTTGCCGAGGAGGTGCGCCGTGCTAATGAGCAGATTGATTGGAGTAAAATCCGCAACCTCTCCTCAAATGAGAACGCGCTCAACGAGAATCTTGCAGACAGCAAAGGTACAAACACCGCAGCTCTAAACTCCGATGCCAAGGCTGTAGAGGCACGCATGAGAGCCAACAAAGAGGCTTACGAGCAGGGTCTTAGAGATGCCGAGGATGCCTCAAGACGCAAAGATGATGGCAAAAAAGGCGAGAGCAAGCAGAGAGACAAAAAGGTCAAGGGCACTGTTACCGTCTCCTTCTCCTTCTCAAACCCTGTGCGCTACTCACGCCATCTGATAAAGCCCGCATACCGCTGTGAGGGCGGCGGAGAGGTTATTGTCAAGGTGGGTATTGACAGGGCTGGCAAGGTACTCTATGCCTATGTAGAGGAGGGTGGCGACGATTGTATGCGCCAGACCGCTGTAGCCGCGGCTAAGGGCTCTCGCTTTGACCATAACCATAACGCCCCTGCAAAGCAGGAGGGAGAGATTAGATACATATTTATTCCGCAGTAACATACCTGTAAATATAAAAATATGAATACAGAAAACAGACTAAAGGATGTGGTTATTCGCTTCTCAGGCGATTCGGGCGACGGCATGCAGCTTACCGGAACGCTCTTCTCTGAGACATCGGCACTCGCCGGAAATGCAATATCGACCTTTCCGGACTACCCTGCCGAGATTAGAGCCCCACAAGGCACTGTGGCTGGAGTCTCAGGCTTCCAAGTTCACTTTGGCTCTACTGCCGTAACCAACCCTGGCGACAAGTGCGATGTGCTTGTGGCTATGAATCCTGCTGCACTCAAGGCAAATGCCCGCTTTTTGAAGCCGACAGCAACAATAATTATTGATGCCGACTCCATTACAGCCGACAACCTCAAAAAGGCAGCCTTTGAGAGTGAAGACCCTGTCGCAGAGTTAAATCTGGGCGACAGAAATGTTATCCTTGCACGCATTACCACAATGACACGCGAGGCTTTGGCATCAAGCACATTAGACAACAAGTCTAAGATAAAGTGTAAGAATATGTTTGCTCTTGGTATCTGTCTATACATTACAGACCGCACCACTGAGCATGCACACGACTATATCAATGCAAAGTTTGGCAAGAAAAACCCAGATGTTGCCCAGGCAAACAACTCTGTAATTGAGGCGGGTTATAACTATGCGGCAAACAACCATCTGATTCACAATGCGTATGCCATTGAGCCAACAGGTCTTAAAAAGGGCAAGTATCGCACCATAAATGGCAATGTAGCAACAGCTTGGGGCTTTATTGCAGCCTCTGAGAAGAGTTCTCGCCCGCTATTCTGCGGCTCATACCCTATCACGCCAGCAACAGTTATCCTTGAGGAGCTTGCAAAGCATAAGTCTTTAGGAGTCAAGACCGTGCAGGCTGAGGACGAGATTGCAGGCATCTGTACAGCTATAGGTGCTGCATACGCAGGCAATTTTGCAGTTACAACAACCTCTGGTCCAGGTCTTTCGCTCAAGAGCGAGGCTTTGGGTCTTGCGGTTATGGCAGAGCTACCACTTGTTGTGGTAGATGTGCAGCGTGGAGGTCCATCAACAGGTCTGCCAACAAAGACCGAGCAGAGTGACCTGCTACAGGCTCTGTATGGCAGAAATGGCGAGTGTCCTGTGCCTGTAATTGCAGCCTCAACACCAAGCGACTGTTTCAAGTACGCCTTTGAGGCATCAAAGATTGCTATGGAACACATGACACCTGTAGTTCTGCTCACTGACGGATTTATTGCCAACTCCTCTGAGGCGTGGGCAATTCCAAGCATGGCAGATATGCCGACAATCACACCGCCTATTGCCGTGGCAACAGATTCAGACTTTATGCCTTACAAGAGGGATGAGCGACATGTTCGCAGCTGGGCTTTCCCAGGCACTGCGGGCTTAGAGCATAGAATTGGCGGTCTTGAGAAGCATAGCCAGACAGGAAATATCTCCTACGACCCTGCAAATCACGCTGTTATGGTAGCCCAGAGAGCAGCCAAGGTAGCCGCTGTGGCAGATGTTCTTCCACTTCAGACTATTGATGGAGAGGAGTCTGGCGAACTGCTTGTTGTAGGTTGGGGAGGCACCCGCGGGCACCTCTCTTCGACTGTCTCACAGTTGCGTGAGGAGGGATACTCTGTAAGCCACTGCCATCTGAACTATATCAACCCTCTACCAAAGAATCTTGAGACTATTTTTGCAGGTTTTAAGAAGATTGTGGTTTGCGAACTCAATGAAGGTCAGGCAGCATCCTATCTCCAGGGATTGTTCCCACAGTTTAAGTTTGAACGCTGCAACAAAGTTGAGGGTCAACCATTTACGGTTGCTGAATTATTACTTTCACTTAAAAATCATTTGAAATAGTATGGCTGATTATAAATATACACCCGAAAGTTTTAAGTCCGACCAGCAGGTAAAATGGTGTGCCGGATGTGGCGACCATGCAGTGCTTAACTCCGTGCAGCGCGTACTGCCAGAGGTTGCCGATGCGCTTGATAAGCCACACGAGAAGTTTGTCTTTGTATCGGGCATCGGTTGCTCTTCGCGCTTTATATACTATATGCGCACCTTTGGTTTCCATACAATCCATGGTAGAGCGGCAGCCGTTGCTACAGGTATAAAGGTTGCAAACCCAGACCTATCTGTATGGGTATGTACAGGCGATGGCGACAGCCTTGCTATTGGCGGCAACCACTTTATACATGCACTGAGAAGAAATGTTGACCTAAACATCATCCTGTTCAACAACGAGATTTACGGTCTTACAAAGGGTCAATACTCCCCTACAACTAAGTTGGGCACCGTTACAAAGACCTCTCCATACGGCACTGTTGAGCATCCGTTCAACCCTGGCGAGCTTGCTATTGGAGCAAAGGGTACATTTTTCGCCCGCACGGTTGATGCCGAGGTAATGCTTACTAAGGAGCTGCTTAAAGAGGCTGCCCTGCATAGAGGTACATCGGTTGTTGAGGCACTTGTTAACTGCATGATTTTCAACAACAAAACCCACGCCTCTTTTGCAGCCGACAAGGCAACACGCGCAAAGAATACAATCACTCTGCGCCATGGCGAGAAGATGCTCTTTGGCGAGAATAACGAGAAAGGTCTTGTCCTTGAGGGTCTGAAGCTGAAGGTTGTCACTCTTGGCGAGGATGGATATACTATTGACGATATTTTGACCCACGATGCACACTGTGAGGATACAACCCTGCACGGCATGCTGGCAGCGATGAAATATCCAGAATACCCTGTGGCACTGGGTGTTATCCGCTCTGTTGACGAGCCTTGCATCTACGACAACGAGGTTGAAAAACAGGTTGCAGCAGTCAAAGCATCCTCTAAAATCCAAAACATGGACCAGCTGCTCAACTCAGGCGAGACCTGGGAGATTGAGTAGAGATTGTGCGCGATTTAATAGCAGAAATAACAGAGAATAACAGCGGGCTGCGCCCTTAATGGCATACAATAACAGTGCGCGCCAAGAAACGGTTTCTACAGCCGATACTCTGTAAAAAAGTTCTTCGAGGGCTTGATGCCCCGAAGAACTTTTACTATACCGCTCCTTAATCTCACTAATCTCCCTAAACTCCTTACTGCGAAGCAGAAAGATAGCGTAGGCTCGATGCCTACGCTATCTTTTACGCGCCCTCCCTTACTGACTGACGGTACAAGATTGCACTCTACAAAGCAGAAAGCCAGCGTAGGAGATACGCTGGCTTTATTTGCGGTCTGATTGCTTTACAGAATCTTCTCTATTTCAGCAGAGATGCGCTCGAAGACCTCGTCAATAGTTCCCAAACTTGGAACGGCTACATATTTGCCCTGCTTGCGGTAGTAGTCAGCAACAACGGCGGTCTGGGAGTTATAGACTGCTATACGGTTGCGGATAACATCCTCTGAGGCATCATCTGCGCGACCTGAGTCTTTACCTCGGAGCAAAATTCGGCGAACAAGCTCCTCCTCTGGCACATCCATATATATCATCAGGCTAACGCTCTCTCCCATAGTCTCAAGGAGCTTATCAAAAGCCTCTGCCTGAGCTGTTGTGCGAGGAAAACCATCAAAAACAGTACCATTGATACCTTTGTTGCTTGTCAGGTAATCCTCAATCATTGAAACCACAACCGCATCTGGTGCAAGTTCTCCGCGAGAGATATACTCCTGCATCTCAACGCCACGTGGTGTTTGAGCCTTGATTTGTGAGCGGATAATTTCGCCCGTAGATATATGAGAGAGTGAAAATCTCTTCTCTAATAGCTCCGACTGTGTTCCTTTACCACAGCCTGGCGCGCCAAATAGTACAATATTTAACATAACCTAAATCGTTATAATCGTGCCACAAATATAGTAATTTTTTTTAATAATTGTACTATTCGCAGAAAAATTAGCGCAAAAAGACAGTATATTGATATTCGCTCAAATTACCCAGATTGTCCTTCAGTTTGAGGAGCAGATTGTGTTTAGAGCCACAGTCTGTAAATATGGAGTGGTTAAGGCTGCAAGAGGCGATGCCTTTCATTGGGTTAAAGTCAAGTGGGTGCCATTTGCCATCTACATATAAGTCATAGCCGCAAATGCCTGAGAAGTTATCCCATATCTTTATCTCAAGGCGTTTTGCGCGGCGAATATCTCTCTTTTCATCCCATAGCGGTTTGGCTTTAGGGGCAACGGTATCGGCAACGATAGTCATTTCGCCCACACTACGGGTTTTGACTCTCACTCTTCCTGCGGCGTAGTGCCCTCCAAGGTAGAAATATCTGCCTTTGCGGTTTCTAAGAGCTATACAGCTGCGGGTCTGGAGGTGGAGTGGGATATCGGCAGCAATAGAGACATAGACACCACTTTTCAGAGGTATATTATTATCCATAACCCGACAACGATTTGACAGCACAACAACGCCTGGGATTGTATCGCGCTCCAAGGTATGCTCTACGCTGCAAAGGATAGGATAGTAGAGTGCCTCTGAGAAGATAGTAGCACTAACTCCGACATGTGACAAATCTGTGCGCTCTGCCACCCCTGCAACCACAGCACGGCTGCACGGCCGAGCCTTAAAACACTCTCTTTTACCAAACACATTAAAGCTAAGGGTAGAGATATTGCCACAATCGTCCTCGACCTCAACTTCGACGCTCTTTTTCTCGCCTTGATTTGTCAAAATAGCTCCCCTATTTTTCAGACAAGGGTAGAACTTTTCTGCTCCATCTGCAACACAACCAAGGCGGAGAATCTCGCACTTTGCATCGCGCTGCAAAGGGTAGTAGCTGACCATATTACAGAGCCTTGTATCTGCAAAGGCAAAACTATCAACGCGGTACTCAAAATTGCAATTGCCATCAACCCTCTGGCTTACACGATAGACACCAAAGCGGTTTGTGAAGTTATCGCTCTGATTATCACGGCACTCGATAAGAAAATATCCACACCTGCCCACCTTTACACTATCCGCAACAGTGTATCGTGAGCCAACCTTTTTTAGTGCGTACCTCACAGGAGTTGCCTCAACAGCAACACCTTGCACAGTATCAACCTCAATATATTGGATTGCAAGTAGGCGCGGTGCAATGGCATCCTTCGGGCGGAACAGACCTCGCCTTACTATATTATAGGTATGAGTACCTGATTGATTGCGTAGCTCGTAGTGCAGATGTGGTCCAAAGGAGTGTCCCGTATTGCCAGAGTAGCCGATTACATCCCCCTTACTAACAGGAAAAACATCGCTATCAAGCTGTAAATCAACACTATTTGAGTGGGTCGCAAAACGATTGTCCTCAACAAATTTATCTATCTGCTTTGTAAAGCGCGACAGGTGCCCATAGACGGTCATAGTCCCCCTTTTCGGATGGGTAAGATAGAGAGCAAGACCATATCCGTAGGCAGAATAGACCACCCTTGAGATATACCCATCCTCGGAGGCTATAATCGCCTTACCCTCAACGCCATCGGTCTTTATATCAATGCCTGAGTGGAAGTGATTTGAGCGCATCTCGGCAAATGATGCAGAGTGCAGACCCTTAACACCCGACACGGGGTATTGATAGGCAGCAGCCACACCACAAAAGAGTGAAAATAGAAGTATCAATCGAAATATTCGCATCCCTCCTCGTCCTTTACACAACTCTCCACAACATCCCTAATAACCGAAAAATCGTACCCCTGCGAGGCGGCATAGCGGAAGAGTCTATTTCGCAAATCGGCACTATTTTTAGCCTTTACAGTGCGCATCTTTCTGAGTAGCAACCTTTTAAGTCGCTCCTCAATATCTGTTTCTGACATCTGCTCCAAAGCCTGGGAGATGGTCTCTACTGCAATACTCTTAGTCCTGAGTGCCGAGACAATCTTTGCCCTACCCCAGCTACTAAGGTTTATCTTCTCACGAACAAAGGCGGCAGCATAGCGGCTATCGTCAACAAACCGCTCACGGAGAAGATATTGCAGAATCTTCTGCGCCTCAGACTCCGCAACACCCCAGCCTCGCATAAGCCTTAAAGCATCTGCCGCACAGCGTTCACTGCGGGCACATAGCCGCATAAGTGACTGCTGCGCCTGCTGCGGGGTCTTACTCTTTTTTACACTATCTACCTTCTGCACCATACCATACGACTCTTTCCAAACATATCCTTGGCAAGGGTTACATCACTAAAGCCCATACACTCTAACATCTCTACTACCTGAGCCCCAAACTGCTCGTATATCTCAAAATATAGTCTGCCTCCAACTTTTAGCATCTGTAGTGCATTTTGGGCTATTGAACGATAGAAACACAGCGCATCATCATCTGGCACAAATAGCGCGATATGTGGCTCATAATCAAGTACATTTGACCTCATCAGCGCGCTATCTGACTGAGGAATATATGGCGGATTGGAGACCACAACATCAAATGTTCCAATATCCGAAAAATCACCCAAAGCATCCCTCTTAAGCAGGGTTATATCTACCCCATTGCTTGCAGCATTGCTGCCTGCAACCTCCAGTGCTGTATCCGAAATATCTATTGCCGTAACTTTTGACCCTACAAC
This sequence comes from uncultured Alistipes sp., assembly GCA_964541245.1. Taxonomy (GTDB): domain Bacteria; phylum Bacteroidota; class Bacteroidia; order Bacteroidales; family Rikenellaceae; genus Alistipes. The sequence continues at coordinate 21,016 of CAZIPR010000023.1, forward strand.
ACCCTTTGCAAGTGCAATGGCAATTGCGCCACTGCCCGTGCCGACATCGAGCAACTTAGAGCCCGCCTTGCACCCCTCTATAATGTGCAAAACAAGCTCCTCAGTCTCTGGACGCGGTATTAGCACACCAGGCTTTACGGCTAAGGTCAGCCCGCAAAACTCTGTATATCCGACAAGATACTGAACTGGATAGGAGGCTTGTAGCTTAGAGATTACACCCTCCAAGTCCTCCAAATTACACTCTGTATCGTAGTTAAGCACAAGCTGCGAGAAGTTGTAACCAAGCAGAGCAGAGACTGCCTGACGAGCCACTGCAAGAGCCTCCCTACTATCGTATAGATGTGAAATTGCCCTCTCTATTGCCGTTACGCACTCCCTTACAGTCATAGCCAAAGTTTGAGTTCTGCAAGTGATATAGCCATAACCGCCTCGATAACCACTGCCGCACGAAGAACTATGCAGGCATCGTGCCTACCACCTATTACAAGGCTCTCAACGCTCTGAGTAGCAAAGTTATAGCACTCTTGCGGTTTGGCGATACTTGGCGTAGGTTTTATAGCCACGCGCACTACGATAGGATTGCCGTTTGTAATGCCGCCATTTATTCCGCCCTCGTTATTTGTTACAGTTGAGCCACAGCTATCTACTACCGCATCGTTTCGCTCACTACCCCTTAGGCGCACACCCTCAAAGCCGCTGCCAAACTCTACGCCCTTGACAGCAGGCACAGAGAAGAGCAGATGTGAGACTACGCTCTCAACAGAGTCAAAAAATGGCTCGCCAAGGTCTCTGCCTGCACCTGTAACTACACACTCAATAACTCCACCCACAGAGTCGCCATCTCTCTGAGCAGCAGATACTACCGCACCAAACTGAGAGGCATCCTTTACGCCCCCAATCTCAACTATACGGCTTGTAAACTGTGCATCAGTAAGCAGCTTTTTCGCCACCACACCAGCAGCGACAAGCAGCAGCGTCATCCTGCCCGAAAATATACCACCTCCGCGCAAATCAAACTCCTCGCCGTACTTATGGCGCGCCGTAAGGTCGGCATGCGAAGGGCGGGGATGATTTTTCAGCCTATAATAGTCTGTAGAGCGGGTATTCTCATTGTAAAAACGAATCTCTAACACCTCGGATGTGGTTTTTCCATCCGCAACACCTGAAACAATGTGCGGTGTATCACTCTCCCTTCGCGGAGTTGTGCCAGCAGCACCTGAGCGACGGCGGGCAATATCTGCCTCAAAGTCCGCCTCGCAGAGCGGTACACCTTTAGGCACGCCCCAAATCTTTACACCAAGGCACTCTGTGTGAGAGCCGCCGTAAATCTCTATCTTGAATCTATTTCCGAAACTATTATTCATCTCTCAACGCCTCAAGTGTTTCAAAAAAGTCTGGATAGCTCTTGCTTACGCTCTCTGCACCATGGATTGTAACACCATTGTCGCTTATAAGAGCCGCCACGGCAAGGGTCATTGCCATACGGTGGTCAGAGTGGCTACTTACCTCTACGCCACCCACTATCTTGCCACCGCGAATCTTCATTATATTATCCCTTCCCAAATCGACCTCAATGCCCAACCTGCCAAACTCGCTCTTGATAGCCTCAGCACGATTACTCTCCTTATGCTCAAGGCGAGAGGTGCCTACAATAACACTCTCTCCCTCTGCCGCCGCAGCAAGGGTTGCCAAAGCAGGAAAGAGGTCTGGACAGTTTGTGGCGTCAAACTCAAAGCCATGCAGCGGTTTTGCTGCAACAGATATAGTATCGTTGTCAGATGTAAGCTCGGCACCAGCCCTTACAAGTGCCTGACATATAGCCACATCAGCCTGTTTTGAGAGCATAGAGAGGTTTTTGAGGCTTACCTCGCCCGCAACAGCTCCTGCAACAAGCAACATCGCTGCCGCACTCCAGTCGCCCTCAACAGAGTAGTCGGTGGCAGTAAAGCTCTGACCTCCCTCTATGTAGAACTGTTCGTAGTTGTTATGCTCGATTTTTACCCCAAAAGCGGCTGCTGTATCTATCGTCATATCAAGATATGGCTTTGATACTGCGCTTCTGACATTTATTACCGTATCCTGCTCTGCAAGTGGCAGGGCAAGCAGCAGACCTGTTATAAACTGAGACGAAACTGAACCATCAACCTCTATCTCTCCGCCCCTAATCCTTCCGCACACCTCAATAGGCAGTTTTCCACCACCATCGCGCACTGTAACGCCAAGCTCTCTGAGCGGGTTAATCATCATATCCATAGGACGATAGAGCAGTGTACCCTCGCCACAGATGGTTATCGGAGTGTGCCACAACGAGGCTATTGGCGTAAAAAGGCGAGCCGACAGACCCGACTCCCCCACATTAAGAGTATCTGAAATTGGAGTAATACCGCCCAAGACCTTCAGCGTTCTACTATCAACACGACTAACCTTTGCGCCTAATGTCTCAATAGACCTTATTGCAGAGAGTGTATCGTTGCAAAAATCCATATTTCGCAATACGCTCTGACCTTTTGCGAGCAGTGAAGCTGCTAAAGCTCGCTGGGCATAACTTTTAGAACATGGCGGCACTGCAACTCCCCTAAGCCACCCTCTGGGAACTGATTTATCCATTTTTGATTGTTAGCCTTTAGCTATTAGCTATTGACTATTAGTATATTTTTTATAGTGTTTGCTACTCTTCTGCCTCCTTTGCGTCCTCCGCGACAAAACGGTGGTTACGCTTAAGCTCAAAGTTCTTACCCAGATAGACTCTACGCACCATTTCATCTGCTGCGAGCTCCTCGGCTGTTCCTGTTTTGAGGATTTTACCCTCATAGAGCAGATAGGTACGGTCTGTAATGGCAAGGGTCTCGTCAACATTGTGGTCGGTAATAATTACACCGATATTCTTCTGCTTAAGGGTTGCCACAATACTCTGAATATCCTCTACCGCGATAGGGTCAACGCCCGCAAATGGCTCGTCAAGCAGGATAAAAGATGGATTGATGGCAATAGCACGAGCTATCTCTGTTCTTCTTCGCTCGCCTCCAGAGAGCTGGTTTCCGTAACTTTTGCGCACTTTTTGCAGACGGAACTCCTCGATAAGCGACTCAAGGCGGTCTCTCTGGTACTCTTTGGTGTAGTTTGTTATCTCAAGCACTGCGCGGATATTATCCTCCACACTCAGACGACGAAAGACTGACGCCTCCTGCGCAAGATAGCTCACGCCGAGCTGTGCACGCTGATAGACAGGCAGCTTTGTAAGCTCATTGACCGTTCCGTCATCATGCTCAAGGAATATTCTGCCATCATTTGGCTTGATAAGACCTACAATCATATAGAAAGATGTAGTCTTTCCCGCGCCATTAGGACCGAGCAGACCTACAATCTCGCCCTGGCGGACATCTATAGAGACATGGTCAACGACTGTGCGCGACTTGTATTTTTTCACTAACTCTGAAGTATAGAGCCTCATAACTCAACTTTTTTGAAGAATTTTTTACAAAGTTATAGTTTTTTTCCAAAATTATCACTATCTTTGAGTAATTATTTGCACACTCAAATTTAGTTAGGAAAGTTAAAGTTATGGCTCAAGAGCTGACAAACAGAGAGTTAATACACCAGAAACTGAAGGAATACTTCGGATTTACCTCTTTTAAGGGCAATCAGGAGGCTGTCATCCTTAACCTGCTTGCCGGAAAGGATACTTTTGTCCTTATGCCTACAGGTGGAGGCAAATCTCTCTGCTACCAACTACCTGCGCTGATGATGGATGGCGTGGCGATTATTATCTCGCCGCTTATCGCCCTGATGAAGAATCAGGTTGACGCCATGCGCACCTTCTCTGACAACCCAGGCATCGCTCACTTCCTAAACTCCTCGCTGACAAAAAATGCTGTTCAGCAGGTGCGTGAGGATGTACTTGCGGGCAAGACCAAGCTGCTATATTTTGCACCTGAGTCGCTTACCAAGGAGGATAATATTGCATTTCTGCACAAGATAAAAATCTCTTTCTACGCCATTGACGAGGCACACTGTATCTCTGAGTGGGGACACGATTTCCGCCCTGAGTACCGCCGTATTCGCCCTATTATCAACGATATTGGGCAGGCTCCGCTCATAACACTCACTGCAACAGCCACGCCAAAGGTGCAGATGGATATTCAGAAAAACCTCGGCATGACCGATGCTGCGGTGTTCAAGAGTTCGTTCAACCGTCCAAATCTCTACTATGAGTTGCGACCTAAGAACGACCCTGACCGTGATATTATCCGCTTTATAAAGCAAAACGAGGGCAAGAGTGGCATTATCTACTGTCTGAGCCGCAAGAAGGTTGAAGAGCTTGCCGAGCTGCTTGTTGCAAATGGCATCAAGGCTCTGCCTTACCACGCAGGTATGGACGCCCAGACCCGTGCAGACAACCAAGACGCCTTTTTGAAGGAGGGTGCGGATGTTATCGTGGCTACGATAGCCTTCGGTATGGGTATTGACAAGCCAGATGTTCGTTTTGTCATCCACTACGATATTCCAAAGTCCCTTGAGGGTTACTATCAGGAGACAGGTCGTGCTGGTCGAGATGGCGGCGAGGGTTTCTGCCTTACCTTTTATAATTATAAGGATATACAGAAGCTGGAGAAGTTTATGCAGGGTAAGCCTGTTGCTGAGCAGGAGATTGGCAAGTTGCTACTCCTTGAGACTCAGTCTTACGCCGAGAGCTCAACCTGCCGCAGAAAGACCCTGCTGCACTACTTTGGCGAGGAGTACGGCACTGATAATTGCGGCAACTGCGACAACTGTTGCAACCCGCGTCCTCGCGTAAATGCCACAGACGAGCTTGTAACAGCACTGGAGGCACTGCGTAGCATAGGCGACAAATTTAAGATTGACCACCTTGTAGCACTGCTCCTTGGCAAGGTTGCAGCAAATATCAAGAGCTATGGACACAACCGTAGCGAGTTCTTCGGCGTAGGTGCCGAGAAGAGCGACAACTTCTGGAACGCTGTTATCCGTCAGGGTCTGCTAATGGGGCTTATTGACAAGAATATCGAGAACTACGGACTTATATTCATCACCCCTGCGGGCGAAGAGTTTATAGAAAATCCTACAACCATCCGCGTAGCTGAAGACAGAGACTACGACGAGGAGGAGAAGGAGAGCGTAGCACCTGCACACGGTGGCGCAGCAGACGAGGAGCTATTTGCCATGCTCAAAGACCTGCGCAAGCAGGTGGCTCGCAAGCACGACCTACCTCCGTATGTTATCTTCCAAGACCCATCGCTGGCTGATATGGCAATCCACTACCCTATCACTATTGAGGAGATGCAGAACATCTCTGGCGTAGGTGCGGGCAAGGCTAAGAAGTTTGGCGAGGAGTTTATAAAGCTCATCAAGGCGTATGTAGAGGAGAAGGAGATTATCCGTCCACAAGATATGGTTGTAAAATCGGTTGCAAACAAGTCAAGCAACAAGATTTTCATCATCCAATCTATTGACCGTCAGATGGATTTCGAGGATATCGCCCGCGCAAAGAGCCTCACATTTGACGAATTGTTGACCGAGATAGAGACCATTGTTAACTCAGGTACTCGTCTGAATATCAACTACTTCCTCCACAAATATATGGACGAAGACAAGATTGACGACATCTATCTCTATTTCAAGGAGGATGCCGAGAGTGATTCCCTTGCAGAGGCATACGACGAGCTTGGTAGCGAATACACCGAGGAGGAGATTCGCCTTGTGAGGATAAAGTTCTTATGCGAGGCTGGAAACTAACCCTTATTTTGGCAGAGAGGTATAAAATTGCCTCTCTTGTCTTTATAATACAACTTGACAATGGCAGAAGTAAGAGCCAAAAAGGCACTTGGTCAGCACTTTCTGACCGACCTAAATATAGCACAAAAGATTTGCAACTCCCTTACTGAGCGCACCGAAAGTGAGCCAGAGGCTGTCCTGGAGGTGGGTTGCGGCATGGGCGTACTAACGCAGTATCTGCTACGCCGCAGTGATATCACAACTTACGGTGCCGAGATTGACACCGAGAGCGTTGAGTATCTCCACGCCCACTATCCCGACTTTGCACCACGACTTATCGAGGGTGACTTTCTGAAGATGGACCTCAGAGAGCGTTTCCCAGAGGGCGTAAGGGTCATAGGCAACTTCCCATACAACATATCCTCGCAGATTTTCTTCAAGATAATAGAGAATAGAGACCTTGTGCCTCAATGCGTGGGCATGATTCAGAAAGAGGTGGCTGTACGCATTGCCGAGCCCCCAGGCTCCCGCGAATATGGTATTCTGAGCGTGCTTTTGCAGGCGTGGTACGACATCGAATACCTCTTTACAGTATCTGAAAAGGTATTCAACCCGCCACCAAAGGTCAAGAGTGCCGTTATACGCCTAAAACGCAATAACCGCGAAAAACTCGACTGCGACGAAACCCTGTTTATCAAGGTCGTCAAAGCATCCTTCGGTCAAAGACGCAAAATGCTCAGAAATTCACTCAAAGCCGTATTCGGCAACTTCGGCGGCGAAGAACACCCCTTCTTCACCCAACGCGCCGAACAACTCTCCGTCGCCCAATTTACCGAGCTGACTAACTGGGTCGCTGAACATCTGTGAGTAAATGCACGGTACTGCCCACTTTTTACATTGTCAGTCAGTAAGGGATTAGCGCAAATAGATGACACTGAATAACACTAAATAGCAGTTAATGACAGCGGGACTAAAGTCCCTTAATAGCTAAGCGGTACAGGGTATCGGATTTTACGCGCATCGCCATTGTATGCCATTAAGGGCGCAAGCCCGCTGCTATTCATTGTTATTTCTGTTATTAGCGCGCAACACTAATTTCCTCTAATTGCCACTAACACCCTCTAAATCCCCTATAATCGCGCGCCTCCACCAAACTTTTCCAATCAATCAAAAACACTGATTATCAAGCCATTAACCATATAAGCCCATTGTAGCTGTTATTTTTTTGTAAAAAAAGTTGTAAAAATTTTTGCAGAATAGAATTTTTGCTCTATCTTTGCACTCGCAATCAAACCAATGGTGGATTCATCTAAGGGCTAGGATACGTGCCTCTCACGCACGACATAGGGGTTCGAATCCCCTATCCACTACAAAAAACCGCTGAAAACTCAGCGGTTTTCTTGGATCACCTGCAAAAGTCGGTGGGGATGTAAAAAAGTTACGCAAAAATAGTTTTC
>CAZIPR010000024.1:0-27550 GCA_964541245.1 uncultured Alistipes sp.
GCCACAAAGATAGTATTTTTCCGATACATCCCCACCGGAATTTTACAGTGAGCCGCTATATGTTGTGTTGATTGTCTTGTTTTGTGTGCAAGCCCACAACAACGACACCGCTCTGACGACAAATCAGATGCTACGGGTCGATGACGGTGCTGTCTTTGGTAGCTCAGAAGGTGCTTTGTGCAGCGGGCAGTCAGTAAGGGAGAGCGCGAACAGATGACACTGAATAGCACTCAACAGCATTTAATGACAGCGGGGCAAAGCCCCTTAATAGCCAAGCGGTAAAGCACAGTTTTTTAGAGGGTTATTAGAGTTTTTAAGGTTGTTAGGGGCATTAGGAAGCGATATAACTGTAATAGCGCGCAACCTTATCTAACCCTAAAAACGCTAATAACCCTATTTAACCCTATTTTGCGCACTGCTATTGTGTGCTATTAAGGGCGTAAGACCGCTGCTATTCTCTGTTATTCTCTGCCATTAAGGCGCGCACAACTATGTGCAGCGATGGTCAGTGAGGAAGCGCACATTTTTTAATCCGTAAACACGAGCCTTCGGGATTGGAGAGGGAGGTGTTGTTCTTTGGGGGTGGGAGCGGTGAGGGGTGTGCCGAAAGGCATTTGAGCCATAAGCCGCCATGTGGGGTTTATACCCCAATGGGTAGCTACGGCGGAGTCGATAAGGGGATTATAGTGTTGCAAGGATGCGCCGAAACCCATCTGTGCAAGTGCTGTCCAGACTGCAAATTGCAACATTGCCGAGGTTTGCAAGGCGTAGCTATCAAATTTGTCGGCATAGGTGGCAAACTGCTCTTTCATGGTGTCAATAACGCTCATATCCTCATAGAAGAGCAGCGTTCCGCAGCCTGCGGCAAAGCAGCTATCAATCTTTTCTCGGCTTTTTGTAAATTCGTCGGGTGGTACAATCTGCTGAAGGCTCTGTTTGACAATGCCCCAGAGGCAGATATGGTGCAGTCCGAAGAGCAGCACTACCCTACTTGATTGGCAGTTATACGCCGAGGGCATGGAGAGTATAAGGCGGTCTATAGTCCCAATAATCTCCTCCTCTGATACGGTTTTTGCAGCACCTAAGGCGTAGATACTGCGGCGATGTTCTACAGCTGTGATAAAAGCATTCTCCATACAATCTTTTTTAGATTGGAGGTGCAAATATCACGCCAGCGAGGCAACGAAACTCTCTATGGCGGCAACTATCTCACTAAGGTTGTCTAAATCTTTTGTGGCACGCTCCATTGGGCAGAGGTCGGTCTTGGTGCGGTTGATTATATGGGGCGTGGTAGTGCCGAAACTGACGCTTATACCGCTACCGCGAAGAGTCTCAAGGGCAAGGTCGCTGATTGTATCGGCATAGATAGCTTTTACACCGCCCAGAATCATCAGAGCCGCAGCAGCCCTGCCGACAACTTTATCGGCTACTTTTGCGCCCTGCAATAGCTCTGGAGAGGTAGAGAATATGGTGTATAAATCCTTTATGCCCCGATTATAAAATAGGTGCAACTCTCCCCTACTTTCAACTACAAGCGAACAGCCCTTACTGTGCAGCGTTTCTGTAACTTTTTCCATCACTCCTTTGCAAAGCGGTCTGTAACGGCAGCACAAGCGGCATCGCCTGTGATATTTAGCACTGTACGAATCATGTCAAAGACTCTATCAAGGGCGTAGAGCAGCGGCAGACCCTCAATAGGAATGCCTGCGCTTACAAGTACCGCTACAACCATTAGTGTTGGACCAGGAACACCCGCCTGACCGATTGAGCCAAGGGAGGCTGTGATTGTTATGGCGACATACTGCGCCATGCTAAGCTCTATACCGTAGAACTGTGCAAAGAATATCGCCACAAGGGTATAGTAGATGGCATTACCCGTCATATTTATCGTTGCGCCAAGTGGAACAACAAAGCCTGAAGTCTGCTTTGAGATACCCATGCTGTCACAAGCCGCCATAGTCACGGGCAGTGTTGCCATGCTTGAGGCGGTAGAGAAGGCGATAATCTGAGGGCGAATCATTGTGCGGAAAAACTCAGCAACGCCAACCCTTGAGAGTAGCGCAATAGTTGCAGGATATACCGCAAGACCCATAACAAACACCGCCAGCAGGTCAACCCACAACAGATTTGCAATCTGTAGCAGTACCGAGAAACCGAAAGTGCCTGTAGCCTCTGCCATAAGACCAAACACGCCAATAGGCGCAACAAGCATTACCTTACCAATGCACCAAATAAGAGCCTCAAGAATATAATTCAGCCCAGAGACAACCTTCTCACGCTTAGCACTCTCTATTGCAGCAATTCCAAAGCCGAGGAAGAGACCAAAGACGATAATCTGAAGAATATTCCCTTCTGCAAACGCCTGAATAGGATTTGCGGGTATCATGCCTATAATAGTATCCCAAAAACCGGGTGTTGCGGCACTGCCCGCATCGGCTGTAGCCTGCGCCATAATTGACGATACACCCTCTGCGCCAAGCGAAGCACCTGGCTTAAAGATTAAGCCGCAAACAATGGCTATTATAATAGATAGCACGGTTGTTATCAAAATATAGCTGATACTCACAACGCCAATAGTACCAGCCGAGCGGGAACTACCAAGCGATGCCGCACCAGAGATGATAGAGATAGCCACAAGCGGCACTACAAGCATCTTTATAAGCTGTATAAATAGCGTTCCGAGTGGCGCAAATACCTTTGCCTCCTCTCCCATCGCCACACCAGCAATAATACCTGCAACCATCGCCACAAGTATCCAAAAACCGAGATTTTTTACTATCTTTTTCATGCTTACAATTGTTTTCTAAAATTTTGCTACGGCACGGACATACCAACTATAGTTTTTAGGACAGGTATCTGGAAATCCATTTAACAAAAACACTCTATATGCAGAGCCAATTTCGACAATATCTTCTGTAGAAGCCCAATAGTGTCTTCGCTCTGTATAACCATCATCCGCTCCTATCTTAAAGATTTGTTCTCCAGACTTATTTGACAGTGTTGTATTAACAGCACTATGTATCTCAAAATCAGTTGTGAATTTAGCTAACTCGTTTGTCGCTGGTAAATACCAACCTGCTCCAAGGGATGCACACCACGCAAAAACAGGAAACCTGTCTTTCCAATTTGTCTGTTGCTGAATTTTTTGCATGTTCGACATGCCATCATTTTCATCCGTAGCTCCTACCATTTTACTCTGATCCTCACTATCAGAAGCCCACTGTAAAGACATAACAGACTGTCGCATACTTACAATTTTGCCATGCTTACCATCTGGCGTAACCTCAAAAACTACACCCTCTTTTACACCATCATTATAGTAATCGCCTACCTTATATGGTGCAGATGTTCTATTTATAGGCAAATTGAGCTTAAAGAAAAAGTTTGCACCATGTACCTCAATTATATTTTGTGCTACAGTTGCTCCACTTTGAATCTTTAGGGTGTGTTTTCCTGGCAGGACATCCCTTATCGAACACTGATTATTGGTATCTGTTCGACCCTGCAAAACATCGTCAATAAAGACCTCTGCATCAGCAATATTCGACATTACAACAATCGAGTATAATTGATTCAGATACGCCTCAAGGTAGTATTCTTTGCCAGCCTCAAGGTCAAGGCAGACTTCGTTTGAGTCGCCGAACTCGTCGTGGTGGAAGTAGAAGCGGGTCTGAGGTTTGGCTGTCATCTCAATAATAAGACCATTGTCATACTCGGCTGTCTTGTTCTTAGTTAGCTGATTGTTTGTGACAATTTTGACCTCAATAGCATTTATCTCCTCGCGGGTCATGCGGTTGATTTTGACCTTTAGGCGGGCACAAGGTCGCTTAGAGTCATCAAGCCCGATTGGATCAATATTTACGCCCGTAAGTGCGTCTTTCTGCACAGGTCGGAAAGAGTTTGGATTGATGATTATACTCTTTTCAGCCTGAGCAAAGGCTGTAGAGGCGATAAGGGTTGCAAAGAGTATTGTTAGTAGCTTTTTCATGCTTACAGTTGTTTTGACAAAGTTAATGAAAAATCTCTAATATACAAAGAAGAGAGGAGCAACACTTTTGGTCGCTCCTCTCCCCTCCAAATAAAAACCAACTTTACTCCAGCCTACTACTTAAGCATCTTAAGACGCTTATCAGCCGGAGTAGCCTTACGGAATGATACCGCATATCCGCCGCCTGCAGCGACATTCTGGATAAGGGTACTCTTTGAGGTGCAACGCACCTCGCGTATAGTGTATGCCTGCGGATTTGTCTTGTAGTGAGCATCCGCAGCATCGGCATAAATCTTAGCTACATAGACCTGATTAGGCTCAAGGAAATTAAGTGACACCTTTGAGGTGCGTGCATCATAGCCTGCAACACTACCCATAAACCACTCGCCTGTATTCTTAGCCTTGCGGGCAACGGTGATATACTCGCCCACCTCAGCCTCAATATAGTGGCTCTCAGACCAATCAACGGCAACATCCTTGATAAACTGGAAAGCATCCATAAATCTCTCGTAGTTCTCTGGTGTATCTGCTGCCATCTGAAGTGGCGAGTAGAGGGTTAGATAGAGAGCAAGCTGATTACAGGTTGTTGCGTTTACATGTGATTGGTTGTTTGGATTGAGCTTTGATACCTCCATCTCAAACAGACCAGGAGTGTAGTCCATAGGACCACCCTGAAGGCGTGTAAATGGCAGAATACATACATGGTGTGGACGAGTTCCGCCGAAAGACTGATACTCAGTTCCGCGTGCAGACTCATTGCCGATAAGGTTTGGATATGTACGGCACAGACCTGTAGGACGCACAGCCTCATGAGCATTTACAACAATCTTATGCTCGGCAGCCTTCTTTACAGCGTAGAGGTAGTGGTTATTCATCCACTGACCATAGTGATACTCGCCGCGAGGGATAATATCGCCTACATAACCACTCTTAAGGGATGTGTAGCCATACTTATTCATCAGTTTATAAGCCTGGTCCATGTGACGCTCGTAGTTGCGAACAGAAGATGAGGTCTCGTGGTGCATCATCAGACGAACACCCTTGCTGTGTGCATACTCGTTGAGTGCCTTGATATCAAAATCTGGATAAGGGGTTACAAAGTCAAAGACATAATCCTTAGTCTTACCAAACCAATCCTCCCAGCCAACATTCCAGCCCTCTACAAGCACCTCGTCAAAGCCATGCTCTGCTGCAAAGTCGATAAGACGGCGCACGCGAGCATTGTTTGCAGAGTGCTTTGGACTCTGTTTAACCTTTGAGTAATCTGTAACACCGAGCTGTACGGCTGGCAAATCTTCTGTATAAGCCCAATTGCCGCCACCTGTAATCATCTCCCACCAAACACCTACATACTTAACAGGCTTAATCCAAGATGTATCCTCGTATGCACAAGGGTCGTTAAGGTTAAGGATAAGTTTTGAGGCAAGAATATCGCGGCAGTCGTCAGATACCATAACTGTACGCCAAGGTGTGCGGCATGGAGCTTGAAGATAACCCTTCCAACCCTGCGCATCAGGGGTAAGGTGGGTGTTGAATACCATCTTCTTGTCATCAAGGTCAAGGTGCATACAAGAGTAGTCAACGAGTGCTGCCTCGTGGATGTTGATATATAGACCCTCATCGCTCTTCATCTGTAGTGAGGTCTGCACACCTGTTGCAGAGAATGGAGTCTGTGAAGAGTTTGGTGTAATTGCCTGCTGCATAAGACCGCGAATCTCAGAGAGACGAGAGCGGTGGTACTCATACTCCTGAGTATCATAGTCGCCTGGAATCCACCATGCAATATGGTCGCCTGTCATGGCAAACTGTGTTCTCTCCTCCTTGATTACAAAGTATGTAAGCTCTTTCTGCTCAGGGAATACATATCTGAAACCAAGACCCTCGTTATAGAGACGGAAAACAATATCCATCTTGTAGTTACGCTCTGTCTGCTCAAGGCTTACAACCATCTGATTGTAGTTATCCCTGATAGTCGAAACCTCGCCCCAAACAGGAGTCCATGTTGTATCAGAGTTGCTGCGAGAGACATTTGTCTGGCGGAATTTGTTGTACAGAGAGACAGAATTTCCGTGGTCAGATTTTGTAATCTCCTCGCCAAAAGATATCTGACGGTCCTGACCGCGAAGCTCAAGACCCATACCGCTTGGAAGGACAACAGCTTTGCCCTTATAGTCAAGGCTATAGAGTGGGGTGCCGTTCTGCCCTATCTCAAATGTAAGTGTAAGGTTGCCATCTGGCGAAGTAAGCGTCTCTTTTGCCGAAACAGTGAAAATAGTGGCAAAAGCAAGTAGGCTCAAAAATGTTTTTTTCATATCTCTTATCTCTTATATTCTACAATAATTGCGCTGTATGGAGCAACTGTTGTATTGTCATTAACTGTTGCAGATTTACCTGTAAGAACACAACGACCATCCTTAAGTGTTGCGCCAATCTCGCTGTAATTGCTCCAAGGAACTCTCTTTGTCTCGCCGGTGTTGTTTACATACACAAATACGGCGTCAGTGTCGTTGTAGCGGAAGTAAGCGTATGTGTTGTCGCGGGTCATAAAGTGCATAGTCTTACCGTTGTGGATTACACTCTTGCCCTTACGCCACTGCAACAACTTCTGAGAGTAGTCAAACATCTCTTTGTGCTGACCCTTGCGACCCTCTGCTGTAAAGAGGTTTGTCTTGTCGCCACACCAGCCACCTGGGAAGTCAATTCTCAATCCGCCATGACCCTGGCTAAGGTCTGCTGAGCAGAGCATCATCTCGTCGCCGTAGAAAATCTGTGGAATACCGCGCATAGTGGCAAGCATAGCCATTGCAATCTTTGCACGACCAGGATTCTTGCGAATAACATCGCCAATACGGGTCATATCGTGGTTGCCTGCAAAAATCATCATGTTGCTCAGGTCGTGATATACAAAGTCGTGTGACAGACAGTCATATACGCGAGTCATGCCCTGTCCCCAGCCTGGGTGGTCACAAGAGAGTGCGTGGCAGATAGCCTCCTGAAGTGGGAAATCCATCACAGAGCGAAGGTTAGAGTTAAAACCATCCTTATTCTCATTATCGCCCTGCCAATACGCAAGCTGAGGGATTGATGAAGTCCAGCACTCGCCTACAATGTTGATATTTGGGTACTCAGCCATAACAGACTTGCACCACTCGCTCATAGGCTCCTTCTCATTGTAAGGGTATGTATCAACTCTAAAACCGTCAAGGTCTGCATACTCAATCCACCAAACTGCCCACTGCTTGAAGTAGTTGAGAACAAATGGGTTGTTCAGATTCATATCAGGCATAGATGGTACAAACCAACCGCTCTCCTGAAGATTAAGGTCATAAGAAGATGCGTTAGGGTCCATATTTGTAGAGAAACATACATTTGTGCCTGTATATTCTGGGAATACATGTACCCAATCCTTAAACGGCATATCTTTCATCCACCAGTGAGCAACGCCACAGTGGTTGGTTACAACATCCATAATAACCTTAAGTTCGCGCTTGTGAGCCTCTGCAACAAAGGTTTTGTATAGCTCATTATCGCCAAAACGAGGGTCGATATGGTAGTAATCGCCGCAAGCGTAGCCGTGATAAGACTCGCGTGGCTCGTTATCCAAAAGCAGCGGTGTAGGCCAGATTGTGGTTGCACCCAAAGATGCAATATAGTCAAGACCGTTAATCATACCCTGCAAATCGCCACCATGACGACCAAAGAACTCATTGCGAGCAGCCTTCTCAGAGGTGCAAGCGGTAGAATCGTTCTCTGGATTGCCATTTGCAAAGCGGTCTGGCATAAGCAGATAGATTACATCGGCAGTAGTAAAGCCCTGACGCGCTGCTGAGCCGTCTCTACGCTCTGAGATAGTATAAGGGTACTTAAAACTCTTCTCGCCATTTGTAAATACAAGGTAATATGTACCAGGTTTAGCACTGCTTGAAACAGCAACATCGGCAAAGATGTAGTTTGGACTGTCTGCCTTATGCAGAGCTGTAATCTCTACCCCACTGCCACCCTCAAGGGTTACATTGTACTCTGAAATATTCTCTCCACCGATAAGCAGCTGAAGCGGAGTCTTCATATCTGTCCACCAGCTCAGTGGCTCTACGCGGGTAATCTCTCCATTAGCCTCTGCAATAGCAGAAACATCAACTTTTGGACTCTGTGAGCAAGCAACCATACCCAAAGTTGCCAGCACTATAAACAATCTTTTCATACTACTCTGTAATTATATTCCAACCCCAAGCCTCAAGGTTGATATTGTTAAATGAAACAGCCTCTTTTGTAAGGTTTGCATAGACAGTAACCTTGTTGCCCTTGACAGAACGAGAGAAGGCAAATACGCCCTCTGGCACGCCCTCGATATACTCAATTTTACCGCCTCTCTCGCCTGCTGCAAGAGCCTTATTGTTGTGGCGCAGGTCAGTAAGAGATTTATAAAACTCAGCATACTCGTTTACCTCCCAAGCTGGGATATGGTCCTTCTCAAAGAACTCAAAATGCTTATTCCAGCCCATCTCCTGACCTGTATAAATCAGCGGCTGAGAGTTTGGAAGAGTAAATGTGAGCACTGCCATAACCTTTGCAGCATTGCCCATACGCTCAAACTCTGTTCCTGCCCAAGAGTTCTCGTCGTGGTTAGAGGTAAACATCAGACGGAACGCCTCTGCTGGATGATTTGCAGCATCCTTTGCAATGTACTCCTTAAGCTCAGCTACGCCCTTTTCGCCGCGTGCAATAGCGTTGAGCAGATGGTGCAACTCCCAAGCGTATGAGGCATCAAATGAGCCATTGTGAAGCTCTGCATGCTCGCCCTCTGCAAGCCAATACATCTGTGGATAGTCGGCTCTAAGTGAAGGGATAACGCTCTTCCAGAAGTCAAATGGCATCTCGCAAGCCATATCGCAACGGAAACCATCAATGCCTCTTGCCATCCAGAAACGCATAGCCTTCTCCATCTCGGCACGCATATCGTGGTTGTCGTAGTTGAGCTTTGCAATATCTGTCCAATCATACTGAACAATAGTATTGCCCTGCTCGTCGCGTACATACCAATCTAAAGGCTTAGTGTTAATCCACAGTGCATCTGGAGAGGTGTGGTTTGCAACCCAGTCCAAAACAACCTTTAGACCCAACTTGTGAGCCTTCGCTACAAAGGCGTCAAAGTCTGCAAGAGTACCAAACTCTGGGTTGGTTGCGCAGTAGTCTGAAATTGCATAGTAAGAGCCAAGGGTACCCTTTCTCTCCTTAACACCAATTGGATATATAGGCATAAGCCATACTATATCCACACCAAGCTCCTTTAGGCGTGGCAGATGCTCTGCTGCCGCAGCAAAAGTGCCCTCTGGGGTGTATTGGCGCACATTAAGCTCATACACAACCGCATTGTAGGTCCAATCTGGATGTGCGCCCTGCGGAGTGTTGTTGCAGCAAGAACTGAGAATCATTGCTGCAATCAGAGGTAAGAACAATAACTTTTTTAACATAGTGATAGTTGGTTTTAATAATTAACTTCTTAGGAACCAGAGAGCTGGTCAAGGCTCTCTGGTTAGTATCATACACTATTTCTCTACGATAGTATATGGGTGTGCAAAGATGTTGAGTACATAAGTTACAGTACCACTCTTCACAGTCTTAAGGTTGCCACCACCAAAGACAAGGTTTGCAGCCTCGCCACCAAGGTTGATGTCCCAACCACCGTTGAAGCGCACCTTATACTCATTGTCAGCAGGAACATTGTTTACAGTTGCTGACCAAGTATTTGTAGCAGCGTCAAAAGCCATATCTACATCAGTGCCCCAGTTGCCAAATGCATCGCCATTGCCAATAAGACCAACCTTTGTGATAAGAGTATCACTGAGGGTCATTGTGTCAAAGTCAAGTACAAGGTAGTGAAGGCCAACTGCAAGTGTAATATTGCCTGCGTCGTCATCAGTGTTGATAGCACCGTCCTTGATACCATAGTTGATACCGTCCCAGTTAAGTTCTGTACAGAACTTAAGCTCTGCCGCAGCTGCATCGGTAATATTTACAAAACCGATAAGCTGGCTACCACTTCTCATAAGTGTAGAGTGTGGATTTGAGTGACTCCAACCCTGGTAAGCACCGATAATATAGAGTTGATCTGGTGCTGGACCTGTCTCAGTAAGGGTATAAGGAGTGTCGAAGAGGTTAAGACTAAATGTTACCTTGCCATTGTAGCCAGCCTTGAGGTTGCTACCACCCATTGCAAGGTTTGTAGCCTCGCCACCAAGTGAGATATTGTAAGTCTTGCCATTAGCATCAACTACATCCCACATGCCGTTAAAGCGAACTTTATACTCCTTATCCTTTGCTACATTCTCAACAACAGCTGTCCAGAGGTTGGTTGCTGCATCAAATGTCATCTCTACATCATTCTCCCAGCTACCTACAGCCTCGCCAATAAGAGCAACCTTTGTAAGAGGTACATCAACAAGTGTGAGTTCCTTATAGTCAAAGAGCAAGAAGTGAAGACCCTTTGTCAGAACGATGTTAGCAGCGTCAGCATCAGTGCTGATTTTGCCACCCTTGATACCATACTTAGCACCCTCTTCGTTCTGCTGAGTGTAGAACTTAACCTCGTTACCACCGTCAGTGTCGCTGAGGATGTTTACAAAGCCGCGGAGAAGACCATCCTCGCCCTGAACAAGACGAGAAGATGCCTCAGCAGCCTTCCAGCCCTGGTAGCCACCTACGATATATACATAACCAGCCTTTGTAAGAGTGAAAGCGACAGTCTTAGTGTCAGCGTTGGTCTCGCCGCTCTCAAAAGCAGTTGCGGTAACGGTAAACTCAACCTGATAAGTATCAGCCATAGTAAGACCAAGAGCCTTAATCAGTGCGCCGTTGGTAGTTGTGTAGTAGAGGTTTGAGGTAGTTGTCAAATTAACGCTATTGCCATTTACAGCAGCGGTAATTGTGTATTCTACCTCGGTCTGAATACCAAACTTTGCAGCAGACCAAACCAAGGTAAACTCCTCGTCTGTAGTAATATCGTTTACAACCACTGAACTGTGGTTTGCAATAGCTACAGCTCTTGAAGGAATAACCATTGGGTCTGCATCGTGGTTACAAGCACCCAAAGAGAGGAGTGCTGCAGCCGA
The DNA here is from genome assembly GCA_964541245.1 of uncultured Alistipes sp. GTDB lineage: Bacteria > Bacteroidota > Bacteroidia > Bacteroidales > Rikenellaceae > Alistipes. The sequence continues at coordinate 11,098 of CAZIPR010000024.1, forward strand.
CAAAATATATTTCCAAATTTTCATAATCTTTCTGTTTTTATAAGGTGGCAACCCTGAGGTTACCACCTCTGAGTTTACTGTGCCTGCTCTACCTTAGCAAAAATAGGAGATGGATTTGTTGCATCCTCTGCAAGTGCAGGAATATCGCCACGGAAAGAGATGCTAAACTTAACCTTTCCTGTAAGATCGGTCTTAATGTTGTCGCCACCAGGTGTAAGGTGGTTAATATCGCCACCCCAGTTCATAGCCCAAACATCAGTAAGGTTGCCACCTGTCAGACGGAACTTAAAGTCGCCACCAGCGCAGTTGTCACAAATACCCTCCCAAAGCTGAGCGTTAGTATCTGTGCAAGTGAGTACCAAATCGTCGGTATCGCCCCAGCCACCAATAGCTGTACCGATAACGCCAATAGCACCAATCTTCTTAATAGATACAGAGCCTGTAGAGAAGTCTGCCGCAGCCTCTACTGAGAGCCAATACAGACCAGAAGGCATCTTGATATTGTCGCCACCTGGGGTCATGCTATCAACACTACCACCAAGGTTAACCTCCCAGTTTGGACCCTGAGTAAACTTGAACTCTACATCAGCAGTTGCATCGTCTGCATTTACAAGATTTACAAGACCCTCGTACTTACCGCTCTTCTCAGCAGTCTCCCAAAGAATTGGAGCATCAGCAGGTGCCCAACCCTGGTGGTTGCCTGGAACATAGATGTAACGACGAATCCATGGAGCAGTAGTTGCCTCAATGGTTGTAACATAGAGAGTAATAGCCTCAGAACGCTTTGTATATTCGTCAGAGTTGTTAGAGATTGAAGACTCTACATAGAGTGAAATCTGTGCAGTCTCCTTTGCAGGTACTGCAAGACCCTTAGCATCAACAAGGATGTTGTTCAGAGCCTCTTTTGTCAGAGTGTAGCTGGTAGTAAATGACTGACCGAGCTGAACTTTAGCCTCGCCATATACAACATAGAGGCTGTAAGTAACCTGTGCAGGATAGCCGTAGTCAACCTGGCTCCAAGTAAATGAAACCTCGGTACCCATATTATCCTCAGTCACAACAATATCTGCGTGAGAGTTTAGTACAGGATTCTGTATCTCCTCAGCAGGTGCTGCAAAGGTCTTGTCCACCTCCTGGCAAGAGAAGGCGAGAAGAGCCGCTGCGGCAATTGAAAAATATTTCAAGAATTTCATTGTTACTAATTTTTGGTGTTAATACTAATAACCCTTGTTCTGAACAAGATTTGGATTAGCAATCAAATCCTCATCTGGAATTGGGAAGAGCTTCATATAATCAGGAAGTGCCTGACCAGATTCTGCACCACCCTTGTAAGGCCAGATATAGGTTGCTGAAGTATATTTGTCGAAGCGAATAAGAGTTGTACGACGAAGACCCTCCCAGTAGAGCTCACGGGTAATCTCAGTGAATACATCCTCAAGGCTTACGCTTGTAGGAGCTGTTGTAAGACCTGCACGCTTCTGAACAGCTGCAAGGCAACCTACAGCAGTAGCGTCGGTTGTAGAGCCGCCATCAAAACGAGCCTTTGCCTCAGCATAGATAAGGTACATCTCGGCTGCACGGATAAGTGGGAAGTCGATAGATGCAAACTGCTCAACAAGGTTATCCTTCTCTGCATAGATGTCAGTATCTGTAGAGTGGAGGTTGTTGAACTTGAATACATGCCAACCTGAAGCAAATGCGTCAAGAGTCTGCTCCTTATCCTCAGAATACTTAAGAGATACAAGTGCACGCTTGTCAACAGTTGTAAATGACTCTACATTCTGACCCAAAGCAGCAGCGTCAGCAGCAGCACCGATAAGGTTTGTAACAAACTGTGTAGAAGTGTTCAGACCAGCCCAACCTGCAGCAAGACCGAGGTTGTAGTTATTGTTTGTACTTGCAGCGATGAAGTATGTAGCACCACCGTAAGACTGAGTCTTGTTAGCATCATAGCAAGCAGCCAAAACAAACTCGCCAAGAACAGCCGCATTCTGACCATTGTCGCCCATAAACAACTCATGGTAGTTTGGAGCCAAAGTATAGTTGTCAACAACCTGCTTTGCGGCATCCATAGCCTCCTGATATACAGCCTTATCCTCAGTACCAAGGTATGTCTTGTGGTTGATAAGCAGACGAGCGAGCAGACCGTAAGCAGCACCCTTGTCAATACGAGGATAAACCTGAGTATGAACAGCCTTAAGGTTAGACTCCTCAGAAACCAAATCCTCAAGCTCAGCCTTAAGCCATGCATAAAGCTCAGCAGCAGTAATCTGCTCAGGCTTTACAGCACCCATAGGGTCAGCCTCAGTGGTAAATGGAGGGTTGCCGAAGCAGTCGAGCAAAATCCAGTAAGCCATAGCGCGAAGAACACGCACCTCAGCACGCTCAATAGCAATTACAGGGTCTGAATCGTCTGTATTACGGAGATACTCGTTAGCAAGAGTTACCATCATCATGCCACGAACATAAGCAGCGTAGATAGCGTCATTTTTAGTATTGGTCCATGTGTTAGAAACAACCTCTTTTACCCAAGAGTCGCCCCATACACACTTTGCCTCATCGGTTGTAAGTGTATTACAAGACCACCAAGCACGGATAAACTCCGATGCACCGGCATCGTTTACAGAAATATCTGTACTGCCTGCACCAGAGTTACCTGTAAGGTTAAAGCTACCATAAATCTTTGCGAGCTGACCGAGGCGATATGTCTCATTTGAATACACCTCGTCACCGCCTACAACATCACTTGACAATGGCTCCTGGTCAAGAACGCCAACACAAGATGTGAGAGCAGTGGTCGCAAAAGCAGCAAAAATCATTATTATCTTTTTCATATTTTTCACTCAATTAAAAGTTAATACCCAAGCGAACACTGAATACGCGTGGACGAGGATAGATATTACCATCAATACCACCTGTTACAGAACTTTCTGGATCAAGACCGCTGTACTTAGTCAGTGTAAATACATTCTGTACACCAACAGCTACGCGAATTGAAGTATCATCCTGACCAACTTTATTAAATGTGTAACCGAGGTTGATATCATCCATACGGAAGAACGATGCATCCTCAAGGAACATATCAGAGAGAGACTGTGCAGTAGTAGAACTTGCAGTGAAGCCATACTTAGCACCTGCTGCCTGACGGTTTACAAGGTAACCCTTGTTGACAACATCTGGGTAGTATGCAGTTGCAGAGCTACGCAATACATCGTTGAACATATAGTTGCCAAGAGTACCGTGACCGTTGAAACCAAAGTCCCAATTCTTGTATGAGAGCTTGAGGTTTACACCATAGTAGAAATCTGGGTTTGGACTCTTGTTTGTCATATAGCGGTCCTCATTGGTAATCTGACCATCCTGGTTGCGGTCAACAACAGCATTCTGGATAGGATTGCCGTTCTGGTCATAAACCTGCTGCCATGTATAGAAGGTGAAAGGAGCATAACCAACCTGATGACGCTGTACAGTGTTACCTGTACCACCACCTGCATCACCAAGGTCAATGTATGCAGAAGGGAGCTCGGTAATCTTTACCTGCTGCCATGTTCCGTTCAAACCAATCTGGAGATTCCAATCTGGAGTCTCTACAGGGATAAAGTTGAGAGCAACCTCGACACCCTTATTCTCCATAGCACCAATGTTCTGATAAACATAGTTAGAGAAGTTAGCACCGAGTGGAACATTTACATAAGAGATCAGGTCGTCTGTCTGACGATAGTAAGCATCAACGCTACCATTGATTCTACCGTGGAAGAAACCGAAGTCCAAACCTGCGTTGTAGGTAGTAGTTGACTCCCACTTAAGGCTGTCGTTGTATGCGTTAGGACGAACTGGATAGTAGAACTGGTCAGGACCGAGTGGGTACTGAGTAGTTGGGTCCTGTGAAATTGTAGAGAACTGAATTGCTGCATAGTTGCTGCCAAAGCCTTGCTGACCTGTCTGACCCCAACCTAAACGGAGTTTGAGGGCAGATACGGTCTCAGAGTCCTTAAGCCAGCTCTCCTGAGCGATATTCCAAGCAAATGCTGCTGAAGGGAAGTAACCCCAACGATTCTTGCCTACAAAGCGAGAAGAGCCGTCGGCACGCATTGTAACTGTGAACAAGTAGCGTGAATCAATTGAGTAGTTCAAACGACCGTAGAAAGATACAAGAGCATAACGCTGTGCGCTGTAGGTAGTATCGCCAACCTGAACAACATCAAACAGTGTAAGAGTTGGGTCTGCAGGAACTGCACGACCATAGTTGCTGTTTGTTGTCTCAAAGTGGTCTCTTGACCAAGAGTAACCGAGCATAGCGTTGATATTGTGGATGCCAATATCCTTCTTGTAGTTAGCATAGAACTCCAAGAGCTGGTTGTGGTGAAGATTCTCGTACATGCTGTAGCGACCACGGGTCTTGTACTTACCATCATCGCCACCATCGCGGTTTGCGTAGATAGAGCCTGGCATGTTACCCTTATCGCCCTTTGTAGATGTAATATCGAGACCGAGGTTAAGGTTGAAGTTCAAATCCTCAAAGCCGTGTACCTTATAGTCGAGCTGGATGTTACCCAAAGCACGCAGAGAGTTGTTTGCATCCCACTGGTCGTAGAGAAGTGAGTAAGGGTTTGTAGCTGTAAGGTCTGTTGACCAGTTGAAGTAACCGTTGTTTGTTGCGTAGTCAACATTACCATCTGCATCATATACATAAGGAGACTGTGTTGGGTCAAAATATACTGCTGAGCCGACAACACTACCGTCAATATAGTTTGCACGGTTGTAGATACCCTTAGCGTTGAAGTTTACAGAGAGGTGGTCCTTGAGGAACTTAGGTGCTAAGCTAATGTCGGCAGTAACACGCTGATTGTCCGACTTGTAGATAGTACCACCGTCATAAGCATAACCTACAGATGCACGGTAAGGCAGCTTGTTGTCTGCTGCTGAGCCTGTGATTGAAACATTGTGGTCAGTTGCAATACCGAGGCGGAAAATCTGTGACTGCCAATCAGTATCAGCTGTGCCAAACAGTTCGTTTGCCTTATCAGTGAGGTCTGGAGCAACAGTAAGAACATGAGCCTTGAGCTCCTCTGCGTTCATCATATCCATTGTGCTGTAGTTGTGCTTAACAGATACGCTACCATTGTAATATACGCGAGGTGCGCCGTTTGAGCCCTTCTTAGTAGTAATCAGGATGACACCGTTTGATGCACGAGAACCGTAGATAGCTGTTGCAGACGCATCCTTAAGAACTGTAAATGACTCAATGTCATTAGGGTTTACAGTTGCCAGACCGTTTGACATACCAACACCTGCATTTTCTGCGATAGGTACACCATCGATAACAATCAGTGGGTCGTTGTAGGCTGAAAGTGACGCACCACCACGGATACGAATCTCAGCACCTGCACCAGGGGCACCATTACCAGATACGATGTTTACTCCAGGAACTTTACCACGAAGCAGCTCCTGTGGAGAGGTAAGCGCACCACGGTTGAGCTCCTCAGCCTTAACAGCGATAACAGAACCTGTCATGTCGTTCTTCTTTACGGTACCGTAACCGATAACAACTACCTCGTCAAGACCCATAGCATCCTCGGTAAGAGTTACGCGAGAGAGCTCTGAAGATGTTGCAACGAGCTGTACGGTTTTGTAACCGACAAAGCTAATCTCTACGATGGCACTGCCATCTTTTACGGTCAGAGCATACTGACCTTGGATGTCTGTCATCGTTCCGTTGAGAGTACCAACTTCAGCAACAGTCGCTCCGATAATCGGAAGACCGCTTGCATCGACAACAACACCCTTTACCTCCTTGCTACCTTGTGCGGAAGCAAGTGGCGGGATAATCACGCAGAAAAGCGCAATTGTCACACACATTAGAAGTCTTTTCATAAAAATAATGTTAATAGAATAATAAAATATTTGGTGTTACTTCTTCTCTGTAATAAATGGCACTGTAATTGCTCCAAGTAGCAGTGAGACACCTGCAACAACAAGCATCATAATCTGGCTACTGCCCACAAGTGAGAGGATTATACCACCCAAAAGTGCCGCAACAATCTGTGGGAGGCAGATTGTACAGTTAAACAGACCTAAATATGCACCCATGCTACTTCCTGACAGAGAGTTGGTAAGCATTGCAAATGGCATTGCAAGCATTGCTGCCCAACCGCAACCGATAAGGATAAAGGATACAAAGAGCATATATTGGTTGTGGATAAAGAAGGTAGAGATAAATCCAATTGCACCTAAGATAAGGCTAAATGAGTATCCAACCTTTATCTTGCGGAACATTGGCAGTACCATAGCCCACAGTATTGAGCCTATTGCCTGAACAGCAAACAGAACACCAACCCAGTTACCAGCTGCCTGATACTCTGGCGAGGTTGTGTTCATAGGGTCAACGCCCCATACATTCTCGGCAATACCACCTGCTGTGTAATTCCACATATAGAGGAAGGCAAACCAGCAGAAGAACTGCACAAGACCAATCTGCCAGAACGCCTTTGGTGCGTGCAGAAGCAGATAGAAGAGGTTTTTGCTCTCCTCATTCTCCTCTTTTGAGATGTTGTGGAACTGTGCATACTCCTGTGGAGGCATCTCTTTAACAGACAGACCTGTGTAGAGAACACAGATAATCATAATCACTGCACCAGCATAGAAAGAGTATGTTACCGAGTCTGGAATTACACCCTCTGGAGCAATATTGCTGATACCAAGCCAAGTGAAGAGGTATGGGAAGAGGTAGCCCACAAGTGAGCCTGCGTTGCAGAGCATGCTCTGGATAGAGTAAGCCTGCGACTTTTGCTCCTCGTTGACCATATCGCCCACCATCATCTTAAACGGCTGCATAGCCATATTGATTGAGGTGTCAAGGAGCATAAGCATCACAAGACCAAAGGACATAGCCGCCTTGATAGTCAAATTCAGGCTGCCTGAGTTTGGCAGAAGTGCCATCACAAGCACTGCCACAACCGCACCAAGGTAGAGGTAAGGCTTGCGGCGACCCAATTTGCACCAGGTCTTGTCGCTCCATGTTCCAACTAAGGGCTGTACAATCATACCCATTAGCGGCGGCAGAATCCAGAAGTAGCTCAGGTCATGCGGGTCAGCACCAAGCGTTGCAAAGATGCGACTGATGTTGGCACTCTGGAGAGCGTATGCAATCTGAACTCCAAAAAAGCCAAAACTGAGATTCCACATCTGCCAAAACGAGAGATTTGGTTTTTTCATGTTGTTATAATTATTAAAAATTCTTAAAAATTTTCATTTTGTCAGTTGTCAATAGACAAATTTTCAAAATATTTTTCAGCCCAAAAAATCTTGTAGCGCGAGTGGTTGTATTTAGCTATTGAGGAGCAGAAAAAGGGGGTTGAACGGATTGGGATTTTCTATGCTTTTGCCATCTGATAATTTATCAAATATTTACGAATTGTTTGCTTATTTGGCAAATTTGTATTAAATTTGAACTCGAAAACAGTGGATATTGTAATATGAGTAACCTCAAGTGTTGGCAAATTATCCATATTTTCGCAGCCATCCACGCTGTGATTGTCTTGTCGTGTGCGCTACTGAACATTGACGACGAGCTGATACTTACTTGCGCTACGATTACCCTGATTACAATTATCGCCCTACGCAAGGGTCAGGGTTTTGGAATTATTGCAGTAAGTGCTATTGCTGGAAACATTGTCGGCTTTGTAATCGGTACCTATGGTGCAGATTTTCTCACAATGTTTATCACAACCCCTATTCTGATGCACTCTCTGACCTCGTTTATAACCACAGAGATAATTGGTTTTGGTTTCCTTTTCCTCTACAACTTTATTGGGGGGGGGAGATACCGAAATGGGAGTACAGTGTTCGATTTAAGACCTGTTGTGTGGACAATGTGTGGTCTGTTGTTTGTGCGAATTATCTACTCCAAAATCTTTGGGAACTTGCTCTCAGAGGAGGTTGTAAGCACCACGCTGAAACTGTTTTTAGGTAACTCACTGGCCATAATAACCCTTGTGGCTTTCAATGTGATATACCACATCTTCTCGCCGCGATTTAAGATTCTCTCTACCCCATTTGGTTATGTTGTGGGGTTATTTACCGCCACAGCAATTACAGCGGCTGCTACCACGCTGATTATAGGCTACAATCTGCCATTTGGCACTCAGACACCGTTTGCCTTAGTTTCGTTTGTGCAGCTCTTCTCTATCTCGATTCTTGCAAGTTTGGTAATATATGTGCTGATTGTTTTGATAGCCTATGTCTATCAGACCCGCAATCGTATAGAAAACGAGCAGGAGAAACGCCGTTTGGCACAGTTTCAGTATAATATTCTTAAGCAGCAGGTAAACCCTCACTTCCTCTTTAACTCACTCAATATTCTCAATGGACTTATTGAGGAGAAGAAGAACAGCGAGGCTGCGGAGTATGTTCTAAAACTCGCTGCGCTGTACCGTTATATGTTGCAAAACGAGAACGAACACCTTGTAAGGTTACAGGAGGAGTTGGAGTTTATTGAGAAATATACAGATTTGCTCAAAGTGCGTTTCCCAAATGGGTTTGTAATTGAGCAGCAGATTGCCGAGGATGCAAAGTCTCGTTTTGTTGTTCAGTGTAGCCTTCAGGTGCTTATTGAGAATGCCTTTAAGCACAATATTGTGCGTGTGGAGCAGCCTCTGAAAATTGAGATAATTACAGAGGAAAACTACATTGTTGTCCGCAACAACATACAGTTCAAAAGCTCAAGTACAGACAGTACAAAAGTTGGTCTGAAAAATATCTCTAAGCAGTATATAAACGCTGTTGGAGATGATATTATAGTGACAAAAAACGATAATTATTTTGAAGTAAAACTACCTCTAATATAACCTATCTATGAATATCCTGATTATAGAAGACGAACTTGTTGCTCAGCAAGCTCTTGTTAGAACTCTAACCACAAACTTTGAAGATGTAAGCATCTGCGGCGTCTTAGACAGCGTAGATAAGGCTGTTGCATGGCTTAAAAATGCAAATCCATATCCAGATGTGATACTGATGGATGTCGAACTGTCTGATGGCAAGTGTTTTGATATCTTTGAGCAGATAGAGATTCTCTGCCCTGTGATTATCGTTACGGCATACAACAACTACGCTGTAAAGGCTTTTGAGGTAAACTCTATTGACTACCTACTCAAACCTGCAAGCGTGGCAGACCTTACCCGTGCCTTGGAGCGTTGCAAAAGTCGCAGAAATGCATTTACAAAGCCTGTAGATGTTGATGTTTTGAGGGCTGCCCTATCAACTGAGACCCGCAAACAAAAGCAGCGTTTTTTGCTCCGCTACAACGACAAGATTATAATGGTTGAGACCTCAAATATTGCCTACTTCTACTCAGAGGATGGTTGCACATACCTTATGACAGTAACGGGCGACAAGTATCTGATGGATGTCTCGCTTGACACAATCAGCAAAGAGCTTGATACGGCGCGCTTTTTCCGCATCTCTCGCAGTTGCATTGTCTCAGACAAAGCTGTCGGAAATGTCGCAAAACGCTTAGGTAACAGAATTAAGCTAACACTCAATCCTGCAAGCAATATTGACTCGTTTGTCAGTCGCAGTAAGACAGCCGATTTTCTTATCTGGCTTGAGCACGGCGAGTAAGCCTATTCACTTTATTCAACCTCTTAATGATGCGTGGCTGGCTAAATTACCTTTTAGTCAGCCACTTTTTACCTCTCCGCTCAATCTCTTTTTCTCGCACCTCATATATTAAATGGTGCCGTTCAGTGGCAAGAATTTAGATAATACCTTTTTTTTATTAAAATTTGCGAAGATTATCGGCTGAATAGTGAGAATTATTTAATAACTAAAACCAATTTATAAACTATGAAGAGAATTTATCTTTTGATTGTATTGCTCTGCTCAACACTGCTCTTTGTCTCTTGCGAGAGTGGTATTGACCGCGCAAGCAACAAACCTCCTCAGCAGAACGAGGAGGAGAAGCCAGATGAAGGCGGCAATGAGGGCAATGAGAACACTGGTGGCAACGACACCCCAGGCACAACTGAGCCAGAGGTTTATCCACTTATCTCTACCGACCCTACATTTGTTACCTCCGACATGACCACCGATGTTATTGTCTATATCAACACTGAGGGTACCGGTTTGGAGAACTTCACAGGTCAGATTTATGCTCACACTGGCGTTCTTACTAATGCGAGTACCACTACTGCTGATTGGAAGTATGTTAAGTTTGACTGGGCTGTAAACGATGCCTCTTGTCGTCTGACAAAGGTTAAGAACAATGTTCACAAGATGGTAATCAAGGGTGGTCCTCGTGCTTTCTACGGCGTTCCTGCCTCAGAGACTATCACTCACCTTGCCTTTGTATTCCGCTCAGCTGATGGCTCAAAGGAGATGAAAAATAATGGCAGTGATATCTTTGTTGAGATGTCTGAGCCAGGCTTGGCTGTAAAGATTGTATCGCCTGAAAATCGCTCTATCCTTGATTTGAACAACAGCTACACAGTATCTGTGGCTTCAAAAGATGCAACAACAGTGACTCTCTACAAGAACGAGCAGGTTGTAGCTACCTCTGAGGGTCAGGATATTAGATATACCTACACAACAACTGCTACTGAGGATGTTGTTTTCAAGGCTGAAGCTTCAAATGGCACTAAGGTAGTTACAGACCAGGTAACAACTGCTGTTCTTGGTGCAACACCTTCTGAGGCTCGTCCTGCAGGTGTTAAGGATGGTGTGACTGTAAATGGCAACACTGCAACTGTTGTCCTCTACGCCCCTGGAAAGAATCAAGTTGTGTTGCTTGGCGACTTTAACGACTTTGCGCCAACAAATGCCTACATGATGAAGAAGGATGGCGACTATTTCTGGACTACTGTTGACGGTCTTACTCCAAATACAGAGGTTGCTTACCAGTTCCTTGTTGACAAGACCATCAAGTGTGGCGACCCATACGGAACAAAGATTCTTGACCCATGGAACGACAAGTGGATTTCTGCTACAGTATATCCAAACCTGCGCCAGTACCCATCAGACAAGACAAACGATGTTGTGTCTGTCTTCTCTACCACCCCTACTACCTACAATTGGGAGGTAGCTGACTTCAAGCGTCCTAAACAGAACTCGCTTGCAATTTATGAGTTGCTGTTCCGTGATTTCACAACTGAGGGCTCTGTAAATGGCGCACTTGCTAAGCTCGACCACCTTCAGACTTTGGGTATAAATGCTATTGAGCTGATGCCTATCCACGAGTTTGACGGCAACAACAGCTGGGGTTACAACCCATGCTTCTACTTCGCTGCTGACAAGGCTTACGGTACAGTAGAGGACTACAAGCGATTTATTGACGAGTGCCACAAGCGCGGTATTGCAGTTATCCTTGATATTGTAATCAACCACGCAACAGGTCTGCACCCTTGGATGAAGATGTGGTGCGACACTGATGGTCAGGCTGCAAACAACAATCCTTTCTTCAATAAGGTTGCTCGCCACCCGTTCAATGTATTCCACGACTTCAACCATGAGTACCCTAAGACTCGCCAGTATTTCAAGGATATGCTCCAGTATTGGCTTAAGGAGTACAATGTCGATGGTTTCCGTTTCGACCTCTCTAAGGGTCTTACTCAGACAAATTCAGGCTCTGATGTAGGCAAATGGGGACGACGAGATGATAGTCGTATTGCGATTATTAAGGACTATGCAGATGCTATCCGCGAGGTAGAGGAGGATGCATACATTATCCTTGAGCACCTCTCAGACTACGACGAGGAGGAGATACTTGCATCATATAAGGGCATCCTGCTGTGGCGCAAGGCTATAGACCCATACTCTGAGACTGTTATGGGCTGGACTGGTAACGGCAAGAGCGACTTTAGCGGTGCTGTAGCATTCGGTAGAGTGGGTAATATTGAGGACCACGACGAGGAGCGAGTTGCATACAAGGCTGTAGCTTACGGTCAGAGCTATGTAAAGGGTAGCTGGGCTCGTATCTCTAAGCACCTCCAGGCTGCATACGCTCTGCACTTCCTCTCTCCATATCCAAAGATGATGTGGCAGTTTGGCGAGATGGGCTACGATATTACAATCGGCTCTGATGACAGCCAGAAGGTTGAGCCAAAGCCTGTACATTGGGAGTATATGCAGGTAGCTGAGCGCAAGGCTCTCTACGATGCCGTTAGCAAGTGTATTACTTTCCGTACTACACACCCTGATATGTACGGTTTCGATGGCAAACCTGCTATCCAGACTTGGGCTGTAGGCGACAGTAATATGGCTGCTAAGACCCTTGTTTATAGCACCAACGCAGGTAGCGTAATTGTTATGGCAAACTTTACTAATAGCGTAAGCAATGCTACTTGCAATGTTCCTGTTCAGGGCGAGTGGAAAAACCTGATCACAGGTGCTGCTGTAAATCTCAACTCAGCAACTTACACCGCAAACCTTGCAGCAGGCGATTATATAGTTCTTATCAAGGAGTAAACAACACTAAATTGAGTAGCGAGTCAGAAATGAACTCGCTACTTTTTTGGTATGTTCTATTATTATAACAATGAAAAAGTTTCTTATCTCAATTGCTATTATTCTTGCTGCGGTAGTTGCAATAATAGCCTACGGCATTGCTACTGACCCACGCATAAAGGCGGCGCAGAGCGTTGCAAAGCTCGATGACGGGCTATACACAATAACCTACATAGGCGACTACGGCTTTGACGAATTTTTAGCCCAAGGCGGAGCTGCGACTGATGCCGATATGGCTCGCTATATAACCTCTTTTCTGACAAATGGCTTTGGCGGTGCAACTAATACCTCGGCTGAGTATGGTTGTAGCTCTTTTGTGCTCAGAACAGATGCGGGCAACCTTTTTGGACGCAATTTTGACTTTGATAAAGATTGCAGGGCTATGGTTGTAAAGAGCTATCCAGATAACGGCTATAGCTCAATTTCTACTGCTTGTATAGACTTTATCGGCATGGGCGATGATTGGCAGCCAGACGGGGATATTATGTCGCGTATGGCGGCAATTGTGGCTCTCTACCTGCCTCTTGATGGTATTAACGAGAAGGGACTCTATGTTGCAGACCTTGTTGCGGGCGATAATGAGCAGACCTGCCAAAATAGCGACAAAGCCGACCTTACAACCACCTCCGCTATCCGCCTGCTGCTCAATAAGGCGGCAACTGTTGACCAGGCAGTGGAGCTGCTCTCTGAGTACGATATGCACTCGTCAATAGACACCTCGCACCACTTTGCTATTGCCGATGCACTTGGCAAGGCAGTGGTTGTGGAGTATATCGACGGAAATATGGTCGTCTCCCCTACCGACATTGTCACAAACCACTACCTCTCTGAGGGTAAAAAGTGTGGCGTTGGCAACGAACTGTCGCACCAACGCTTTAACCAAATCTGTACTATGTGCAGTGCCTGCACCAACCCTACAACAGAGAGCGTTTTTGATATCCTCCGCGCAGCCTCATACCCCGAATTTACCCAGTGGAGTACACTTTTCAACCCCTCTACCCGCAGCGCAGATTATATCTGGAAATCAAAATTCGACAAAAGTGCTTATCACTTTGAACTATAAAAAGTTGTTTGAGGTTTATTTACATTAAGATTCAAACAAAGAGGATGACTAAAAAATAATTTAGCCATCCTCTTTCTTATTCTCTCCACTATCACTGATTTTCAAGTTTTACGACCGTGTCAAAAGTCATACCCCTCAATCGCATCGGCATACAATTTCCAGCCGTCAGCTGCTTTGTATGCATCAACCGACTCACGAGGTACATAAATTTTACGATTGGTGGCGTTGTTCCAGAAGGCATCCCAGTCTCCAAAACTCATACCCCCATTAGTTGTAGAAAAATTTTTGGTAGCTGTAGGAGGTGTTACAGCTGCGCAATATACACTTGTAAGATTATCACAACTATAAAACGAATATGGACAAATAGTTGTTACACTATTAGGAATTGTTACACTTATGAGGGTATCACAGTTTGAAAAAGCATAAGGAGCAATAGTTGTAATACCGTCATGAATAGCGTATTCTGTAGCACCGCAACCTGTGGCAAAACAGTGTAAAACATCATTAAGTACATAACATTTACTCTCTGTGCCATATTTGCCATAAAAAGTATCAATAGCGCAATGACTGAATGCTCCTGACATGACTTCAGAAACACTATCAGATATTGTTACATATTTCAAATTAGTACAGTTGTCAAATGCATTAAATCGAATAGATGTAACACCATCTGGAATAGTTACACTTTGTAGAGATTTGCAACCAGCAAAAGCAGAATATCCAATAGTAGTTATCCCACTTGGTATAGTATATTCTGTAACGCCACAACCCGTAGCAAAACATTCTAATACTCCATCTATAATTAAATATTTGCCATCTGCTGATGCAAATTTACCCTTAAATTCAGTAAGATTTTCACAATATGCAAAAGCTCCTTCTCCAATTATTGTCACGCTGCTAGGTATGGTAATGTTAGTGAGACTCCTGCAGGATGTGAAAGCACTACCACCAATCCTATTTACATTATCAGGTATGGTCATATCTGCAAGTTTTATACAATAACTAAATGCGTAACTCCCAATTTCAGCAACGCTATTAGGTATAACTATAGAGGCAAGATTATCACAGCAAACAAATGCGTTATCTCCTATTTCTGTTACACCATAAGGAATTGTAACAGAGGAAAGATTTCGGTTATAAGCAAATGCGCCAGTACCAATCCTTGTTACCCCATCGGGAATAGCATATTCAGTTGCATCACAGCCGTTGGCATATGCAAGCAAAATATTATCTACAATAACAGCTCGTTTATCAGTTGTTACAAATTTACCATCAAACGAGGTTAAAGCAGTGTTACCTGAAGAGATAAAATCTTCAGCAATTGTTACAACGCTATCTGGAATTGTTAAATTGGTTAAACCACAATTACCAAAAGCAAAAGTTCTAATTGCTTTTATGCTATTAGGCAGTGTTATAGTTTGAAGTGTGTGGCAACCTTGAAATGCATAGTCTCCAATTGCATTAATATTACTGTCAAACAAAATCACACCCCTGCCGTTTTCGTAGGTATTTGAGACAATATTCGCACCGAAAACATCTGTTTTGTATGGCTCAACGATATTTCCGTCGGTCGAGGTGTACCAAATCTCGTTTGCAAAGGGCTCTGTGGCAGGTGCTGCTGCGAGCTGGATATATTCAGAGGTTATGTTTGTGTTTCCGTCAGAAATGCCGAGGCGTGCGCTGACTGTTTGCTCTCCCGTGTAGAAATTAGCCGCAAGGTTGCTGCCTGATGCAGTGACGGTAATAACACCGTGCTGAGTATCAGCTGTGCAGCCCAAAATTGGCATATCAATATAGGTCACAGCGCGGGTCTGTGTGTTGATTGCCTTAACTGTCAGAATCTCTTGCCACTGAGCCGCGATTTGAGCCACTGCATCCTTTGGCGAGACCTCAAAATCCAACTCAAGCTGAGAATTGGCGGTTGAAGAGTAATATACAGTCGCCTTGCCGTCGCTGTATCTTGGAACATAGCTTACTGACTGCAATTTGTTAAATAGATAACTGCTTGATTTTGGAATAGTTAACACAGTGCCGTCTGCAAGAGTGAATATTACATTATTCTCGTCCTGGGTCACGCTCTGAAAGAACGAATCGCCCTCTTTGCCTGCTGCTCCATCAGAGCCATTTTCGCCCGTTGCTTTGCCGAGGGACTCCCAACTCTCGCCATTGTTGTAGGAAACATACCAATATCCGTTCTCGATTTTGAGCTGTGGAGTTACGCCGTCCTTGCCATCCTTTCCATTTGCGCCGTCAGTTCCATCCTCGCCATCTTTGCCGTCGGTGCTTATAGCCTTGACCTTCTCGCCCTTGTCGTTGAGTAGCCACTCGCCGTTCAGAGTCCAATAATAGACCCCGTCAGTATCTTGCTTAACGCCCACAATAGGAGTCGAGCCGCTTGCGCCATCGCTACCATTGTTGCCGTCACTGCCGTTCAGACCGTCGCTGCCATCTTTACCATGATAGATTGTAATCGCGCCACTCTTTGAAAAAGTGATTGTGTAACCTACCTCCACACCGCTCTGGGTAATTGGTGCAACGCCTGTAACATAGTCGTTTGACTGCAATGCAGTTACAATTGTCTGAAGCGATGAGATATTTGTGTTCATCTGCTTGCACTGCTCCTCAAGGGCTGTTACGCGGTCTTTAAGTTCGATAATATTGCGCTCAAGTACGCTTGTGTCAAAAATCTTACTACAGCCAACCGCGAGCAGCGCGACTGCAAGAAATGTAAAAAGTTTTTTCATGGCTATAAAATAAAAGGCACAACAAGCCAAAAGACCTGCTGTGCCAAGTTAGTTACAAAAATACAAGGGTCAAATACCCCCCCCCTAAAATGGGCTCACTGTAAAATTCCAGTGGGACGAATGTGGAAATTATTACCTTTGCGTT
>CAZIPR010000025.1:0-27325 GCA_964541245.1 uncultured Alistipes sp.
GCGCGCAGACCCTAGTGTCACTAGAGACTCTTGAGACCCTAATAACCCTACTAAATGCGCGCTGTTATTGTATGTCATCAAGGGCGTAGCCCGCTGCTATTCTCTGCTATTCTCTGCTACTAAACCGCGCACAATGTTATTTTTTGTCGCAAAACTTTCAAACCTCTATTAAAATTTGTATCTTTGCGGGTTACATAACATGTATAGCTATGATTGAGACGCTTAAATTTTACAAAAACTTCCCAAAGGAGGGTGTTAATTTTATTGACATCATCCCATTTTTACAGTCCAGAGAGGCTTTTGGGGAGGTTATCAATGCTCTAAATGCAGCAACCACTGCTCCAAATGTTGCGGCACCAGAGGCTCGCGCTTTTCTCTTTGCCGCTCCACTTCTTACAGCTGATGGCGCAGTGAAGAATATTATTCCGATGCGTAAAAGTGGCAAGCTGCCTTTCAACGAGGGCGACCTTGTTGAGGTGCAGATTGAGAAGGAGTACGGTTTTGACCGTCTCTTCTACCGTCTGAGCGACATTGCGGCTGGAGTGCCAACAGGCGACACCTTTGAGGTTACTATCCTTGACGATGTGCTTGCGACAGGTGGCACTGCCGAGGGTGTAGCACGCTCGCTTGAGCAGATAACAATATACCGCGAGGGCAAGCCTTACAAGGTAAAAATCAAGGAGTTTGTTTTTCTTGTAGGCATCCCTGAGATTGGAGGTAGAGAGCGTCTTGAGAAGATTGCACCTGTAACAGTTTTGATGGAGATTTAGTAATTAGAACATACCTTAAGAAGTTAAGAAATGAAGTTTAGAGAGTATAAAAATCTAGACCTACCCGCTCTTGCAGATGGCGTTCTCAAGGAGTGGGACGCAAACGATACCTTCCGCAAGAGTATCTCTACTCGTGAGGGTCATCCTGCTTTTGTATTCTACGAGGGTCCCCCTTCAGCAAATGGTATGCCTGGCATCCACCATGTTATGGCTCGAACTATAAAGGATATTATCTGCCGATATAAGACTCAGCAGGGTTATCTCGTACACCGCAAAGCGGGCTGGGACACCCACGGTCTGCCTGTAGAGCTTGGTGTGGAGAAGACGCTGGGCATCACAAAGGAGGATATTGGCAAGAAGATTACCGTTGAGGAGTACAACCGTCGCTGCCGTGAGGATGTGATGAAATATACCGATGTATGGAGCAATCTTACCCGCCAGATGGGCTACTGGGTAAACCTTGACGACCCATATATCACATACGACAACAAGTATATTGAGACTCTGTGGCACCTTCTCAAGCGACTCTTTGACAAGGGTCTGCTCTACAAGGGTTACACCATACAGCCATACTCTCCTGCGGCAGGTACAGGTCTTTCGACACACGAGCTTAACCAGCCTGGTTGCTACCGTGATGTGAAGGATACAACCTGCACAGCGCAATTTAAGGTTGTGCGCAACAGCAGGAGTGAGAAGTTGTTTGCAGATGTAGAGGGCGAGCTATTCTTCCTCGCGTGGACAACTACTCCATGGACTCTTCCATCAAATACTGCGCTCTGCGTTGGTCCGTCAATAGACTATGTAAAGGTAAAGTGTCTAAACCCTTACACTGAGCAGCCGCAGACTATAATCATGGCTACAGAGCTTGTTCCAACACTCTTCGGCAAGAAGATGGAGGGCAAGTTTACCGTTACCGAGGAGCACTACACAGGTCGTGAGCTTGAGGGCATCAGCTATCAGCAGCTTATCCCTTGGGTTAAGCCTATGGAGCAGTATGGCGATGCTTTCCGCGTAATTACAGGCGACTATGTAACCACCTCAGATGGTACAGGTATTGTACACATCGCGCCAACTTTCGGTGCTGACGACGACCGCGTAGCTAAGGCTGCGGGCATTGCTCCGCTCTTTATGGTTGACACTGCGGGCAAGACAGCCCCTATGGTTGACCGTTCTGGTCGTTTCTTCCGTCTTGAGGACTTGGATGGCGAGTTTGTCAAAAAATATGTCAACACAGAGCTATACTCCCAGTGGGCTGGCAGATATGTAAAGAATGCTTACGACAGTGAGGCTACAGAGCAGACTCCTACCCTCGATGTGGATATTTGCGTGGCTCTGAAGAGCGAGAATAAGGCGTTCAAGATTGAGAAGCACACCCACTCATACCCTCACTGCTGGCGTACAGACAAGCCTGTACTCTACTACCCTCTTGACTCTTGGTTTATCAAGGTCACAGAGCTGCGTGAGCGTATGATTGAACTTAACAAGACCATCAAGTGGCAGCCTGAAAGCACAGGTACAGGTCGTTTTGGCAAGTGGCTTGAGGGTCTTGCAGACTGGAACCTTTCCCGCTCGCGTTTCTGGGGTACTCCGTTGCCTATCTGGGCTACTGAGGACTACTCTGAGATGAAGTGTATCGGCTCTATTGAGGAGCTTATTGCAGAGATTGACCGCTCTGTGGCTGCGGGCGTGATGGATAGCAACCCATACAAGGATTTTGTTGTGGGCGATATGTCTAAGGAGAACTACTCTACCGAGCGTATTGACCTACACAAGCCTTATGTTGACAAGATTGTGCTGCTCTCTTCAAAGGGCGAGCCTATGCATCGTGAGAGCGACCTTATTGATGTATGGTTTGACTCTGGCGCAATGCCTTACGCACAGTTGCACTATCCATTTGAGAATGCAGACAAGTTTGACACCGTATTCCCTGCAGACTTTGTTGCTGAGGGCGTTGACCAGACTCGTGGTTGGTTTTATACCCTACACGCAATTGCTGCGATGCTCTTTGACAAGGTAGCCTTCAGAAATATCATCTCCAACGGTCTTGTGCTTGACAAAAATGGCAACAAGATGTCAAAGCGTCTTGGCAATGCCGTTGACCCATTTGAGGTACTTGGCAAGTATGGTGCAGATGCAACTCGTTGGTATATGATTTCCAACTCCCAGCCATGGGACAACCTGAAGTTTGACACCGAGGGCGTTGACGAGGTGCGTCGTAAGTTCTTCGGAACACTCTACAACACCTACTCTTTCTTTGCCCTCTATGCCAATATTGACGGCTTTACAGGCAAAGAGGAGGTAGTAGCTGTATCAAAGCGTCCGGAGATTGACCGCTGGATTATCTCAGAACTCAACACTCTGACTGCTCGCGTAACTGCTGCCCTTGAGAACTACGACCCAACCCCTGCGGCTCGCGCTATCTCAGAGTTTGTCTGCGAGAACTTGAGCAACTGGTATGTTCGCCTTAACCGCAAGCGTTTCTGGGGTGGCGAGATGAGTGAGGATAAACTTGCAGCTTACCAGACCCTCTACACCTGTCTTGAGACCGTGGCTAAGCTCTCGGCTCCATTTGCACCGTTTATCTCAGAGCGAATCTACTGCGACCTGAACGCTGTTAGTGGCAACTATCCAGAGGAGTCTGTACACCTCTCAGCATTCCCTGTCTGCGACAACACTCTGATTGACAGCGACCTTGAGCAGATGATGGCAATAGCACAGAAGACCTCTTCTATGGTCTTGGCTCTGCGCCGTAAAGTGAATATCAAGGTGCGTCAGCCACTGACAAAGATACTTATCCCTGTGCTTGACCCTCAGACTGAGCGTCATATTGAGGCTGTGAAGGCTCTTATCGCAGGCGAGGTAAATGTCAAAGAGATTGAGCTTATTCACGACACCACTGGCGTTATCACAAAGCGTATCAAGCCTAACTTCAAGACCCTTGGTCCTAAGTATGGCAAGTATATGAAGGCTATAGCCGCACTTGTTGCCACATACACTCAGGAGCAGATTGCGCAGATTGAGAGCGCAGAGGTAACACTGCTCGATATGGGAGCAGAGAAGATTGAGGTTACACCTGCCGACTTTGAGATTACATCAGAGGATATGCCAGGATGGCTTGTAACATCCGAGGGCAAACTCACTGTAGCTCTGGATATTACAATAACCCCTGAGCTGGAGCGCGAAGGTGTTGCCCGCGAGCTGATAAACCGAATCCAGAATATCCGTAAAGAGTCCGGTCTTGAGGTTACAGATAAGATTCGCGTGGAGATTGAAGATATCGCAGCCGTCCACGACGCCGTAGCTGAACACGCAGCATATATCGGTCAGCAAACCCTCGCCCTTGAGGTTACCTGCACCGCAAACCCTGCAGGCGATAGCGTCATTGACTCCGATGTCAACGAAACACCTCTCAAAATCGCAATCAGCAAGATGTAGATGCACAGAACTGCCCGCTTTTTCGAGAAAAAGCTAAGAAGTGGTTTCAATCTCTCTTACTGCGTTCTTTGTGGCGATTTTTAGTTCTTGCCGCACAAACTATTTGCCTAATAGTTGGGACTATTAGTCTGCATAGTTCGCGCAGCAACCTCCTAAAAATCCCTCACAAATAACTTTGCAAGAGAGATTGAAGCCACTCCAGCGTGCAAAAAGCTTTCGGAGAAACTTCGTTTCTCTTGTGACTGATACGGATTTAGGATAGCCTGCGGCTATTACAATAAAAGAATGGAGCCCTTTCACTTTCAAGCGAGCTTGAGTGAGGGCTCTATTCTTTTATCGTACCACCTGCGGTGGCAGTCCCTAAATCCGAAAATAGCGAAACTTAGTTTGTTCTGTTAGCGCGCACCTCTAATTTCCTCTAACAACCTCTAAATCCCCTATAAAAATAGCGCGCCACACACCCTACTAACGCGCCAGGTCTATATTTGGCTTAATTCAAGACCCACTTTTCTTATCTCAGCCTTGATAAGTTCAAGTCGCTCGTCAGACGGTCTCTTTTTCGCTGTTAAATAATCGGAGAACAATGGTTGAGATATGCCCAATCTTGCAGCAATAGCTGTCGGTTTGATTTCTGGATGTTCTTTGAAGATACGAGCCAATCCAGTCGGTTCTGGCTCCTCATACAAGAAACTCTCAAAAGAGACATCCTCATCAATAGCATCCCAGCGAATACCATCAACGGTCATCCGATAGTCGGCTCTCTGCTCATCTGTTGCAGACTTAAGTCGTGGATACCACAGCAACGACTGCCAAAGGGTTTTGCCCTTGTCTGTACAGATGTGTATCCTATCATCCGCAAACCACAATTTCGTCACTTTCATAGCTTCTACATATTAAAGGTTTTGTTCCACTCATTGATAAAGTTCTCCCTATTCTCCTCTAAGATTGATTCGACAAGTCGTAGAGTTGCAGGTTTTAGTCCCTTATTCTCAACAAGTGATACACAATCATCAAGCAAGTTGTACTTTGCTACGCCGTCTGCATGTTCAATATGAACATGTATTGGCTCATGTTCACGGGTGTAGAAAAAGAATCTCAACCCAAAAATCGTTAGTATTGTTGGCATATCTTCATCTATTTGTTACGCAAATATAGGTTATATTTTAATAACCTACAAATAAAATGCAAAAAAATCACTACCTTTGTAAAAACAACTGCTAATATTATGAAGCTATTATTATTGATTCTTTTTCCGTTCTTTATTGCATGTGGCGCGGAAAAATCGCTTGACAACACACTTGCCCGTGTAAGAGAAAAAGACCAGGCTATTCGCCAGCAGATGGTAGAGCTAACCCGTGCAGTGACAGTTGAGGGCAGGATGGAGTTAATTGATTCTCTGATAGTTACAAGTGAGCAGATAGCGCGAGTGGATGCGAGTAACATGGCTATTGTGGATAGTATTTTACAGGATGGGCTACCCAAAAATCTTGCAGCCGACTCATACAAAACCATTTGGCTAGTCATAGACCACAGCACACTAAACAAGCAAGTAGAGTATCTGCCTCTTATAGAGCAGATGACAACAGCTGGTTTGATTGCAAAGGATAGCTATGCTATACTATTCGACCGTATAGCAATGAAACAGAATCGCCCGCAACGCTATGGTAGTCAGTCTGTTCAGTTTGGCAAAAATGATAAGATGCAGCTCTATATCTGGACCGTCGAACAGCCCGAAAAGTTAGACTCCCTGCGCGCAACAGTCGCCATGCAACCTATCGCCGAATACCTAAAGACCCTTACCCAAACAACAGGCATAGAGGCAAAATTCGACCCCTCACTCTCCGTCGAAGAACTAAACCTCCTCCGCTCCACCGCAACCCAGGACAACTAACTGCACGCGCTCTTCGCACCGAAAGTCAGTAAGGGATTAGCGCAAAATTTGTAGGGAGTTTAAGGAGAATTAAAGAATATAGGGAACTTAGGGAGCGGAACGATTAAAGTTCTGCGGGATATCGAATCCCTTGAACTTTTGCGCACTGTTATTCTATGCCATTAAGAGCGTAGCCCGTTGCTATTCTTTGTTATTCATGTTATTAAGGTGCGCATCCCACTCAATCTTCGTGCCCCAGAAGTTGATATTCTTCTTCTTAAACCAGCCGTGGCAGCCGAAGGGGAGTTGTTGTTTATTAATTAAGTGCGTAGCACAGTTCGGGGTGGACATCAAATGAGAAGCCGAGAGCGGTCTTGAAGTCGGGGTAGTTAAACTCTTTTGGTATCAGTGCCCAAAACCAATCCTCGTTATATCGTGTACCGCTATGGCTTTTGAAGACTTCAATCTTCTCTGTATAGCGGTCGCAGCCCTCAAGGAAGGCATCTATGCGGCGCAGGGACAGACCGCCGTTGCCAACCTTATTAAAGTAGTCTTGGCGGATGATTTTGCCCTTTCTTCTGAAGACCTTACGGCGTAGCCAGAGGTAGTGACTGATAATAGGCATACGGTATCTCCTACGCTGAGGCCATGGCGCACCAACATAGTCATAGCCAGCATCGCACCACGCCTCTAATTGGTCGCTGAAAATCCACGCATCTGTCTGACAGATAAGGATATACTTGCAATCACTAAAAAGCTCATAGAACTCTTTTGAGAGCATCATGTTGTTGTAGCCCGCAATGCCTTTCTCTCCTAACCACTCCTTGGAGACTCTGACAACCTCGCACTGAGGAGCCATACTCTCAACTGCCTCAATATTAAGTCCTTCGGGAGCTAAGATAACATGCGGATAACGGGCAAGAACTTCTGCATTGTGCTTAAAAGAGAGTGTCTCACGCTCTGAGAGGCTCTCTTTGTAGATAGGTACGACAACCTTAACTTTAGTTTTTGTCATTATATTTTTATAGTATTGTGTTGCTACAAATAGCCTCGGCTATGCGCTCTCCGTCTAAGGCAGCCGAGATTATACCTCCCGCATATCCCGCACCCTCGCCTGCCGGGTAGAGTGCTGCAATTTGGGTATGCTGAAGTGTTATTTTATCACGCGGGATGCGCACAGGGGTTGAAGTCCTCGACTCCACGCCCACAACAACCGCCTCGCCTGTCAGGTAGCCATGCATCCTGCGGTCGAAGATACGGATTGCCTCTCTGAGCCTTGAGGCGATAGTCTCTGGCATCCACCTATCAAGGCGCGACGGAACTATTCCTGGCACATAGGAGCAGGCAGGCAGTGATGCCGAAGTTCTACCCGCCACAAAGTCTGCCACGCGCTGCGCCGGGGCGGTCTGCCTGCCCTGAGCGTGCAACCTTGCACTCTGCTCAAACTGCTGCTGGTAGGCAAGACCTGCAAGCACGCCATATTCTGCCCTCAGATGGGCAAAATCCTCCTCCCTAATCTCTGTCACAAAGCCTGAGTTGGCAAATGGCGAGCCACGATGCGAGGGCGACATACCGTTTACCACAGTCTCACTCTCCACTGTCGTTGCAGGCACTATAAAACCTCCTGGGCACATGCAGAACGAATAGACTCCTCTACCTGCAACCTGCTCTACAAGGGAATATGAGGCTGCTGGCAGGTACTCCATCTGCTCAGAGCTGTGATATTGGATAGAGTTTATAAGGCTCTGCGGATGCTCAATTCTCACACCCATAGCAAAAGGTTTCGCCTCTAAGGCTATACCCTGATTTGCAAGCGTGTAGTAGATATCTCGCGCCGAATGACCCGTTGCAAGAATTACAGCCTTGCCCTCAACCCTCTCGCCAGAGAGTTCCACGCCCACAGCGCGACCATCTTTGATAGTTATTGCCGTAACCCTCTTTGAGAAGTGAAATTCGCCACCGCAACAGATAATCTGCCGTCTTATGTCGGCTATAATCCTCGGCAGACGGTCCGTGCCAATGTGCGGATGCGCCTCATAGAGAATCTCCTCTGATGCACCGTGGAACACAAGCCTCTGCAAGGCTCGGTTATAGTCGCCCCTCTTCTTGCTGCGAGTAAAGAGCTTGCCGTCAGAAAAGGTGCCCGCACCACCCTCGCCAAAGGCGTAGTTAGAGTCGGGATTTATCTCTCCACCTCTCTGAATCTGGGCAATATCCTTGCCTCGCTCTGCAACATCCTTACCTCGCTCGAAAATAATGGGTTTCATCCCCAACTCTATAAGCCTCAACGCGGCAAAAAGCCCCGCAGGACCAGCTCCGACAATAATTACAGGCTCTTTGTGAGTTACATCAGGATAGTCAAAAACAATAGGCTCTGGAGTGGGCTCAAAATCAAGAAAAACCTCCAAAGTAAGATTTACCTTTATCGGATAGTGACGAGCATCCACCGAGCGTTTCACAATGCGCAAAAGCGCAATCTCGCTCGGCTCAACCCTCATCTGCTGTGCCACGCAACGCATGTAATAATTGCTATCCGCCGCCTGCTTTGGAGAGAGTGTAAGAGTAATTTTCTGAGCCATAACCTCCAATTTGTCCGCAAAGATACTGAATTATCCCCAAAAACACAATAATTGATACACAAACAGCGACTATTAGAGGTAGTTAGAGAATATTAAGGAAAATTAGGGTGCGCGCGGTTTAATAGTAGAGATAGCAAAGAATAGCAACGCACAAAAGCAATACCCCGTACCGCTTAGTTATTAAGGGTCTTTAGACCTGCTGCCATTAAATGCTATTCAATGTCATTTGCCATTTCGCGCTATTCCCCTACTGACTAACAGTGCCAAAAGCAGCATATCTACTTAACAATCAGGCTGTCGAGGGGAAGTTTAGGGACGAAGTGTGTTCCGTTCTGTCGATAGTAGTTATGGCTTTGCTCTTCGGTAATTTCGGTGAGGGCGATTTTCTCGGCACCTTTGCCAATGGCGAGTATCAGCACGGGCGGATAAGGCAGGGCGAGGGCTTCTGTAACTGCCTCCCTATCAAAAGCACCTATACAGATTCCGTTAAGTCCTATTTCGGTTGCTTGAAGGAGCATAGTCTGGGCAGCAATACCCACATCCATATAGATATACTTATCCTCCTCGACTGTTGTACAGATAACAATAAACGCCCGTGGTTCGCAGCCTGCAAGGGGCAGTTTAAGCTCTTTGAGCGCGCCACCAAGACGAATATGTGGCAGCACTTTGTCTGCCTCCTCTGTGGTCACAGGTCTAAGGCGCAGAGCCTGACTATTTCGCGCCGAGGGGCACTTTGGCACAACCTCCATAATTCGGCGCAGCTGGTCTTGTCGGACAACAAAAGAGTTGTCGTAGCCGCGATAGCTACGATTTTTAGCCACCAACTTAGCAAAGGTCATAACTCGCTTTGGTGCGGAGTTTTTACCTGCGAGAAAGTCCTCCATCTTCTTACCTAAATAGTTGTCTGCCATGGCGTTATAGTATTATAAGCAGTTTAGTGACTCGATTATAAGTTGCGCGCTGCTAACAATCTCCTCCTCGGTTATTGTCAGTGGAGGAGAGATGCGGAAGGCTGTGTCGCAGTATAAAAACCAATCACTCAGAATACCTTTCTCAATAAAAATATCCATCAGCTTGTACAATTTCTCACTTGAGCCCAACTCCACAGCAAGCAGCAGTCCACTACGGCGAATCTCTACAACCTGGGGGTGGTTTTCGAGCAGAGAGACATAGAGTGCGCCCTTGCTCTCGACCTTAGAGACAAGGTCGTTTTCTATCAGATATCGCGCAGCCGCAAGACCCGCTGCGCAACACACAGGATGACCTCCAAAGGTGGTTATATGACCTAAAACGGGGTTTGACTGAAGGGTTGACATAATCTGATTTGACGAGACAAAAGCTCCTAACGGCATACCCCCTCCAAAAGCCTTGGCAAGGCAGAGGATATCGGGCGTAACGCCATATTTTGTCAGGGCAAACATCTCGCCAGAGCGACCCATACCAGTCTGTATCTCATCAAAAATAAGCAGTGCTCCCACCTCTGAGCAACGACGGCGCAGAGCCGCTAAGTAGCCCTCAACAGGTGGTCTTACACCAGCCTCGCCCTGCACAGGCTCGCATAGTACGCATGCTGTGCGGCAGGTAATCTTCTCAAGGTCTGCAAAGTTGTTGAACTCTATGGCGTTACAGTCTGGCAGCAGGGGACGGAAGGCATTTTTCCACTCTTCGCCCTCCGGAAAGCCCATCATACTCATAGCTCCGTGTGTTGAGCCGTGGTAAGCGCGACGCATGGAGACCATCTCAGTCCTGCCTGTATATCGCTTGGCAAGTTTCAACGCGCCCTCAACAGCCTCAGCTCCAGAGTTGAGAAAATAGACGCTATTAAGTGGCTCTGGCAGCAGCGAGGCTATCAGAGTTGCATATTCAACCTGCGGACGCTCAACCATCTCGCCATAGACCATAATGTGCATATAATCCTGCGCCTGACGGCATACAGCCTCAACAACGGCAGGATTTGAGTGACCCACATTACTTACCGAAACGCCCGAAATAAGGTCGAAATATGGTTTACCCTCAGGGGTGTAGAAAAATACGCCCTCGGCTCTACCCACCTCTATAAGTTGCGGAGAGGGCGAAGTCTGTCCTACATGGGATAGGAACTTGTGACGGAGTATATCGTTTTGAGTTTTCATAGAAAATTACTATCTTTCGCCCACAAAAATAGCAAAAACTCTTTGCATTTTTAAGAGAGATTGAAAAAAAGTGAGTATGGGGAAATTTAATGGGAAGAGAGTGCTTATTACCGGAGGAGCATCTGGAATAGGCAGACTTATGGGCGAGATGTCGCTCAAGAAGGGTGCTGCAGCACTTATTATCTGGGATATCAATCAGGCGAATATCGACGCTACAGTAGCAGAGTTTAGTCAGTTTGGGCATGTAGTAGGCTACAGAGTGGATGTCTCTAACGACGAGATGGTTGCTGCAACATACCAGAGAGTCAAGAGTGAGGTTGGACAGGTGGATGTACTTATCAACTGCGCAGGTATTGTAACAGGCAACAAGACCTTTGACTGCTGCACAACAGACGAAATTCATCGCACAATGAATATCAACGCCTCAGCTCCAATGGTTGTAGCATTGCAGGTTTTGCCCGATATGATTGCAAGAGATAGCGGACACATCTGCACAATAGCCTCTGCGGGCGGTATGATTTCAAACCCGCGCATGAGTATCTACGCGGCAAGTAAGTGGGCTGCAATAGGTTGGTCAGACTCTGTGAGAATTGAGCTTAAAGAGATGAAGAGCCATGTAAAGGTCACAACCGTTGCTCCTTACTACATAGATACAGGTATGTTTGGCGGAGTAAAGTCGCGCATACTGCCAATTCTAAAGCCTGAGTATGCTGCAAGTCAGATTATAAAGGCTATTGAGAAAGATAGAGACTTCAAGATGCTTATGCGCTGGATTCCTTGTCCGCACCACTTTGTCCGTCTTATGCAGGGTCTGTTGCCAACAGCACTGTTTGATTGGCTTTTCGGTCAGGTTTTTGGAATATACCACACAATGGATAACTTTACAGGTAGAAAATAATGGCAATAGAAAACACTTCTCAGAGCTACATCAAGGAGGTTGTAGCATCGCAGCGTGAATACTTTGGCAGTGGCGCAACACTTAGCATAGAGTTTCGCCTCTCGGCACTCAAAAAACTGAAAGAGGCACTGCTCAAGTGGGAGAAACCCCTTGCAGAGGCTCTGTGGAAGGATTTGCACAAATCATACGAGGAGGCATACCTTACAGAGCTGAGCATTGTCCTCTCAGAGATTAAAAACCACATAAAACACCTCAAAGAGTGGGCAGCACCTCGACACTGCTCAACTCCACTCAAGATGTTCCCTTCACGCAGCAAGATTATCAGCGAGCCACTTGGCGTCTCGCTAATCATTGCACCATGGAACTACCCCGTTCAGCTACTGCTAAACCCATTGGTGGGCGCAATTTCGGCAGGCTGTACCGCACTCCTTAAGCCTTCGCCATATACTCCAAATGTGGCTGATGTCTTGGAGCGCATGATTGACGACACTTTTGAGGATAAGTATATCGCAACCGTTCAGGGTAACAGAAGCGTAAATACAATGCTGCTCGAAGAGCGTTACGATATTATCTTCTTCACAGGCAGCCCTATCCTCGGCAAGACAGTCATGAGCGCAGCTGCTCGCAACCTTACCCCTGTGGTGCTTGAGCTGGGTGGCAAGAGCCCATGTATTGTGGATAGCAGTGCAGAGATTTCAAAAATAGCCCGCAAAATCGCTTGGGGCAAGTGCCTCAACGCAGGTCAGACCTGTATTGCGCCAGACTATCTACTTGTCCATGAGGCAATTAAAGACGAGCTTATTGCAGCCGTTGCCGCTGAGTTCAAAAGGCTGCTTGGCAGCAAGCCTGAGAAGTCAAAACACTTTGTTCGCATCGTAAACGAGAGGGCTTTTGACCGCTTAGCAGGCTACCTTGAGGGCGCAGAGATTGTCGCAGGCGGCAAGTGCGACCGTAGCCAGCGATTTATTGAGCCGACAATTATAGACAATGTAAAGCCCGACTCCCCAATTATGCAGGAGGAGATTTTCGGTCCAATCTTCCCTGTTATTACCTTCTCAACGCTTACAGAGGCTATTAACTTTGTCACAAAGCGCGAGAAACCGCTTGCCCTCTACTACTTCGGAGACGAAAAGAGTGCCGAGCATGTTTTACGCCACACCTCTTCAGGCGGAGCTTGCATAAACGATACTATTATGCACATCGCCAACGAGAATATGCCTTTTGGCGGCGTTGGCAACTCAGGTATCTCATCATACCACGGCAAGGAGTCCTTCAAGGTCTTCTCCCACTTCCGCTCCGTTGTCACCACCCCTACCTGGATAGACCTCCCCTTCAGGTATATGCCATACCGCCTATTCTCATTGGTAAAAAAGATACTCTAATCCACTGAAGAGACTTTATTGGCGCACTTTTCATAGAGGAGTGCGCCTTAATAGCAAAAATAACAGAGAATAACAACGGGCTGCGCCCTTAATAGCATATAATAACAGTGCATAAAAGACGACACACTTAATTTGACCTATTATCTCAACTGCGTTATGAAATGAATTAAACTAACTAGAATATATTTCTTTGTTTATGGTTCAAGAGTTAAGGTAATAACTCCATCTTTTGCTTCTTTTTGAAAATTTTTAACACATCTCATCCATGTGTCATAATGTTCTTTATCAATAGCCGCTAATTGCGTATCAGCCATATCTGACTCATTCATAAATGTAGTGTACAGAATAAGCATGGCATCAACCTTATCTTTGCATCTATCCCCATCTTCACTCATAATCCCTTCAACCGCTGAACAAGCAAAACAGAAGCCATCTCGCACTCTATACCCATATTTTGCATCTTCCCCATACTTTTCCAAATGCTTATTTATCTTCGTATTCATCGTAATTGGCATTCCAACTTTATTCCTAGATAAATATATGCAAGCAATGTCATTTGAATTAAGAGATTTATTTTTAAGTATTCTCTGATTATAGCGCTCTAAGAAATGGCTAGAATAAGCATGTATCTGACGAATAAGAGACAATGGACTATCTTCAGTGTGTTGATACACAGTCGCTGACCATTGTATCACAAATCTCTTTTCCCCATCAAATAAAATCAAGAACGAATCTACAACAGGCTTTTCAATACAAGTTCTATTTGTGGCATAGAAAAATATAATATATTTATTCTTGGTTGAAGGAATAGTATATTCGTACCATCTCCATGCAGGAAATGTTCTCTCTTTTTTGAACTCCCGAATAGCTTTAGGTAGTAGATATTCTTCTTTTATTTTTACCTTTTTACAATCACTTGCAAGATGATCATACATCTCTTTATATGTCATAGAAGGCACTATCATTTTCGTCACAATTACACGGTAAAATCACACTGACACTTTGCTAACTTTTAACAAATGGAAAGTCCTATCTTATTCGTTAAAATGTACAATTTATCTCTCAATATTGAGTTAATTAAACAATTCTAAAAGTCTCTTTTTAATAGAATCTATAGCGATTTTATGATCTTGAGAAACGGTTAAACCAAAACCACTACTTTTTACCACTGCAACACTTTGTTCGGTTTCGTAATCGTAAAAGTTAATTGTTATATAAGTGCGAATATCACTTACAACATTGATGCGCGGGCTTAAAACACATTCACCTTGTGATATAAGATTAGTCCCGTCTAATGCAGATACAACATGTAATTTTGTATTCGCAATTTCATTTTGTACCATCATGATGATGTCATCTAACGAATGATTTCCTTTGAAGTCTTTGCCAAATACAATATACTCATATTTGGTTATATCTGTACTTGTAGATACAATTGCGTTACTTGTAGCACAAGAACTTATACAAACTGCAGTAGTAAAAAGTAGCAGATATTTTAATAATCTTTTCATAAAACATGTAGTTGTAATTTCTACAAAATTAGCAAAAAATCCGATTTGATACTCGCCTATGTGTGATAATTTTTCAACAACAATCAGGAATAGTAAAAAATCCGTAACTCTGATATCAATATCTAGAACTACTTCGCCATCTTCTCTAACTCCTCTATAATCTGCGGCTCTATATCATCTGTGATGTGTGACCAACGAGCAACGACGACCCCGTGTGTATTGATAAGTATAAAGCAGGGGATTTGTGCTACATCATAAGCCATTGCTATATCGCCCTGCTGGCTAAAGTAGTAGGAAGTGGCATCCGCAGTTCTATCGACAATTAGTTGAGTCCACTCAGTAAGATTGTGCTGCTTTATGGCATTGCGCCACTGCTCCATATCTTCATCAACAGAGATACTAACTATCTGCAACTTATCTTTGTATCTATTGTGGAGTGCTTGCAATTTTGGAATCTCAGCAATACACGGACGGCACCAGCTCGCCCAGAAGTCAAGCAGAACACAGCCCTTTGCATAACATTCAGATAACTTTATCGTTTCGCCATCTGCCCTCTTTAGTGTGAAATCCAGAACTCTACAACCAACCGTCGCACCACCTGCCTCTGTAATTTCGCGGCGCAAGGCGAGTAGCTCGCCCATCGTTCCGTGATACTCAATATCGTTTGAGATGTTGTGATCTTGGGCTAATAGATGCTCAAAAATATAGGGCGTAATTGCATAGTGAGGGTGTGTCTGCACAAATTCTGTTGCCAATTCTGTCCAACAGTTCATCACTGCGCGATGTTCCGCTACAAGGGCATAAAACTTAGCCAACAGTTGCTCGCTATTCTCTGCGCCACTATTATTGGCAACTAACCACTCTATATTTTTTTGTTGTAGTAGGTGGTGTTTTTCCCATAGCTCGCGCTCCACACTGCCAAATATTGCGCGATATTCAGCCAGTTCACTATCAATAGATAACCCTTGCAATGTGAAGTTGTATAGAGAGTCGCGCTTGGCTCTGAAGCTCATCTTTGTTGGTTCTATGTAGATATTGGCATAGTCCATATCCTGAAATGTGAGCGAGGCTGCTCTGAGGTCCTCAATGCAACCCTTAAAACAAAACCGCTCCCCTTGTATGTAGGTCGTATCACGCTGCCATATCCATATATCTCCCTGCTTGACGGGATATGACAAGCAAACCATCTCCCCCTCTTTTGCTTTGTAGATAGTGCCCTCAATTATAAAGTTGTTGTGTGCTTTACCACAACAACCCGCACACAGCATCATCGCGCAAATCACGAAAAACAGTCTCATCATCACAAGGTTTTCAATAATAACGAAGAATTTGGCTGTTTAGTATGCAACTTTAATTTACTCATTATCAATCGGAAAGACAATATCACTCTCTGAATAGAGGTAATTCAGCTATGCTGTTAATCTCTCGCTGCAAAAGGTCAAGAAACCGAGCCGCATGCGCACCGTCCATCTGGGTATGATGAAATTGGAACGATACACTCAGCGTAGTCTTGAACCACGCACGCCTGTACTTGCCCCAAATCATAAACGGATTGTTGAAAACACCGCTGTACATATCCACCGCACCGTCAATCTCGTACTGCGCCAATGCCGATGTGCCTATGACCATACTCTCAGCCGAGAGGTCGTGGTCGGTGCAACTCTCTGCCACCTGCTTTGTAAGGCGCAAATAGTCGCTATTAAACTGCGATAAATCCTCACTATAAGGCAGGTCGCACGAACTCACTTCGCCTGCACTATTGGCAACGATGGTGTTCACGGCAATAGTGTCGTACTGCATCAATTTATCGCCCACGGGCAGCAGATAAAACTCCTTGACCTGTGCGGCGGCACGACCGATACAGTAGCACATCAACATATTGAATTTAAGACCTCTCTTGCGGCTAATTTTCAGCAGACGCGATACATCGAGCGTCTTGAAAAATGTTACCATAGGATTTGGCGCACCCATCCACATCTCGAAGGCATAGACGCGTGTTGTTTCGTTTGGGTTAATTGCTCTCATAATGACTTTTTTTTTAGACAAAGGGTCGCAAAGGTAGTAATTCTCCCCAAACAATACAATATTTACACACAAGTTCTCCCACACAATAGCGCACCAAGAGTAGCGGCTATTAGGGAGCGCGCCTTGATAGCAAAGAATAACAGCGCGCGATTTTAGTAGAGTCTTTAGTGACTCAAGAGTCTCTAGTGACACTAGGGTCTGCGCGCTAACGGTACAAACTTAGTTTAGCTGTTTTCGGATTTAGGGACTACCAACGGAGTTGGTACGATAAAAGAATAGAGCCCTCACTCAAGCTCGCTTGAAAGTGAAAGGGCTCTATTCTTTTATCGTAATAGCCGTAGGCTATCCTAAATCCGCAACGCACAAGAGAAACAAAGTTTCTCCGAAAGTCTTTTGGGTCACTTTTCTTCAGAAAAGGGACGGTACTGTGGAGCTTAGGCTGAGAGTTTTTTGAGTTCGCGACGGAGGAGGATTGCGGCTAAGGTGATTGAGGCGCAGTCGGCGATAGGCATTGACATCCACACGCCCATAGCACCCATAAATCGTGGGAGAGTCCAGAGCAGTGGCAGCAGGAATATCAGCTGGCGGGTCATAGAGACGAATATTGCCAGCTTTGCGTGACCTATATACTGGAAGAATGCTGCGGCGACGATTTGGAAGCCTACAAGAGGGAATAGCAGCACTATAATTCTCATACCCTGTTCGGCGGCAGATATCATCAGCAGTTCATTACCGCCCTTTGAGGAGTCAACAAAGGCTTGGGCTATAGAGTCTGGGAAGAGCTGGCAGCACAAAAATCCCACTGTGGCTATGGTCATACCGCAGCCAATGGTCATAAATAGTGCCTTACGGACTCTATCAAACTGTTTTGCGCCGTAGTTAAAGCCCACAATAGGTTGCATACCCTGATTAAGACCCTGGATAACCATAATCAGCAGCATAACCACGCGGTTGACAATACCGTATGCACCCACATATATATCGCCTGCGTTATTGCCGCCACGCACTGCATCATAGATGCCTGTGCCGCCAAATTTGAGCAACGCGCTATTGACAAATGCTGCCACCATTGAGGCGCAGATATTGACCATAAACGGCGCAAGACCTATGGAGATAATAGCCTTCACAATCTTCCAATCGAATCGGAAAGCTGCTCTACGAAACTTCACAAAACTACTTTTTGAGCAGAAGTGCGAGAAGGTTATTATAAAGGCTATTGCCTGAGATATGACCGTTGCTAAAGCTGAGCCCTTAATTCCCCAGCCGAACTTAAAGATAAAGAGCGGATTAAGAATAAGATTCATAGCCACGGCAGTAAGGATTATCCTCATAGACTTCTGTGGATAGCCAGAGGCTCTAACCTGCTCGTTTAGACCAAGATACATGTGCTGAGTCATATTTCCAAGCAGGATAATTCTCATAAAATCGCGTGCATAGCCTATAGTCTCTTCAGAGGCATTGCCACCACTGAACAGGTAGAGTATAGGGTCAAGAAATGTGAGCATGACCACCATAAGCACCAGACCAAGCACGAAGTTGAGCATAACGGCATTAGCAAGGGTCTTTTCAGCTGCCTGCATATTGCCCTCGCCAAGGCGAATAGACATACGGGCAGCAGCTCCCACGCCCACCATAGCACCAAAGGCACCTGCTATATTCATAATAGGCATAGTTATAGCCATACCCGCTATAGCAGCTCCGCCTACGCCATGACCCACAAAGGCTGAGTCTATGATGTGGTAGAGCGACGAGGATGCCATGGCTATAATCGCCGGTGTGGCATAACGCCACAACAGCGAGCCTATACTATCCGTACCAAGTGAGAGTGTATTTGATTGCTTTGCCATTTCGGGTGCAAATTTACCAATTTATAAAATATAAACAATAATATGCTCGCCGCTATCCTCTATTCTCAATGTAGCTTTGCCTGTTTTATTATCTTCAACAGTAACTGTTCTCTGCTGGGTATCAAGAGCTACGACTTTGATGCCTTGGAGCATATCAAGCTCAGAATCTCGGCGCAACTTGTAGTAGCACTCCTTAGCGCACCAGATAGTGGCAAGGTCGATATTTGAGGTGGCAAAACGCCTCTCTTCCTCGGTTAGAAACTTTGTAGCTGCGCGGCTAAAATTCCTATCTTTTCGCTCTATATCTACTGCACAAGGGTTTGAAGAGACCACTACCGCCACCCTATCTTTTGTGTGCGAAACGCCGATATACACATCCTCGCCCACAACTGTTGGCGCACCGTTTTTGTCGTACTCAACCCTTACCGCCCTGCCGAATATATCGTAGAGCATTGCTCGCCAAGTAAGCGACTCAGAGCGACGATGCTCAGAGGCATAGCTTTTAATACGCTTTACCTCCTCTTCAGCTACACGCCCTGCACACTGCTCCTCTGTAAGCAGTTCAGAGATAAGTAGGCGATTAGTCATGATTTGGTGTGATAACTTTTATCTTATCTATGCGGTGTCCCTCAACGGCAACAACTATAAAACGGATGCCGTGCGAAGTGAGTTGCTCGCCTTTCTTGAGAAAGTTGCGCTTTATCTCAAGCATCAGACCCGCAATAGTCTCAGCCCTGCCCTGAACATCCTCAAACAGCTCGTCATCAAGCTGTAGGACGCGGAGCATGTCAACAATATGGGTCTTGCCATCGAAAACATAGGTATTATTGTCTATACGCTCATAGAAGCTCTCGTCAACATCGCTCTCGTCAGAGATTTCGCCCACTACCTCCTCAAGAATATCCTCAAGAGTGAGCAGACCCTGTGTTGCGCCATACTCATCAACAACAATAGCCATGTGGACCTTATCGCTGCGGAAATCCTCTAACAGAGAGGTTACCTGCTTGTGCATCGGTACAATATATGGCTCACGAATAAGGCTTTGCCAACCAAAATCCTCGCCACGAGCGGCGTGCTGTATAAGGTCTTTGACAAATAGTGTTCCCTTGATATTGTCAATACTCTCGGCATAGACAGGAAGTCGAGAGTAGCCCGACGAGGTAATAATCTCCTTAACCTCCTCAAAGCTCATAGTCTGCTCTACACCAACAATATCCATGCGCGGGCGCATAATCTGCTCAACCTCACGAGAGGCGAAGTTGACAATGCCCGAAAGAATCTTCTGCTCCTCGCTTGAAGATGTTTTGGTCATATCAACAGCATCGGCAAGGTCCTCAATAGAGATATCATTGCTCTTCTGCGCAAGTTTCTCGCTGACAATAGTGCTGGTCTTAACAAGTGCCAAGCTGAGCGGATAGACTATCCACTTTAGCAGTTGCAGCGGCTGAGAAAACCAGAGCGCGACTCTGAGCGTTGAGCCCTGAGCAAAGACCTTTGGCAGCACCTCACCACAAAGCAGCAGAACAAAGGTTACAGCGACGGTATTTATCAAAAAACCAAAACGGTGGAAGATAAATAGCGAACTTAAAATCTGTGTAGAGATAACAACTGTGCCGATATTTACCATATTGTTGACAACCAAGATTGTTGCAAGCAACATATCGGGAGAGTCAAGCAACTTTGCAGCCGTATCTGCCGCCACGCTACCACCGCGCTTTATCCTTCTAATCTCTGCTGGAGTAAGCGAGAAGTATGCCACCTCTGACGAGGACATCATACCCGATATAAGCAGCAGCACAACCTCTGCCACAAAGAGAAATACAACCTCAGACTGAAAGCCTAAATACTCTATCATATCTCATAGTTACTAAAAGTCAAAACTCTGTGAAGAGGCATCTATTACCTCTCTGCTCTGCTCAACCTCGTCAGTTCTGCCTCCAATCTTCTTTGTGCGACCAACAACCTCTGTGAGCAGGTGCATACGACGAGCTGTATATGCTGGACGGCTCTTGCTCTTGATAATATTGGCAGGGAAACGCTGATTGATAGGGATAGTCTTTACCCCTTGGCGTGGTGGCATGACAGAGTACCAACTACTTCTATCATCTGCCTCCTCTTCTGAGCTCTGCGGCTGTGAAGGCGGAGTGGCTATCTGCTCAGGCTTATCTTTTGGCTGAGCTGGCACTACAGGCTGCTCAACCTTTAGAGCTACGACCTCAACTTCTGGTGCAGGTTTTGACTCAACCTTAGTCTCAACCTTTGGCTGCTCTGTCTGGACAGGCTTTACAGGCTCTACAGACTCTACCACCTTAGCAGGCTCAGTTACAACAACCTCTGGTTGCGCAACCTCCTCTTTTGACTGCTCTGTCTCTACTATCTCAACTGTTTTAGGCTCTTCTACCACCTCAACTGCCTCAACAACCTCGCTCTGTGGCTCGACCTTAGTCTCAACAGCCTCACTCTGCGACTCTGCCTCAACAATAGAGAGTTTGCCAGAGAAGGAGCTGCTATAGAAACTGGTTGCAGGGAAGCCCGCAACAACGATAATTATCTCAAGGTTATCCCCAAGCTCTGGCTTGACGCTTGTACCCCAGATAACATTTGCCCTCTGCTCGTTGCCCTTTGCATCAACAGTTGTAGCAAGAGCTTGAACATGGTTTAGAGCCTCGTTTACCTCACTCATTATCAGACCATCAGGCGAAGAGGTTGCAAAGTTTATCAACACATCTGTTGCACCTGTAATTGGTGCGCCACCGAAGAGTGGAGAGAGGATTGCCTTGTCAATAGCCTTGATTGTACGATGTTCGCCACTTGTCTCTGCCATACCCATAACGGCACAGCGGCTGTGACGAATAACCTTACAGACATCGGATATATCGACACTTACAAGGTCAGACTGTGTAAGTGCAATCTCTGCAATACCCTTAGCGGCGTATGCAACAACATCGTTTGCCTTGTTAAACGCCTCACGAACTGAAAGGTGTTGGTAGAGCTCGATGATAGTCTCATTTTTGATGATGATAAATGTATCAACGACCTCCTTCATGCTCTCAATACCCGCCGCAGCCTGCTCAAAGCGGTGGCTACCCTCGTTCTGAGGAGGGGTGGTAAGTATTGCAATAACAGGTATATTGAGCGAGTGAATCATCTGCGCAATAACAGGTGTAGCACCCGTTCCTGTACCACCTCCCATACCTGCGGCAAGGAAAATCATATCTGGATTGTGGCTCTCAACATACTCCCTAATCTCAGGCATAGCCTCGGTTGCCTTTTTACGACCCGTCTCGGCATCGTTTCCTGCACCCTTGCCATCTCCCATACATATCTTCTGCGAGTTACCAAGCGGGCTCTTGTCAAGCGCCTTGATATCGGTGTTACAAATCATCAGATTCACACCTTTGATGCCCTGCTCGTAGATATGGTCAACAGCATTGCCTCCTGCACCGCCCACGCCAATAACCATTATCTTAGCCGCTACGCCATGCACAGAGAGTTCGCTACTCTTTAGTTTATCGTATAATCCCATATAGATACCTTATTTTTATTCTCTACTTCTTTGTCGGGTCGCTATACCCCATAAGACCCTTGATAAATGAGCCGAAGCGGTTGCCGCGACTCTCCTTCTTAGCAGGCTTTTCAGGCTTCTCTGCTTTAGTCTTTACCTTCTCAACATCCTGCTCGCTGCTCTGAGTCTGAGTCTGGGTCTGCTCTACCTGCTTTATGGTCTCAACCTCAGCGGTCTGCTCTGCGGTCTGCTCAGAGGCTTCTACCTTAGGCTGCTCAACGACAATTGTAGGGGCATAATTTGCCGCGTTCATCATTATCGCCACAGCTGTCTGCTGTCCAAAGGTTGCCACCCTCTCTTTCGCACTCTCAGTAAGCCCATAGAGCTGTGTCGCCTTACGACAAGGCAGTGAGGTCTCGCGCTCAAAGAGCAGGTCTATACCCTCTATTGCCACGCTGCCACCTGTAAGCACAGTTCCCGCAGTGACTCTGTCCCCAAAACCCGCCTGGCGAATCTCAGAGAGTACCATCTCGGCTATATCCATCAGTCGAGCCTCAATGACAGTGGCAATATTGCGATGGATAATAGTCTTGCCGCTGATTGTTATAACCTCATTATCAGGCACCTGCGAAGCCATTGCATGCCCGTACTTATGCTTTACCGAGGCTATATTGCTATTGTGTGGCAGAATACTCTTCAAGTCGGCATCAATGCTCTCTGCACCGATTGGGATAGAGACAAAATATTGCACTCTACCCTCTCTTACCACTGTAATGTCGGTCA
Source organism: uncultured Alistipes sp. (assembly GCA_964541245.1). Taxonomy (GTDB): domain Bacteria; phylum Bacteroidota; class Bacteroidia; order Bacteroidales; family Rikenellaceae; genus Alistipes. The sequence continues at coordinate 22,738 of CAZIPR010000025.1, forward strand.
CGCCGCCGCCTATATCCACAATTACAGCACCCTCTTCTGCCTCCTTTTCGCTCAACAGCAGCGGAGCGGTTATCATTGGGTTGATAAATATGCTGATAAGGTCTATTCCCGCCTTAACAAATGCCATCTTGACAAGGCGAAGATGCTCGCTGACAGCAAGCGTGAAGAGGTAGTCGCCTTTCAGCCAGCTACCCTTCTGACCCACGGGGTCAAGAGTCCTCTTCTCGCCATTGACATAGTAGCAGAGCGGTGTTATGCCGTGGATAACCTCTGCCCTATTCTCTGTCTTTACCTGCTTAAATATCTGCTCAAGGATAAGTATATCCTCCCTGCCAATAACGCCTGTACGCTTATTTTTTACAGGCACCCAATCCTCTATTGTAACGCTGCGGGCATAGCTGCTGCCGATACCTGCATACGCCTGCTCTATCTTTATACCCAGCTCTGCCTCAAGCTCTCTTTTTGCCGTCTGAATAGCGTTTCCGACAACCTCGATATTATTCACAAGACCATCCATAACGCTCTTTTTGCTCGGCTGCACAGAGACGCCCTCTATATTAAACAGAGGGGAGTCGTCAGTGCGAGAGCCAACAACCATTACCACATTTGAAGTACCAATATCTACTCCGACAAAATAGTGTTTCATATCTCTTTTTCCCTTTTTGTACACACAATTCTCCCTGCAATGCTCACATCTATACTCTTGTAGCTCTGCCAACCTGTGCTTGCCGCCACATCGTCATAGAAGCGTTGCAGTCGCTCTAATTTGGCTTTTCTATCCGTCAGTTCCCCAAAGAGGATGCTATAGTCCCCGCTGCGAGGAATAAGCTCTAACGATATCGAGCCCGCAGAGTTTTTTTCTGCCACAATCTGCACAATCTCGGCTCGCCAAAATTTGTCTGCCGATATGTGCCTTATAAAGCTGAGAAGATTGCAAAAATCGTTGTAATCTCTCTGCCTCTTCTCAAATCTACTCTCTACACCCCTCTGGCGTGCCGCTATACGCTCAAAGTCTCGGTCGCAGTCGCGCAAGTGCCCCTCAATATTTTTCAGCAGCCTCTTACGCTCAATCTTCCACGCCTCAATATGCTCCTTTTTCACGCTGCTATCCCTGATGGCTTTGCGACGCTCTTTGAGCCTGCGCTCTTTATCCTTTACAGGCTCTGCACTCTTGGCTATAATAGCTATTGAGTCATCTGCCTGACGGCGGAAGCTCTCCAGAACGCTCTCCATACGACCCTCAAAGCGTGGCTCGAATATCGGACGATACTCCCCACTTACAACGGGCACATAGAGAGCCGCACTTGTCGGCGAGCCAAAGACAAAACCGTCTGAAGTCACATAGACATCATACCCCTTTGTAAGCAGTCGCATAACAGGCATACGCTGGCTGATGTTTATATGCAGCGTACCGCTGTAGGAGGTGTATATATCCACATCATCCACAAAACCGTGGCTACATATCATACTCTCAATGGCACCTGTATCCACCTGAGTAATCTTTGTGCCTATGGTTGCGATATTCTGCTCAAGCAGCATATCCCTTACTCGCTCTGGCGTGATAAGCAGACCAGGCATTGAGCCACCCTCAACACGAACATCTACCCGCTCGACCTGTTGACTCTCCTTGTGACGCTCCACCAAAAGGTAGCTGCATACCACATAGGCAACCATCGCCGCCCATGTCAGTACCACAAGAAAAATCTCCAACGCCTTACGCCACATACTCTAAGCCTTGCTCTTTATCACTGCCGCTACGGCATCACAATACGCATCAATGTTTCCAGCACCAAAAGTGACCACAATATCTGTATCATTTGCCGCTATCCACCCAGCAAGCTCCTCGCGCTCTACGATAGTACACGGAACGGTCAGCCTCTGAGCTATAATCTCAGAGCAGATACCCTCAATAGGCTCCTCGCGGGCAGGATATATAGGCAGCAGCACAACACTGTCCGCCTGGTTTAGTGCCTGCGCAAACTCTACATAGAGGTCTCTTGTGCGGGTGTAGAGGTGCGGCTGGAAAATAGCCGTCAATCGCCTTGCTGGGAACATTTGCTTTACAGAGGTTATCGCCGCACTAAGCTCTCTTGGATGGTGAGCATAGTCGTCCATATAGACAGCCTTTGGGCTATTTACATAGAACTCAAAGCGACGCTTAACACCCGAAAACTCAGAGAGTGCCGACCTAAGCGCAGCAATATCAACCTCTTTGCCCTCCTTCTCAGCAGCAAGGAGAAATAGTGCCACCGCAGCAACACAATTCTCCACATTGACCCAGCCTGGGATGCCCAAAGTGCAATCTGCTATAGTCCCCTTTGGCGTTACAATGTCAAAGGTATAGTACCCACTCTCAAGCAGTCGGATATTAGTTGCATAGAAGTCACACGGAGTATTGTAGGCGTAGCGATAGACATCAATACCGCTGTTGCGAATATCAATCTCCACCCCCTGCTTAATAATGAGTGTGCCACCCGCCTTGATTCTATCAACAAACTGCGAAAAAGCCTCCTTTACAGCCTCATGAGTGCCGTAGATATCAAGATGGTCTGCATCGGCAGAGGTTATAACCGCCACATCAGGTGCAAGCTGCAAAAAGGAGCGGTCAAACTCGTCTGCCTCAACTGCCAGCCTGCTGCCACTGCCTAAGACAAGGTTGCTGTCAAAGTTTTTAGACACGCCGCCAAGGAAAGCACTACCCTCGCCCGCCGCAGCACTGTTGAGCCACGAGACAAGGGTCGAGGTTGTTGTCTTGCCGTGAGTACCAGCCACCGCCATCACAAATTTGCCCTTAGACAGCTCGCCAAGCATCTGTGAACGCTTAAGCATTGTGTAGCCGCCATTTTTGAACATATTTAGCTCGCTGTGGTCTGCTGGTATTGCAGGAGTATAGACCACCACGGTATCCCTCTCAAGAAACTCTGCGGGGATAGCCTCAACAGAGTCGTTGTAGTGTATAATAGCACCCTCAGCCTCAAGGCGACAGGTTAACGGAGTCTGAGTCCTATCATAGCCCGCCACGCTGCACCCCTCGTGCATAAAGTAGCGCGCCAATGCGCTCATACCAATACCGCCAATGCCCAAAAAGTATAATCTCCTTTGACCCATAATACTACTTGCTGTGTTTTAGTATCTGCTCAACAACCCTCTCTGCTGAGTCTGGTATTGCGAGCTTTGCAATATTTTTCGAGAGCATAGTAAGCTCGCCCTTGTCGCTAATCATACGCAGAGCCGTTGACATTGCGCAGTCAACCGCATTTGAGTCTGCCACCATCCTCGCAGCCTTTTTGTCAACAAGAGCCTGCGCATTTTTGGTCTGATGGTCCTCTGCCACATTTGGAGATGGGACAAAGAGCGTAGGCTTTGCCTTGAGACATAGCTCAGAGACTGTACATGCTCCGCTGCGCGAGATGACAACATCTGCCGCAGCGTAGGCATAGTCCATACGGTCTATAAATGCGCCCTGCCAGATGTGCGCCGTAGGATAGGTTGCAAGAAAAGCCTTCATCTCCGCCTCATAGTAGCGACCTGTCTGCCAGATAACCTGCACAGGAGCCTCACCACCGAGGGTCATAACCCACGAGCGCATCATATTGTTCAGCGTGCGAGTACCCAAAGAGCCGCCTACAACCATTATCACAGGTAGCGAAGAGTCAAAGCCAAAATAGTCCAACGCCTCAGCCTTTGTGCCACTCTGCTCCATAAACGATGCACGCAGCGGGTTACCCGTCATAACAATGCGCTCGGCAGGGAAAAATCTCTCCATGTTGTCGTACGCAACACAGACACTCTTTGCCTTGCCACCCACAATCTTGTTTACAAGACCTGCGTATGAGTTCTGCTCCTGAATAACGGTGGGTATGCCCAACCTCTGCGCTGCCCACAAAACGGGAGCTGAGGCGTAGCCACCAAAACCAACAACTATATCGGGCTGAAAACCCTTGATAATCTTTTTAGCCTCTCTTACACTCTTCCACACACGGAAAGGCAGAGCCAAATTGCTCAGCGACAGGCTGCGCTGCAAGCCCGCTATCGGCACACCTATAATGCGGTAGCCCGCCTTGGGTACTGCCGACATCTCCATCTTGCCCTCAGCACCAACAAAGAGAATCTCAACACCCTCCTCGCCCAAAGTGCGTTTCAGAGCCTCTGCCACGGCAATTGCGGGGTAAATATGCCCCCCTGTTCCACCTCCTGAAAGTATAACTCGTTTCATAAATTGATAACATTACCCATATTAAGAAGTTGTTTGAAATTTATTTACTTTATTCTTTCACAACTCTTTACGGCTCTTTTTCCGAGTTATCATCGTTCCATAGGAGCCCCTATGCGCCTCAAATAACTCGAAAAAACAGCCACAAAATAGTCGCAAAATAATTGCGTAAACAAATTCAAACAGCTTCTAAGTGCAAAGATAGTAATTTTTAGGCATCCACAACGAAAAACAGTATAAAGATTTTTACATAGTAAAAAAGATGGCGTGGGCATCATGCCTACGCCATCTTTCTGCTATGTACAATAACCTCTAAAAGAATTTTGTCTTGTACGGAAAAAAGTTGACTCATAAATTTAGTTTTTATGGGATCAG
>CAZIPR010000026.1:0-26395 GCA_964541245.1 uncultured Alistipes sp.
TAAGAGAGGTTGAAACCACTTCTTAGCTTTTTCTCGAAAAAGCGGGCAGTTCTGCGTAGCTCTACGGCTCTACTTATTATAGAAGTGGTAGATGCAGGTGTGGGTGTAGGTTTCGCCAGGTTTGAGCACCACGGATGGGAAGTTATTGTGGTTAGGGGCGTCGGGGTATTTTTGGCTTTCAAAGACCACTGACTCGCGGAAGGCGAGGGGTTTGCCATATTTGCCGTTATAGCTGCCATCGAAGAAGTTCCCGCTATAGAACTGCATAGCTACTTGGTCGGTTGAGATATCCATTGCGCGACCCAAAGTCGGCTCATAGAGGCTAAGTACCTTTATAACCTTGCCATTATCTTCACGCCTTAGTACCCAGTTCATGTCGTAGCCACGACCGTTTGTAAGTTGCTCATTTTCAGCATCAATCATATCTCCTATAGGGTGTGCTATGCGGAAATCAAACGGTGTACCCTCGACTGCCATCAGCTCTCCTGTAGGGATAAGGTTTTTATCAACGGGAGTGATAAAGTCGGCATCAATTTGCAGAATATGGTCTGTGATTGTGCCGCCAGCCTCGCCCTTAAGGTTGAAGAAGGAGTGGTGCGAGAGGTTGACAACTGTTGTTGCATCTGTTGTGGCACTGTAGGTAACGACAAACTCATTTTTGTCTGTCAGGCTATACCTCATATCAATCGTTAGGTTGCCAGGGAAGCCATCTTGACCATCTGGGGCGGTGTAGCAGAAGAGTATGCTACTTGCAGTTACCTCCTTCACATCCCAAACAACCATATCAAGACCCTTGTCGCCACCGTGCAGTGTCTGACCGTTATTGTTCTTAGGGGTGTGGTACCTCTTGCCCTCAAGTGTAAACTCGCCGCCACCTATACGATTAGCCACGCGACCTACTACAGAGCCAAGGAAACGCTCGCCCGTATTATTTATATATCGGTCTATATTTTGGTATCCGAGGACAATGTCAGCCATGTTGCCGTGCCTGTCTGGTGTCCAAAGTGATACTACTCGCGCACCAAAGTTTGTAACCTGCATGGTAATATCGCCAGCGGTAAGGGTATATAGCTCGGTCTGCTTGCCATCAACAGTTGTCTGAAAACACTCTGCTGCAAGCAGCTGCACCTCTTGTTTTTTGTCGGTGCAACAGCCTGCAGCAAGGGTGGCAAGCAGAAAAATCTGCAAAAATCGTCTCATAATATACTACTCGCCAAAATAGAGGTTGAGCAGATATGCCAAACGGTAGCCAGCGCGAGTGAGCTGCTCGTTTACAAGGTCGCGTGAAAGCTCAACGGTGTTCTCGTTAAGAACAGGTGTGTTGTGAGGATTCCACTCATAGATGACCTTGTTGCGTGCGCCGATTTCACTTGCCCACGCATTGAAATCGCCCTTGGTAATCTTCTTTATTGCACCCTTCTTCCAAGTGTCAAGCTCAGCGGCAATCTCGTTGTCTTTCTTGCCCTTGTGCAGCAGTGCTGGCATCTTGTCATATACGCCGTGGAAGGTCTTTTCGTCCTTGCCGTTCAGCTTGCATGGCCAGAAGCAACGAGGTCCAGGAACATAAGAGTGGGTAGGGCAGTGCAGGTCGCCTACAAAGTGGAGTACCATGCGTAGGTTGAATACCACTGCACTATCTGTCAGCTCTTTGTATTGGCGCAGGTTGTAGTCGGCAATCTTAAGCGCGTGTACGCAGTCGCCCTTGTAGAGGCGTGGATTTGGGTCATACACATCACGCTCGTTGACATTATAGACATGCCAAGAGGTTGTGTATGCAATAGGCTCATCGTGACGATGGTGGTCCATCCATACAGCCTCCTTTTTGAGGTCGTAGTTCATGTACTTGGAGATATTCTCCTTAGCCTTCTCTGTAAGATTACGCTGAGCAATCTCTACAACAACACGGTGACCAACGCCACCCCAGCCAAATGCCTGACAGCAGAACATAGCTGCTGCTACAAGTGTTAAAATTCGCTTCATATTAGATATGTTTAATGGTTAATGTATGTTCAATATTTCGACTTAGTGTAAATTCTATTTAGGTCACTTTGAGACTTGACCTAATTTATAGAACCTACATCAAAATATTCGTTTAACTTTGCGGCAAGACGGTAGCCCGCATTGCGCAGCTGGGTCTCAATTGTCGCCCTTGACTTCTCGACAGTGTCGGGGTCAAGAGAGTATGTGCCGTATGGGTTTATCTGGTAAACCTCCGCACTTGTTGTTGCCGCACTTGTCGCCCAATCGTATATAGAGCCCGCTACAACGCCCTTAATCTGACCCTTTTTAAGACAGTCAATCTCTGCTGCAACAGCATCAGGGTCGGCATCCTTTCCGTAGAGCATCATAGGGATTTTGTCGTAAATTGGATGGAACTTCTCCCACTCCTTATCGCCCAATTTACACTTCCAAGTTGTTGGAACTCCGTCAATATGCGCATGTACAGGGCAGTGTAGGTCGCCCATAAAGTGGATTATCATGCGTAGATTGAATACAACTGCACTATCTGTCATGTTGAGATAGTTCTTCTTGCCTAAATTATACTCAGACAGGTTGAGGGCATAGACCACATCGCCACCCTTTGCAAGACGGTAGTTGGGGTCGTAACGCAGATTTTTGTCACACGCAAAGACATGGTAGTGAGTTGTGTAGGCAATAGGCTCGTCTTTGCGGTGCTGGTCCATCCATACAGCATCCTGCTTGAGGTCGTAGGCTATATATTTGGCAATATTTGCCTTGGTCTTCTCTGTCAAGTGACGCTGTGCCACAGCAACCACAATCTCATGACCTAATCTGCCCCACGCAAAGGCTGAGTGGCAGATTGCAAGAGCCGAAATTATAAGTAAAAGTCGTTTCATATAGTCGGTTTTCATGGTTTTAGGTCTTATAAATACCCTTTAGATTATCTCAAAGGCAATCTCCATCATATCTGTAAAGGTCTTCTCGCGCTGCTCGGCAGTGGTCTCCTCATGTGTAACTAATGAATCAGATATTGTGCAGATACACAGAGCCTCATTGCCGCTGCGGGCTGCGTTCATGTAGAGTGCAGACGCCTCCATCTCTACCGCAAGCACGCCCATCTTCTGCCACTGCTTCCACGCCTCTGGGTCGTCGTTGTAGAATATCTCGCTGGCAAGAATATTACCCACGCGGAAGTTGATATTCATACTCTCAGCCCTCTCTACGGCAGCCCTTAGTAGCCCAAAGTCGGCTATAGGGGCAAAGGTGCCAGGCAGGCGGAACTGCGCAGCAAAATTTGAGTTGTCGCACGCTCCCTGCGCAATAACAATGTCGCCAATATGTAAATCTGGGTGGTATGCACCAGCAGAGCCTGTGCGGATGATGCGCTTTACACCATAGAAGTTAAACAGTTCAAAGGTGTATATGCCAATCGAAGAGATGCCCATGCCGTGACCCATGACAGATACACGCTTGCCTTTGTAAGTACCTGTGTAGCAATACATACCGCGCACTTGGTTTACAAGGGTAGGGTTTTCGAGATACTTCTCTGCCATAAATTTGGCTCTCAACGGGTCGCCCGCCATAATAACTTTCTCGGCAATCTCGCCCGCTACAGCTCCAATATGAGGTGTTGGTGTCATAATTTTAGGTTTTTACAGTTTTGGTAGCAAATTTATGAAAAAGTTGCCTATTTGCAAAATACTAATAACCCCGTATGTTAAAAAATTTTGTTTTTTCGATGGTTAAGCGTACCTTTGCAGGCGGAAAACAAAAAAATTGACAATGGATACTTTACAAGCAGTCATTTTGGGTATTATTCAGGGACTTACTGAGTTTTTGCCCGTATCAAGCAGCGGTCATTTACAGTTGGCAAATGAACTGTTAGGCACAAATCTTAATCCAGAGAGCGACCTTACTTTTAGCCTTACTCTGCATGCAGCAACAGTTTTGAGTACCATAGTTATATTATGGGCAGAGATTTGGAAACTGATTAAGGGCGTTTTTAGCAAGAGTTTTACTGAGGAGCAGGCGTATGTTCTGAAGATTGTTATCTCAATGATTCCAATCGGCATTGTGGGTCTGTTCTTCAAAGATTATATTGAGCAAGCCTTTTCAACAATTGTTGTAGTAGGTGTAATGTTACTCTGCACAGCGGCTCTGCTCACATTTGCATACTACGCAAAGCCTCGCCAGAAGGAGTCAATATCATACCGCGACGCCTTTATTATCGGTCTTTCACAGGCTGTGGCTGTTCTGCCAGGTCTCTCTCGCTCAGGTACAACCATTGCAACAGGTCTGCTGCTGGGCAATAAGAAGGAGAATCTTGCTCAGTTCTCGTTCCTGATGGTGCTGCCTCCAATTCTGGGTAATGCGCTACTTGATATTGTAAAGGGCGACTTTGGCGGTGGAGTAGATACTGTGCCACTTGTTGCAGGTTTCCTTGCAGCGTTTGTCACAGGTTGCATCGCTTGCCGCTGGATGATTGATATTGTAAAGAGGGGTAAACTTATCTGGTTTGCTATCTATTGCGCCATAGCGGGTGTTGTGGCTCTTGCCGCATCGTTGTTTTAAGGCATGAATTTTAATGAGATAAATTTAGTCGAGGATGGCTATGTTGCCGTTATCGACAAGCCCTTAGAGTGGACCTCTGCCGATGTTGTGCGTAAGGTAAAATTTCGCCTTCAGAGGATGGGCTATCGTAAAATCAAAGTGGGTCATGCAGGTACGCTTGACCCTCTTGCTACAGGAATACTTATCGTCTGCATAGGCAAGGCTACAAAGAGGGTTGACGCCCTGCAAGCCGAGCGTAAGGAGTATGTTGCAGAGCTGATGCTTGGCGCAACAACCCCAAGTTTTGATATGGAGCATGAGGTTGATGCCACCTATCCTACCGATCATATTACCCGTGAGAAGGTCTTAGAGGCTCTCGCCTCACTTGAGGGCGAGCGTCTGCAATCTCCGCCACTCTACTCTGCAAAGAAGGTTGAGGGCGTGCGTGCATACGAGTTTGCCAGAGCGGGCGAAGAGGTTGAGCTGAAGAAGGCACTTATAAATATCTACTCCCTTACCTTGGAGGAGTATGACCTGCCAAAAATCCGCATCCGCGTAGAGTGTAGCAAGGGTACTTACATCCGTTCACTGGCTCGTGAAATTGGCGAGGCACTCCAGAGCGGAGCCTACTTAACATCTCTCAGAAGGACTGCCAGCGGCGATTTTAGAGTCGAAAATGCGCTGCAACTTGAGGATTTTCTAAAAAAATTATCTTCAGCTGAAACAAAATAGCAGTTTTTTCGTAGATTCATTGATGTTTGTTTTGTAAAAAGCGTAGAATAAGCATAGAATAAGCATAGAATAAAATATGAAACTTTCTCACTATGGATTTGATTTTCGCTCTGAGTTGATTGCTCAATATCCAGAGGTAAATCGTGACGAGTCCCGCCTACTTGTCCTTCATAAGGATACAGGCGAGATTGAACACCGCATCTTTAAGGATGTATTAGACTATTTTGAAGAGAAAGACCGCTTTGTGTTCAACGATACAAAGGTCTTTCCTGCACGCCTCTATGGCAATAAAGAGAAGACAGGCGCAGAGATAGAGATATTTTTGCTCAGAGAGCTTAATCAGGAGCTTCGCCTTTGGGATGTGCTTGTTGACCCTGCGCGTAAAATCCGCATAGGCAACAAACTCTACTTTGGCGAGGATGATATTTTGGGTGCTGAGGTAATTGACAACACAACCTCTCGCGGTAGAACTCTCCGCTTCCTCTATGATGGCTCATACGAGGAGTTTAAGCAGACCCTCTTCCGCCTTGGCGAGACCCCGCTGCCACGCTGGGTACGCAAAACCGTTGAGCCAGAGGATGCAGAGCGTTATCAGACCATTTTTGCTGAGAAAGAGGGTGCAGTGGTTGCTCCAACAGCGGGTATGCACTTCTCGAAGCATCTGCTTAAGTGGATGGAAATCAAGGGTATAGAGCGTTCTTTTGTCACTCTGCATGCAGGTCTTGGTAACTTCCGTAGTGTAGATGTTGAGGACCTTTCAAAGCACAAGGTTGACTCAGAGCAGTTCTTTGTCTCAGAGCAGAGTGCCGAGGAAATTAACTCTTCAAAGCGCAATGGTAATAAGATTGTTGCTGTCGGCACAACTGTAATGCGTACATTGGAGACGGTTGTCTCTACCCACGGCATGATTAAGCCTCAGGATGGTTGGACAAATAAGTTTATCTTTGCACCGTACGACTTTACCGTTGCCGATGCAATGATTTCAAACTTCCACCTGCCTGGCTCTACACAGTTGATGATGGTTGCAGCCTTTGGTGGATACGACAAGGTTATGAACGCCTACAAGGCGGCAGTTGACGATGGCTATCGCTTTGGAACTTACGGCGATGCGATGTTGATTTTGTAGAAAAATTTTACTATCTTTGCAAAGGAAATTTAAGAATTTATGGCTAATCACAAGATACTTTATATCTGCCAGCAGATAATGCCTTATTTGCCGGAGAACGAGGAGTCGAGTCTGTGTCGTAACCTCTCGCAGGCTATGCAGGAGAGGGGAAACGAGATTCGTACATTTATGCCCCGTTTTGGCTGTATCAATGAGCGTCGTCATCAGTTGCATGAGGTTATTCGCCTTTCGGGCATGAATCTTATCATCAACGATAACGACCACCAGCTCATTATCAAAGTTGCATCTATCCCTTCGGCAAGAATCCAGATATACTTTATCGACAACGATGACTTCTTCTCTCGCAAAGCTGTTGTTACAGATGAAAACGGCGTTGAGTTTGAGGATAACGACCAGCGTATGGTCTTCTTTGCTCGCGGTGTGCTTGAGACAGTTAAGAAATTGCGTTGGACTCCAGATATTGTTCACTGCCACGGCTGGTTCTCGTCTATCGCTCCACTATATCTGAAGAAGGTGTTTAACGAGGACCCAATCTTTAGGGATGTAAAGGTTGTAACATCGCTGTATGATGACAAATTTACAACTCCACTCTCCACTCAGTTGCGTGAAACTATCGAGGGCGAGGGTGTTGTTGATGAAAATATTTCAATTATTGACAATCCTTCATACGAAAATCTATATAATTTCGTTATCTCTCATGTTGACGGCGTTATTGCGGGCTCAAAGGGTGTGAGTCAGCAGCTGCTTGACTCTGCTGCGGCAGCGGGCAAGAAGGTGCTACAGTGGCAATCGCCAGAGGAGGAAGGATTTTATGAAAACTACATGCGTTTCTATGATGAACTGTTTTAAGGTATCTCGTCTTGTCGGCATATTTGCTGCCGCAATGTTTGCTGTGGGTTGCTCTGCGGATGTTGATACTGAGCTTGGATACGATATTATTCCCGACCACCAGAAGATGGAGATGCGCCATCTGACCTTTAAGGGTGGCAAGGTTATCAGCTTTAATGCTGCTGCAAGCAGTGAGAATGAGAGTAAATATACCGAGCGAGAGGGTAAATTCTTCCGCACCTCGCTCTATCATACCGATTCACTGCTCTCAAGCAATGTCTCTAATGGATATTTGGGCGTTGAGCATAGTGATACCTTTGGTATGCGTAGCGCAGCACTCGCCTCTTCAATTATCTTTATGAATAGTGTTGACGAGGAGACAGGTTTTGGTTACAAGCCGATTTTCGACACCATGACCCTTATTCTTACTGTCAACGACTACGGTTTGGATACCCTTACCCCTGTGAAGTATCAGGTCTTTGAGCTTAAGAAGCCGCTGCTTGGCAATGTGCTGAGTGAGAAGGACTCTTCGGCATACTCAAACTGCGACTTAAGTAGCGTCTATGACCCAGAAAAGCCACTCTTTACCTTTACTTTCCCAGATGGTAAGACAACAGGTCCTGCAACCACTTCAGTCGATTTGACTCCGGTTGATATGTCTCGCAATGGACAGACTTGGGACTTTGTTCGTCGTCTGATGCTTATCCCTGCTGACTACGACACAAATCCTGAGTGGGATGGCTACACAAAGGATACAGATAGCCTCTATAGCAGCGAGAAGAAGTGGCTTGAGACCTTTCACGGTGTCTATATCAAGCCTGTTCTTGAGAGTGTTGATGCCACAAAGAGGGGTGCGCTCTATAGCCTTGACCTTACAGCCTCTGGCTTGCAGCTTACAGGTCGAAGCCGTAATCCGCTTGACCCTACCCTGATTAAGGATACTATAGGTGCAAACTACTACTTCTACGACTCAAGTATTGATGGCTATGACGATGGTTATGGCAACTATGTTGAGGGCGTAGAGGGTGCTGCAAACCTCTCTGTAAATAGCATTAAGCACGACTTTACAGGCTCGCTTGTTGATAAGTACGACTTTGCCGCATACGATAGTAATGGCAATAAACTGCCAAATAGTGCGCGTAGTGAGGTTGCAGAGTGCTATGTTGAGGGCGTGGCGGGTCTTGCTACAGAGCTATATTTTACAGACGAGTTCCTCTCAGAACTTAAGACTATAAATAAGCACGAGGACGGTAATACTTACCGCGCAGTGGGTATCAACCAGTGCCGCCTGTACATCTACATCAAGGATGCGGACTATAGCTGGGAGACAAATATGAACAATGCTGCGCTGCTTACTCCGCTGCTCAATAGTTCTATCTCTCGCTTAGGCTCTTATACAGGCTATAGCCTTCTGAAGTGTATTGCCGACTACAATCCTGAGTATGAGGCAACCTACTCTACAGAGCTTGCATACGGTGGCTACCTTAATAGAAGTAGAGGCTGCTATGAGATGGATATTACAGGCTTTATGCAGCATCTGTATAACTATGTCAACTCTTTGGAGGATTTGAATGACTACGACGAGACAGTGACACCTCGCACCATATTTATCGGTCCAGAGGCAGTCTCTCCATACACCTTCCAACGCTCGGTATTGCAGGGCACAGCCGAGGGGGCAGTCTCGCCAATACATGTTGAGCTGACATACACAATGGTTAAGTAATTGATTGAGAATAACAATAAAACCTAAGTCCATACTTAGGTTTTGTTGCGTAAATAAAAAAAATAGATATTGGGATGCAAAATCTGGTTATAGTCGAGTCTCCAGCCAAGGCAAAGACCATAGAACGCTTTTTGGGTAAGGAGTATATTGTTAAGTCAAGTTTCGGTCATATCCGCGACATCGCTAAAAAGGGCTTAGGCGTAGATATTGAAAACGGCTTTCAGCCATGTTATGAGATTTCAGCGGAGAAGAGAAAGGTTGTCGATGAGCTGTCAAAGCTCTCAAAGAAGGTAGATACCGTCTGGCTTGCTTCCGATGAAGACCGCGAGGGAGAGGCTATTGCATGGCACCTTACAGAGGTCTTAGGTCTGCCTGTTGACCGCACAAAGCGTATTGTTTTCCACGAGATTACAAAAAATGCTATTCTCAACGCTATTGAGAATCCAAGAACAGTAGATTTGAATTTGGTCAATGCGCAGCAGGCTCGTCGCGTGCTTGACCGCATTGTAGGTTTTGAGCTATCTCCAATTCTCTGGAAGAAGGTAAAGCCTGCACTCTCTGCTGGTCGTGTTCAGAGTGTTGCTGTACGCCTTATCGTTGAGCGCGAGAGAGATATTATTGCGCATAACTCAACAAGTTTCTACCGCGTGGTGGCTCAGTTCTACCCAGCAGATGATAGCCAAAAGACCCTCTTTAAGGCTGAGTATTCCCAGCGTTTTAACACCAAGGAGGAGGCTGTTGCAATGCTTGAGAGCTGCAAAACATCCACTTTCAGTGTTGTTCACAACGAACTCAAGCCTACAAAGCGTTACCCAGCACCGCCATTTACCACCTCAACCTTGCAACAGGAGGCAGCTCGCAAGTTTGGCATGTCAGTCTCTCAGACTATGTCTGTTGCCCAGCGTCTCTATGAGCGAGGTATGATTACCTATATGCGAACAGACTCGGTAAACCTCTCTAAGGTTGCCATTACAGCCTGCAAGGAGGAGATTGTATCTCTCTTTGGCGAGAAATACTCAAACCCTCGAAATTATACCACACACAGCAAGGGTGCGCAGGAGGCTCACGAGGCTATTCGTCCGTCATATATCGACCGCAGAGAGATTGAGGGTACAGCCGTTGAAAAACGCCTCTACGACCTTATCTGGAAGCGCACAGTGGCTTCTCAGATGGTGCCTGCCGATATTGACCGCACAACAATCACAATTGCCGCATCAAACCTTCAGGACAACTTCGTTGCCACAGGCGATACAATGCGTTTTGACGGCTTTATGCGCCTCTACTCTGAGAGTGCAGAGGAGGAGAACACAGAGAGCAACGAGAGCGCATCTTTGCCACATATCAAGGAGGGCGAGCAGCTGCTCTGGCAGACTATTACAGCCATTGAGCGATTTACTCAGCCGCCTATGAGATTTAACGAGGCTTCGCTTGTAAAGCGTCTTGAGGAGCTTGGTATCGGTCGTCCTTCAACATACGCACCTACAATCTCAACAATTATAACCCGCGGATATGTAGAGAAGAGTTCCCGCCCTTCTCAGAAGCGCAGCTTTACCTCTCTAATCCTCAAGAGTAGCGGTATTACAGAGAAGGTGGGTACTGAGAGCTACGGTGCAGAGAAGAATCGCCTCTCTCCAACCGATATAGGTATGGTTGTTAATGACTATCTTGAGGCTCAGTTTGCAATGATTATGGACTACAACTTTACAGCTAATGTAGAGAAGGAGTTTGACCGCATTGCCGAGGGCGAGCTTACTTGGATAGATATGATAAAGAGCTTCTATTCCCCTTTCCATAAGATGGTTGACACAGCTATCGGTACACAGATTACCTCCCATCAGCAGTCGCGCGTGCTTGGTATTGACCCTATGAGCGGCAAGGAGGTCAAGGCTCGTATTGGTCGCTATGGTCCAATGGTGGAGATTGAGGCTTCGGAGGGCGAGAAACCTCGCTACGCATCCCTTAAGAAGGGTCAGCTTATTGAGTCTATAACCCTTGAGGAGGCTCTTGACCTCTTTGCTCTGCCTCGCGTTGTAGGCGTGCTTGAGGGCGAGGAGCTTGTTGTGGGCATTGGTAAGTTCGGTGGCTATGTGCGTCACGGAAAGATGTTCGCATCCCTTGCTAAGAGCGACGACCCTTATACAGTGGCATACGAGCGCGCTGTTGAGCTTATCACAGAGCAGAAGAGGGTAGCTGCCACAGCAAATACTCCGCTTAAGAGCTTTGTTGAGGATAAGAATATGCTTATCAAAAACGGTCGCTATGGCGCGTATATCGCCTTTAAGGGCAAGAACTACCGCCTGCCTAAGAACGCTCAGCCAGAGCAGTTGAGTTACGAGGATTGCCTTAAAATTGTAAATTCATCAAAAAAATAACTAAAACTATGAAGAGACTATTTGTGACACTGCTTGCCGTTATGTTGGCTCTGCCTACAATGGCTCAGCAGAAAAAGGAGGCTGAGGGTTACACTTTTACCGACACCAAGACAATCAAGAGTAC
Source organism: uncultured Alistipes sp. (assembly GCA_964541245.1). Classification (GTDB taxonomy): domain Bacteria; phylum Bacteroidota; class Bacteroidia; order Bacteroidales; family Rikenellaceae; genus Alistipes. The sequence continues at coordinate 11,418 of CAZIPR010000026.1, forward strand.
ATCTGTAAAAAATCAGTTCCGCAGCGGTACCTGCTGGTGCTACTCTGCACTCTCATACCTTGAGAACGAGATTATGAGAGCTGGTGGCGAGGAGATGGACCTCTCTGAGATGTGGATTGTAAGGAATGTATATTTCGAGAAGGCTGTAAAGTATGTTCGTCTGCATGGCGCACTAAACTTTGCCGTTGGTGGTGCTTTCCACGATGTTACTGAGGGTATCAAGAAGTATGGTATCGTTCCACAGGAGGTATATGAGGGTCTGAACTACGGTACAGAGCTGCCTCACTTCAACGAGATTGACGCTGTGCTTAAGGCTTATGTTGATGCAATTATAAAGAATCCAAATAAGACCCTTACTACCGCTTGGCAGGCAGGTCTGAACGGTATTCTGGATGCATACTTTGGTAAGATGCCAACCTCTTTCGAGTATAAGGGCAAGGCATACACCCCAAAATCATTTACTCGTTCACTGCCTATTGATATGAACGACTATGTGTCTCTCTCATCTTTCACACACCATCCGTTCTATACTCAGTTTGTAATTGAGGTGCCAGATAACTGGTTGTGGGCTACTGTACACAATGTACCACTTGAGGAGATGATGGCAGTTGTTGATAACGCCATTGATAAGGATTACTCTATTGGCTGGGCAGCCGATGTCTCAGAGAAGGGATTTAGCCGCACAAAGGCTATTGCAATCGTTCCAGAGGATAATATCGACAATATGAGCGGTACTGACGCTGAGCGTTGGGGTGCAATGTCAGAGAAGGAGCGTAATGAGGCTCTCTATAGCTTCGATAAGCCTGGCAAGGAGAAGAAAATTACCCAGCAGATGCGCCAGGAGGCTTACGATAACTACCAGACTACAGATGACCACGGTATGGTAATCGTCGGCACAGCAACTGACCAGGCTGGTAACCCATACTTCAAGGTTAAGAACTCTTGGGGTGTCCGCCCTCCATACGATGGCTACTACTACTTCTCTCGCCCATTTGTGGAGTATAAGACAATGTCTATCTTGGTTAATAAGAAGGCTATTCCGAGAGAAATTCGTAATAAACTTAAGCTCTAATATAAAGTTCTGCGGTGGCTGATGCCCCGCAGAACTTTTTTTGTCCCGCTCCCTAAATTCCTTAAATTCACTAATCTCCTTAATCTCCCTTCTGCAAAGCAGAAAGATAGTGTAGGCTCGATGCCTACACTATCTTTTATTTGCGTACTCCCCTTACTGCCTGATAATGCAAAAAGCGGGCAGTACCGTGCAAAAGAATAGCGGCAGGGTTAGGTGCCGCTATTCGAGTAGTTTCTTAGTTCTTTTTACCTTTTGGGGCAAGTATCATATTCATCTTCTTGCCTTCGAGGGTTGGCATAACCTCCACCTTTGCTATCTCTTCAAGGGCGGTAGCGAAACGGAGGAGTAGGATTTCTCCCTGCTCTTTGAAGACGATGCTTCTACCGCGGAAGAATACATAGGCTTTAACCTTTGCACCCTCCTTGATAAAGTTTTCAGCGTGACGGAGTTTGAAGTTGAAATCGTGGTCATCAGTCTGCGGACCGAATCGAATCTCTTTGATTACGATTTTGGTCTGCTTAGCCTTAATCTCCTTCTGCTTTTTCTTCTGTTGATAGAGGAACTTCTGGTAATCGACAATTCGACATACCGGAGGCTCGGCGTTTGGAGAGATTTCAACAAGGTCGAGTTCCATCTCATCGGCAAGGGCGATAGCCTTTGCGATTGGCAGGACAAGGTTTGGCTCTACATTATCGCCGACTACGCGAACAGTTGGAGCTGTAATCTCGTTGTTGATGCGGTTTGGGTTCTCTTTTACAGGGCGGCGACCGCGATTCTGATTCCCCTGCGCATTATTCTGCGGGCGTGGGGTAAATGGTTTGAAACCAGCCATTAAAAATGTTAAGTGTTGTTAAATAATGTGTTAATATATATTATAGGGGCAGAGGCACTTCTTTGCCCCCTTCTATAATACTACAATTTGTTTGCCTCAATCTCTTTTGCCACCAAATCAAGCATATAGTCACGATACTGCTCAAGGGTCATGCTGCCCTTGTCGCCCTCGCCCTGTGCGCGGACAGAGACGGTGCGCTCAGCAGCCTCTTTCTCGCCTACGATAAGCAGGTAAGGGATTCTCTTGAGCTCGTTGTCACGAATCTTACGACCGATTTTCTCGTTTCTGTCGTCGATATGTGCGCGAACATCGTATTTGTTGAGGTAAGATACAACCTCCTCAGCATAGCTGTTAAACTTCTCAGAGATAGGCAGTACAACACACTGGTCTGGAGAGAGCCAGAGTGGGAACTTACCTGCTGTATGCTCAAGAAGTACAGCCACAAAACGCTCCATTGAACCAAATGGCGCACGGTGAATCATGATAGGGCGGTGGAGCTTGTCATCTGCACCCTTGTAGGTCAAATCGAAACGCTCAGGCAGGTTGTAGTCAACCTGGATAGTACCAAGCTGCCAGCTTCTACCAAGGGCATCTTTAACCATAAAGTCGAGCTTAGGACCATAGAAAGCAGCCTCTCCTGTCTCTACAACAGTGTTCAGACCCTTCTCCTGGCAAGCCTGCATAATTGCACTCTCTGCCTTCTCCCAATTCTCGTCGCTTCCGATATACTTTGATGTATTCTCAGGGTCGCGGAGCGAAATCTGAGCAGTATATTTGTCAAATTTCAGCGTGCGGAAGATGTAGAGTACAATATCAATTACCTTCTCAAACTCCTCAAGCAGCTGGTCTGGACGAACAAAGAGGTGAGCATCGTCCTGAGTAAATGAGCGCACGCGGGTAAGACCGTGTAGCTCGCCGCTCTGCTCGTAACGATATACTGTTCCAAACTCTGCAAGACGAACAGGAAGGTCTTTGTAAGAGCGTGGCTTAGAACGGTAAATCTCGCAGTGATGAGGGCAGTTCATAGGCTTGAGCAGATACTCCTCGCCCTCAAATGGAGTGCGGATAGGTTGGAACGAATCCTTGCCATATTTTGCATAGTGACCAGATGTTACATAGAGGTCTTTGTTTCCGATATGTGGGGTTATAACCTGCTGATAACCATGCTCTTTCTGAATCTTGCGAAGGAAACGCTCAAGACGGTCGCGCAGCTCTGCACCCTTTGGCAACCAGAGTGGCAAACCCTGACCTACTCGCTGAGAGAAGGTAAATAGCTCAAGCTCCTTGCCAAGTTTACGGTGGTCACGCTTCTTAGCCTCCTCAAGCATCTGAAGATACTCGTCAAGCATAGCCTTCTTAGGGAACGATACGCCGTAGATACGGGTCAGCATCTTATTCTTCTCGTCGCCACGCCAGTACGCACCCGCTACAGAGGTAAGTTTGATAGCCTTGATAAAGCCTGTGTTAGGAATATGTGGTCCGCGACACAAATCTGTAAATGCACCGTTTGTATAGAACGAAATTGTACCATCCTCAAGGGCAGATATAAGCTCAACTTTGTATTGGTCGCCCTTCTCGGTAAAGGTCTTAAGTGCGTCAGCCTTTGCTACTTCTGTGCGAACAAGGGTCTCCTTGTTGCGAGCAAGCTCGGTCATCTTAGCCTCAATCTTAGGCAGGTCTGACTCCAAAATTGGCGCTGGACAATCTACATCATAGTAGAATCCCTGCTCAATAGCAGGACCGATACCAAACTTAATACCTGGATAGAGAGCCTCAAGAGCCTCTGCAAGCAGGTGTGATGAGGTGTGCCAGAAGGCGTGCTTACCCTCAGTGTCATCCCACTTGAAAAATTTGATTGTGCAATCGCTATCAATTGCACGCGACAAATCTACTGTCGCATCATTTATCGCAGCAGCCAGACAGTCCGCAGCTAAACGAGGGCTGATACTCTCTGCTACCTGATAAGCAGTTGTTCCCTTGGCGTACTCTCTTACTGAGCCATCGGGAAAGGTTACTTTAACCATAATTGTTTTACCTGTTTTTAATTGTTTATATTTTGCACCTTCGCAGCTCCACAATAACGAGACGGATTACTGCTCAGTTGTACATTTTTTACTCCTCTACAATAGGTTCTTTAACATCCTTCATAGACATATCCCTGCCTTTCTCGCGCTCAAAACGCTCAAGCGGATTTCTGCTCCAAAAGGCATACTCCTTGCGGCGACGAACAATATCTATGGCAGCATAAACAGCGTTGCGCATAGACTGAGAGTCAGCAACACCCTTGCCTGCAATATCGTATGCCACGCCGTGGTCTGGCGATGTGCGAACAAAACTCAACCCTGCTGTGTAGTTTACACCATCAGGCGAGAGCGTCTTAAACGGAATCAGCCCCTGGTCGTGATACATGGCAAGCAGAGCATCATACCTCTTGTAACCACCACTTGCAAAGAGCCCATCAGCCGACAGCGGACCAAAGGCGAGCACACCAGCCTGGTAAGCCTCATTTATAGCTGGAGCGATAATCTCGCACTCCTCTGTGCCTAACAGACCACCATCCCCCGCGTGAGGGTTGAGCGAAAGTACGGCAATGCGTGGCTCAACAACGCCAAAATCACGCTTCAGAGTCTCTCTGAGCGCACTTAGCTGCTCTACAATCTGCTCCTTGTTCAGCAGCGAAGAGACCTTATCTACAGGAATATGAATTGTAGCAAGTGCCACACGCATAATCTCTGAACACATTATCATAGTAGCCTTGCCACCGTCTTTGTCGGCAAAAAACTCAGTGTGTCCTGTAAAACCAAAGCCCGCAGCGTTTATGCTCTCCTTGTTTATAGGAGCAGTAACTACAGCATCAATCGCCCCCGCCTGCAAATCCGCAGCCGCAGCCTCAAGAGCCGCTATAGCCGCTGTGGCAGCCTCCTTGGTGGCTTTTCCAGCCTCAATACGAAGCTCTTTTGTACCAACCTCTACAAGATTTACAGCACCATAACGAGCCTCAGCAGCCGAAGAGCAGATGTTGAACTTTATGCTCTCAAACTCCTCCTTGTCAATGCGAGAAGCATAAAACTCCGCCGCATGACGATTTCCATATATTACAGGAGTACACAACTCAACCATCATAGGCGAGGCAAACGCCTTGAGAATAACCTCCCAGCCCACGCCATTGGTATCTCCCTGTGTAATTCCTATCTTTATTCTATTATCTGTCATTGTTTCAATAGTATTAAGATACAAAGGTATATTTTTTTTTTGAAAATAGTGTTAGATGGAAGAAATTTTTGTGGGTGCTTTGATTGGGGCGCGCCATTTTTTAGAGGATTTAGGGAGGTTAGTGAGTTTAGTGAGCGCGCGCAAAAGTTCAAGGGGACCCAATGCCCCGCAGAACTTTTCTGTTCCGCTCCCTAAGTTCCTTAAAACTCCCTAATCTCCTTAAATCCTCTATAACTTTTGCGCTATCCCTTACTGACTGACGGTACAAAAAGTGCGCGCGTTTAGTAGGGTTGTTAGGGTTAGTAGAGTTATTAAGGTTGTTAGCGTTGCGCGCAGAGAGTACAGGCTAAGTTTCGCTTTGCTCGGATTTAGGGAACGCCTCCGCAGGAGGTGCGATAAAAAATAGAGTCCTTCGCTCAAACTTGTTTGAAAGCGAAAAGGACTATGTTTTTTAGCGTAATAGCCGTAGGCTATCCTAAATCCGCAGCCGCAACAAGCAAAACGCAGTTTTGCCGAAAGTCTTTTAAGCCATCTCTGATGTCTTTTCCTCCTCGCAGTTCGGCATAGTCTGCAAGCAGCCTCTGCTCTCACGAGCAGCGTCGGTTGGTAGGAGTGGTTTTAATCTTTCTTGCAAAGTTATTTGTGAGGTGTTTTTAGATGGTTGTTGTGCAAGGTATGCAGACTAATAGCAAGTGCTATTCGGCAAATACCTTGTGCAACAAAGGCTAAAAACACCTCACAAAGAACGAAGTAGGAAAGGTTGAAACGACTCCTTTACTTTTCTTCAGAAAAAGGACGGTACTGTATCGGCAGCTATAAAACAACAAAGGGTGGCATATACCACCCTTCGTTGTCTTATATTCACGCGAAAATTACTCTGCCAGGATTTCGAGCATCTTGATTGCAGAGAGTGAAATCTTTGAGCCAGGACCGAAGATAGCAGCTGCGCCGTCGCGGTAGAGCTGGTCGTAGTCCTGAGCAGGGATTACACCGCCCACAACAACGATAATATCCTCACGACCGAGCTTCTTAAGCTCCTCGATAATCTGCGGAACAAGTGTGAGGTGACCTGCTGCAAGTGAAGATACACCTACGATATGCACATCATTCTCAACAGCCTGTTTTGCAGCCTCAGCAGGGGTCTGGAAGAGTGGACCCATATCAACATCGAAGCCGATGTCGGCGTAACCTGTTGCAACAACTTTTGCACCACGGTCGTGACCATCCTGACCGAGCTTTGCAATCATAATACGAGGCTGACGACCCTCGCGCTTTGCAAAGTCTGCGCACATCTGCTTAGCCTTCTCAAACTCTGTATCCTGTTTCATAGCTGAACTATATACACCTGAAATTGAACGGATTACTGCGTTGTAACGACCTACAACAACCTCGCAAGCGTAAGAGATTTCGCCGAGGGTTGCACGAACTTTCGCTGCCTCAACAGCAAGCTCAAGCAGGTTGCCCTCGCCAGTCTCAACACACTTAGTGATAGCTGCCAGAGCTGCATCAACAGCTGCCTGGTCACGATTAGCCTTAAGCTCGGTAAGACGCTTAATCTGGCTCTCACGAACTGCGGTGTTATCAACTGCAAGAATATCAATTGGAGCCTCTTTCTCAAGACGGTACTCGTTAAGACCGATAATCTTCTGCTCGCCTGAGTCGATACGAGCCTGAGTGCGAGCTGCCGCCTCCTCAATACGCATCTTAGGAATACCTGTCTCAATAGCCTTAGCCATACCACCAAGCTGCTCAACCTCCTCAATAAGAGCCCAAGCCTTGTGTGCAATCTCCTCAGTGAGGCTCTCTACATAGTAAGAACCTGCCCATGGGTCAACAGAGCGGCATACATTGGTCTCCTCCTGGATGTAAATCTGGGTGTTACGAGCAATACGAGCCGAGAAGTCTGTTGGCAGAGCGATAGCCTCGTCAAGAGCGTTGGTGTGCAGTGACTGAGTGTGACCCAGAGCTGCGCCCATAGCCTCGATAGCTGTACGACCAACATTGTTAAATGGATCCTGCTCGGTAAGAGACCAACCAGAGGTCTGTGAGTGTGTACGCAGAGCAAGAGACTTAGGATTCTTAGGGTTGAACTGCTTAACAATCTTAGCCCAGAGCATACGAGCTGCACGCATCTTAGCAATCTCCATAAAATGGTTCATGCCGATAGCCCAGAAGAAGGAGAGGCGTGGAGCAAATGCGTCAATACTCATACCTGCGTTGATACCTGCGCGGAGGTACTCAAGACCGTCTGCAAGGGTATAAGCAAGCTCAATGTCTGCTGTAGCACCAGCCTCCTGCATGTGGTAGCCAGAGATTGAGATTGAGTTAAACTTAGGCATATTCTTCGAGGTGTACTCAAAGATGTCAGCGATAATCTTCATAGAGAACTTTGGAGGGTAGATATAGGTGTTACGCACCATAAACTCCTTCAAAATATCGTTCTGAATAGTACCAGCAAGCTGATCAAGAGTACAGCCCTGCTCAAGACCTGTTACGATGTAGAAGGCAAGAACAGGAAGAACGGCACCGTTCATTGTCATAGATACAGACATCTTATCGAGTGGAATACCGTCAAAGAGTACCTTCATGTCCTCAACAGAGCAGATAGATACACCTGCCTTACCAACATCACCCACTACGCGAGGGTGGTCTGCATCATAACCACGGTGTGTAGCAAGGTCGAAAGCCACTGAAAGACCCTTCTGACCTGCTGCCAGGTTACGGCGATAAAATGCGTTAGACTCCTCAGCAGTAGAGAAACCTGCATACTGACGGATTGTCCATGGACGCATTACATACATTGTTGAATATGGACCGCGCAAGAACGGTGCAACACCTGCTGCATAGTTCAAATGCTCCATACCCTCAAGGTCTGCCGCAGTATAACCATCCTTGACAGATATCTGCTCGGCAGTAATCCAAGGCTCTTTTGTAGCCTCGGCAGTGTGGTTTGCACCACCCTGATATTTCAATTCTGAAAATTTTGCTCTCATTGTCTCTGCTGTTTAGATACCCATCTGAGCCAAGTAGCCACGAAGTGTCTCAAGGACATTGCTCTTGACGCTGATGAAGTTGTTAATACCCTTTGCCTGAAGCTCCTCGGTGCAAGCAGGTGCGCCTGCAACTACAAGGATAGCCTTACCATCAAGCAGCTCCTTAACCTTTGGAGCAACCTCTGCATAGTCGTCGTCTGAAGCACAAACAACAACAATATCTGCCTTAGATGCAAGTGCAGCCTCAACACCCTCCTCAACGCTCTTGAAGAAGTTGTTGTCCTGAACACGAATACCTGCGCAAGCGAAGAAGTTGCAAGAGAACTGTGCGCGAGCGCGAGCCATTGCAAGGTTGCCGCAAGTGAGCATAAATGCCTTAGGCTCCTTACCACTGCGGTCAACACCTAAACGCATAGCCTCAAATGCCATAGCACCGCGGTAAGGTACAAGAACATTGCCCTCAACAGCTGGAGCAGTTACAGTAGCAGCCTCTACAGCAGCATCTGCAACCTCGTTGAAGTTAGGATACTGGTTTGCGCCGAGCAAAATCTGACGGCGAGTTGCAATAGCCTTATCCTTAGCAGCAGCTGAAGCCTTAACTCTCTCTACTACATAGCCGCTCTTGAATGCCTCAACATAGCCACCCTTATCCTCAAGCTCAAGGAAGAGTTTCCAAGCCTGCTCAGCAATAGCGTTTGTCAGATTCTCAATGTAGTATGAGCCACCTGCAGGGTCAACTACCTGGTCGAAATGAGACTCATGCTTGAGCAGCAAGCTCTCGTTGCGAGCGATTCTCTGAGAGAACTCAGTTGTTGCGCTGTATGCATAGTCAAATGGCAAAACCTCAAGAGAGTGAACACCTGCAATAGCAGCACTCATAGCCTCAGTTGTGCCACGGAGCATGTTTACATAAGGGTCATAAACTGTCTGATTCCAAGCAGATGTGCGTGCATGTACGAACATCTTGCAAGAGCAGTCGCAAACAGGCTCATACTGCTTTACGATGTTAGCCCACAACAGACGAGCTGCGCGGAACTTAGCCATCTCCATAAAGTAGTTTGAGGTAACAGCGAAAGTAAAGCGAATCTTGCGTGCTGCCTGGTCAACTGTAAGACCTGCTGTCATAAGGCGAACAAGGTACTCGTGTGCTACAGAGAGACCAAAACCGAGCTCCTCAACAATTGTAGAGCCAGCATCTGAGAATACATTTGCTGAAACGCCTACTACGCGAACAGACTTGTACTCAGCAGTTGCTGCAACAAGTGATGCCAACTTGTCAATGCACTTGCCCTCTCCGCAATCCTCGCACCACTCGCCCTTCTGTGAAAGGTGCTTTACAAGTGGGTCGATGCAGAAGTTAACTCTCAAATCCTCCTTAGCTACGCCCTCTTTCTCAGCCTTAGCCAAAACAAGAGATACGAGCTTACCTACGCCTTTGCCGCAGAAGGTCAGCTCAACAGCTGGAAGAACGATACCTGCAAGCAGGGTATCAAGGTCCTCTGCTGTAAACTCCTTCTCTGTGTTGCAGAAGCAGAAGCCCAAAGAGTCAACACCTGCGTTGAGCATCTTAAGTGCAGCCTCATTTGCCGCCTTAGGGCAAGATACTGCAATAGTCTGATGAGTGAGCCAGCTATTGTCGCCACTCACACCTCTCAAATAAGGGAACTCACCTGCCTGAGTGCCCAGAGTCTTCAGAGCCTCAAGGTCCTCAGCGCGGTAGTATGGACGGAGGTTAAATCCCTCTGTAGTTCTCCATACCAACTTACGCTCGTAGTCAGCACCCTTGAGGTCAACAGCTATCGCTGCCTCCCAAGTCTCGGTAGAGACTCCTGGAAACTCAGCAAATAACTTCTCACGATTGGTTGTTGCCATAGTTTTTAAGTTTTGTTATGTTTAAGGTAAAAAATATCCGTTTTCTTATAAAATCGTGTAAAGTTACTACAATTTTTCAAGTTTTCAAACTTTTTTGTCTTTTTCCGCAAAAATAGAGGGTGTGGACGTTAATATGCGCCTTAATAGCAGGGAATAACAGAGAATAGCAGCGGGCTCCGCCCTTAATGGCATACAATGACAATGCGCATAAAAGCCGATACCCTGTAAAACAGTACAAACTTAGTTTAGTTGTTTTCGGATTTAGGGAATGCCATCGAAGATGGTACGAAAGAGAAGAGAACGGTCGTTCAAGCTCGCTTGAAAACGACTGCTCTCTTCTCTTCCGTAATAGCCGCAGGCTATCCTAAATCCGCAACGCACAAGAGAAACAAAGTTTCTCCGAAAGTCTTTTAAGCCATCTTCGATGTCTTTTCCTCCTCGCAGTTCGGCATAGTCTGCAAGCAGCCTCTGCCCTCACGAGCAGCGTCGGTTGGGTCACTTTTCTTCAGAAAAGGGACGGTACTGCGTTAGCAACCAACGCCTACTTGATAAAGAGTATCTCGCGGTACTTTGGCAGGGTCCAGATTTGGTCGTCAACGACCTCTTCGAGGCGGTCGATTTCGGCGCGGATGGTGTCAAAGTAGCTGGCGACGGTGTCGTGGTAGGCTATTGATTTATCTCTAAGATTCTCGATTCTGTTAGCCTTTTTGCGGCACTCAATCATCTCAGCCACAAGGGTTTGTATCTTTGCTGTGCGAGTTTGGATATTCTCAATCAGTTCGCGGTCTGTTGTTATAGACATACCGAGCTGGTTTAGTTTCCATGCTTTATCAAGCAGTACACCCTCATATTTTGAGGCTATAGGCACGATGTGATTCATTGCCAGGTCGCCAAGTACGCGTGCCTCAATCTGAATCTTTTTGACATACATCTCGCGCTTGATTTCGGCTCTTGCTTCAAGCTCTACCTTGTTATAAACCCCCATCTTCTCAAACATGTGGATAGTCTGCTGGTCGAGGTAGCGGTCGAAGTTGAGCGGTGCTGAGGTCTGGCAGTCAAGACCGCGGCGTGCAGCCTCCTCTTTCCACTCGTCAGAGTAACCGTTGCCGTCAAAGCGTATAGGCTTGCTGCTCTTTATCATCTCGCGCAGGGTCTCGTAGATAGCCTTCTCTCGCTTCTCGCCCTCTGCGATTTTTGCATCAATGGTGCGCTTAAACTCTGTTAGTTGCTCAGCTACGGCTGTGTTTATGACAATTATCGCCTCGGCGCAGTTGTCAGATGCACCCACGGCACGGAACTCAAAGCGATTTCCTGTAAAGGCAAATGGCGAGGTGCGGTTGCGGTCGGTGTTGTCACGCAGCAGTGTCGGAATCTGGCTCAAGCCGCTCATGCGGAAGAGGTTTTTAGAGTCAAAACGAATATCCTCGTCACTCTGCGAGTTCTCGATCTTGTCAAGTACAGACGAAATCTGCGAGCCGAGGAAGGTTGAGATAATCGCCGGTGGTGCCTCGCCCGCACCGAGACGATGCTCGTTTGTGGCAGACATAACGCACGCCTTGAGTAGCCCGTTGTGCTTATATACAGCCGCTATGACATTTACAAGGAAGGTTATAAACTGCAAATTCTCAAACGCCGTCTTGCCTGGGCGGAGCAGATTTACGCCCGCATCTGTGCCGAGTGACCAGTTGTTGTGCTTTCCAGAGCCATTTATCCCCTTGAAAGGCTTTTCGTGGAGCAATACGCGGAAGTGGTGACGCTTTGCAACCTGATTCATCACTGTCATCAGCAGCTGATTGTGGTCGTTGGCAAGGTTTGCCTCCTCATATACGGGCGCAAGCTCAAACTGGTTTGGTGCAACCTCGTTGTGGCGTGTTTTGAGCGGAATGCCGAGCTTCAGACTCTCATACTCAAGGTCTTTCATAAAGGCGATTACGCGCGACGGTATAGCCCCAAAATAGTGGTCGTCAAGCTGCTGATTTTTCGCCGCCTCGTGACCCATCAGAGTTCTGCCTGTCTGCACAAGGTCTGGACGCGCTGACCAGAGCGCATCATCTATAAGAAAATACTCCTGCTCCCAGCCTAAGTACGAATATACCCTCTCAACGCTCTTGTCAAAGTATCGGCAGACATCTGTCGCCGCCTTGTTTACCGCCTGAATAGAGCGCAGTAGCGGGGTTTTGTAGTCTAACGCCTCGCCGTTGTAGGCTATAAATAGGGTAGGGATGCAGAGCGTTGTGTCAACTATAAACGCTGGCGAAGTGGGGTCCCAAGCTGAGTATCCGCGTGCCTCAAAGGTGTTGCGAATACCGCCGCTCGGAAAACTCGACGCATCGGGCTCCTGCTGTATAAGCACCTTGCCCGAAAACTCCTCAAGAAGTCCGCCCTGACCATCTGGCTCGGCAAAAGAGTCGTGCTTCTCTGCCGTGCCACCTGTCAGCGGCTGAAACCAGTGGCAATAGTGGTCCGCACCGTGCTTTAACGCCCATTGACGCATGCCCGCAGCCACAGCATCGGCAACATCCTGTGTCAGCGGGGTGTTGTTCTCAATTGTGGCAGTAAGTGCCTCAAAAGTCTGCTTGTTGAGGTACTTGCGCATCTGCTTGCGACCAAAAACTTTCTCGCCAAAGTAGTCTGACGGATTGTTGCTCGGCGGAGTAACCTCTACCGCCTTCTGGGAGAGCGCACGCTCTAACATGTTGAAACGAAGTAATGACATATCTGTTGCTTTCCTATTGTTTTCTGTCGCAAATATAGGTATTTCTCTTAAAAGCCAATGCAAAAATCATAGAAATTTGCATTGGCTTAACGATAAACATTAAAACAATTTTCACGGTTTAATGTTTATCGTTAAATGGTGTTTATTTTGTCTCGTTTTGTTTTGTTGAATATTTTTGCTACCTTTGTCAAATATTTATTGAGTTAGTGGTATGATAACACTTTTGATAATACTTTTTTCGCTGCTTCTGGGCGGCTGTCAGCTCTTCACAGCCCCGGAGCTGATGGAGCGTGCCGAGCGGCAGATGGCTGAACACCCCGACTCGGCTCTTGCCACTATGCGCTCTGTGAAAAAGTATGCCGTGCTGCTGCCTGAACGCAGGGCGAAATATGGTCTGCTCTATACCACTGCGCTACGCAAAAATCGCATCAATATAGACTCTGACTCGCTAATTCGTTTCTCGACAGAGTATTATGATGTTCACGGAACAGCTGAAGAGCGTATGCACTCTTACTACGAACTTGGCAGAGTTCAGCAACATGCAGGCGAAAATCTTGCTGCAACCCTCTCGTACCTCGATGCAGCGCAATACACTGATGTTGTGGATGATAACTATCTTAAGGGGTTGCTATATACTAATCTGTCAGAAGTGTATGTGTTCCATTGTCGTCATCTGACTGCTCTTGAAATGGCAAAAAAGTCGTATGACTATTATAAGGCAGCCAGGATTGAAAAATATCAGGCGTACCAACTTTATGATATGGGGCGTATATGCTATTATATGCGCCAATATGAACAGAGTTTGCAATATTTGCTTTCGGCATTAGAAGAGTCAAAAAGAATAGGATTTGATGGCTTGCATAGTGTGATTATAAAAGAATTGGGTATTGTCTATAATGCTGTAAAGGATTATGATAATAGCTACAAGTATTTTGTGCTAAGTGAAAAGGCGGCAGGCGACAAAGCGTACAACTATGCTGATATTTGCGGTGCGGCAGCTAACACTTTTGCCTATAAGGGTTTTAGAAGCAAAGCAAATGTACTGCTTAGGAGAGGATGGGAATTGGCGGGAGATTTAGGCGATTCTGTTGCAATGCGATATTACCACTCTAACTACTTGTCTATTATCGGGGAGAGTAAACAAAGTAGCAAACAGCATGAATATGCTATGCATGAACATTTAGTAATGCTTTCGCAATATGTAGAGTCGCCAATGAAAGATGTTCAGAGTGATTATTTCAAGAAGAAAGCGTTGCAAAAGGCAACTTTGGTAGCCAAGCGTAAAAATACATATATAATAAGTATAGTATTTTGCTGTGTTTTGTTGGTTGCTTTTGTAATTTATTATCGCAGGCGTGTACAACAAAGAGAAAAAGATTTGGTAGCTCAGATAGAGACAAATTTGGCTACTATAGAGGATGTTAAGATGAATTTTGATAGATATAATCAAACAATGTCTGCCAAAATATATAATTTGGCAGGTAAACAGTTTGAAATATTTGACGAATTGTGCTTTGCATATTATGAGCAGTCAGACAATAACAAGCGCAAATCCTATATTCATAATAGATTGCAACAACTAATTTATAGCTTTAGCCAAGAGTCTGACACACTAACAAAACTCGAAGATATTATCAATGAATACCGCGACAACGCAATGCAAAAGTTGCGCAATGAGATAACCGATCTTAAAGAGGACGATTACAGATTTATTTGCTATGTGTTTGCGGGATTCTCTAACCAAACTATTGCAGTTTTCTGTAAATCTCAGGCTGGCGCGGTAGCTTCACGCAAGCATCGCTTGAAAAACAAAATCTCCAACACCAAAACTGAGAATACAGCCCTATTTATTAAATTGTTTAGTGCATCTAATTGATATTCAGCGTATTATGCACAAGTGTTTGATTATCAGTAGTTTACACGCTGCGTGATTGGATTGTAATTTTGGCATTGCTTAATATGTTGAAAATCAGCTGTTTACATTTTGCCCGCGTGATTCGATTTTTGGCTTAATTTTCTCTTGTTTGTATTGTAGGTTGTAATTTTGTAATGAGTCAAACCATTAAAATTATAGCCTATGAAGAAATTGTTTTTACTTTTAGTTTTAAGCCTTTTTGTGGCTTCTCCGTTTGTCGCATTTGCTGATGATGACGAGCAAACACCACCCCCGCCTCCACCACCTCAGGAAGAGATAGTTTTTGGTAAACCACTACCCAACCCAGACTCAGGAAAGATTAACCCAGAAAGTCTTATCTATGGATCTATCACGGGAGAATACTG
>CAZIPR010000027.1:0-25830 GCA_964541245.1 uncultured Alistipes sp.
CAAACATAAAAAGGCTGACTAATACATCCTTGCGGACTTTTTAGTCAGCCTCTTTGGGGGATAGGTAACACACTTCGTCTTTTTTTGTAGGCAAAGCCTGTTCTCGGCTCTTTGTCTGTCATCGCAGATGACAGCACAAACAAAAAAGGTCGCCTGCAAGTTTACTTGATTTAGGCAAACCTTTTTTTGTTTGTGGTATCCGCTGTGCGGACATTAGAGCCGCAACACTCTTTTGCGAGCCTACTCTAACTTCTGCCAGTAGAGGCTCTTTGAGAACGGACCCAAGTAGCCGCGCACACGCAGGGTTTTGTCGTCCTTAAAGTCAACCACTGTCTTATAGACCTTACCAGAGGTTGGGTCGTAGATGTTTCCATTGTTCCAAACGCCCTCGTCGCTATCATAGCTTACGCTCTCGATAAGGACAATCTGGTTTGATGGAGTTTGGCGTTTTGCAGGGTCTGGGTTCTTGAGGTCTGTACGGGGACTTCCGTCAGGATTCTTATCCTTCTCAACCCAGAAAACCTGAGCTTTGTAGGCGTTGTCACCCACTTTGGAGATACGAACCTTCGACACTGCACCATCCTTCACTGCTTTGTAAACACCCAAAATGCGGTCACCTCCTGTTGTGGAAGCGTTTGCTACGGTAGTGGATAAAGCAAGAAATCCTGCAACCGCAAGCATTAAAAATTTTCTCATAGAACTTGTTATTAAAAAGTTAACGCTACAAATGTAGCAAAATTTATCAAGCCACCAAAACAATAATACTTCAAAGCCTACTCAAAAATGCTCATATTTTCATCCAAAATAGGCGTATTTATACCCAAAAAGTCAAGCACAGAGTGGAACACATGGTATTGTCCTACCTGCTCAAGGCTCTTGATTTTCAGTGAGTTATCTGACTGCCAAACGATAAAAGGTATCTCAATCTGCTCCTTTGGAGCCATTGCCATAGGCACTCCGTGCATATAGAGGTTGTTCTCGCCAAGCGACTCGCCATGGTCAGAGACAAATATCATACAACAGCGTCTGTCTTTGATACTCTTTAGCGACTCAATTACACTGTGAACAAGATAGTCGGTATAGAGTATTGTGTTGTCATAGGCATTTATCAGCTCAACTCTATCAGCCTTTGCCATCTCAACGGTGGTACAGATGGGTGTAAAATGCTCAAACTCAGCTGGATACTTGGCGTAGTATGTCGGACCATGACTTGTTGAGGTGTGCAATACGATAAGCTGTTTGTCAGTGCTGCACTGCTCAATCTGCTCTTTAAGGGCATTGGTCAGTATGCCGTCATACCTCTCATCAGCATCTGGATAGAGTGCCTTGAGGTCTGCCACCTTCTGGTACTTCTCTATATGGAGTGGTGGCTCGCCCCAATTGTTTGTGCGCCAAATAACATCTACGCCCGCTCTGTAGAGGTAGTTTGGTAATAGCTCATAGAGCTTGTCTGTCGGCTTGTAGTCAAGTATAGCCTTCACGCCCGCAGTAGTATAGGTGGCAGCAGAGGTGGCTTTAAGAGCCGTTACGCTATCTTTTTCAAGCAACGGATTTGTCTTTTTTGAGTACCCGTAGAGTGAGAAGTTCTCACTGCGCGCCGACTCGCCTATAATCAGCACCACAACATCTTTGTTATCTGTCATTGAGGTAACATCTTCAAGTTTTATCTCTTTTCTGTTGCGCTCTTTGACAGAGTTGTAGTAGCGGAAGGTGTTGACAGTATATGACCATGGCATAAGTAGGCTGCCGAGTTTTGTGGCGTGGCGGTCTATCCATGTAAAGTTGTTGATATTGGCTACAATAACTGCTATCATCACAGCTAAAGCGACCCCAGAGCTCTTGCCAAACAGTTTCAGGCTCTTGTAGTCAATCTTGCGTGTCAGAGTCCACACAGCTGGCAGAATACCAAGAAAAAGAACATACATAACTGCCGCAAAAGAGAAGTAACCCGATGCTTCGGAGTAGCGAGTGTTAAACACATTGCCCATCATGGCATCTGTCACAAGCACATCGTAGGTGTTTACAAAGTAGAGCATCACTGCATCTGCTACAAACGACAGAGCTACAATCCACTTGCCCACGCTACGGCATAGGTAGAGTAACAGGTTGCAAATAAGAAAGTTTGTTGCTATCATCAACAGAGCAAGACCGACAGTGATAATAACGCCATTAAATCCGCCCTCGATATTCTCAAGAACAACCTTAAAAACAGGCGCGTGATAGGCTACAAGGGTAAATAGGCTCAGCACCATTGATAGTGCCACAACCGAGATATTACGGTTAAAGATTTTTACCATACAAATAGTGTTTTGTAGAGTGTTACACAAAGGGCTGTAAATACTCCAAAGAGTATAAAGTTATAGAGCAGCGTCAGAATAGTATCTACGCTGTGGGTATCTGTTGCAAATGGCGAGAGGCTCACTGAGGCATCGTATCTGGCAAATGGGTTGGAGTATATAACCTCGCCCTCTGGGAAGTATGCCGTAAAGCGGCTGTAAGGGTCTGTAGGCTGCATTATGTAGCCTAATGAGTCTGTAGCCGTGGCAAGGGATAGGGTAGTGGAGTTCTGCCCCGTAACTTTTATGCTGTCGGCAGCCTCTGAAAGAGCGATATATACCGCACCATCTTTTACGCCGATATTCTTGATATATGGTATATCCCTATTCTTCTCCTCCTTTACACTCCAATCGCCATTGCCATAGTCAGGCAGTCGCATAGAGTAGTAGCAGCCATCAAGCAGTGTGCTCTTTATATCTTTGTAACTCGCAGATGGGTACAGAGAAAACTACAGCGCACCGCAATAGCCCTTGAGCGGTCTGGATAGTGGAGGTCGTCATTTGCAAGGGCAAAACTGTAGCGACCAGCCGACAGCGCGCTATCCCAATAGCTATTCTCGGTACTCTTGCCACTGTCAAGCTCAATTATGTGGTAGCCGCCGAGCCTTCGCATCTGAAAATCTGTCAGTGCCGTTGTCCTAAGTGGATGGTTGAAGACAACAATATCGCTCTGCTTCTTAAGATAGTCTAACTGAAACTGCTTCTGGAAGGTAAATATTGGCAGCAGATGGTCAAAAGGGTTTACCTTGTTGCTGCCAAAGACGAGTTTGTGAAACTTTAGCAGATTGTAGCCATGCTCATATAGGTTGACCTGTAAATCTGGGTCAAAGGGGTGTTGGGTAATCTCGTTGTGGTTTGAGAAGGTTACAATGTCGTAGTTAAACCTCTCCAGAGCCTGATAGGTCTCATAGGGGGTATATTCACACTCGTTTAGCAGACCATCAACCTTTGTATGTGTGTGGAAATTAGCCCTCTTCCAGCCAATCTCCTTGCGGAAATTGCGATATGGATTAAAGATGTCTGGACCCTCAAAGGCTGAGAGTTTGTGAAAGCGATACACAAGGCTTACCCCTGTAACCACCATGGCAAGCATAGCAAGTAGAAGTATTGAAACTACGCTCTTGAGTAATATGAGTGCTATTTTCTTGAAAATATGCATAATACAACGCTATTGTCCCCACAAAAATAGCTCTAAATATTGAAATATTCGCAAAAATATGTAAATTTGACTCAGGAAAAAGATAATTACCATGAAAAGAGTACCTAAAACCATCCTCTCTCTTGCCGTTACAGCACCTTTTTTGTCGTGCAGCAAGGCTCCGCAGCAGCCTAATATAGTCTTCTTTCTTGTTGATGACTACGGTGTAATGGAGAGTTCGCTTGCCTTTGGCGAGGAGCGATACCCGATGAACGAGCGTTACCACACCCCAAATATGGAGCGACTTGCCGAGCAGGGCGTTATGCTTACTTCAGCGTATGCTTGCCCAGTCTCTACACCCACACGCACAAGCATAATGACGGGTATGAGTGCAGCAAGGATGGGTATAACCTCTTTTACCTCGCTCTACAGAGATTTGTGCCCTGATGCGATTGGTGGCGCACCAGGTACAACAAATCCAAACCTATCAGATGCCTTTGCACATGCTGAGTGGAACTACAATGCCCTCTGCCCAGAGCAGTTTGCCTCGCAGGCTGATACCTACGACCTTAACCATCACATCTTTGCCACTCCGTTGGTAGGCTTTTTGCGCGATGCAGGCTATCATACAATACATGTAGGCAAGGCTCACTGGGCTCCAGCAGGTCTGCCGGGTGCAAATCCTTATAATATGGGCTTTATGGTCAATATAGCAGGTGCAAGCAACGGTCATCCTCAGAGCTTCCAGCCAGAGGATAACTTCGGTAATATCCCAAAGCAGGGTAGTTATGCATCTATTCAGAATATGACCCAATATTATGGCACAGATATCCATCTTACCGAGGCACTGACTCTTGAGGCAATCAAGACCCTTGAGACCCCTATTGCCCGCAAGGAGCCATTTTTCCTCTACCTTGGGCACTATGCCACTCATACCCCTATACAGCCGCATAAACGCTACTACCAGAAGTATCTTGACCGCGGTCTTGACCCTCAGCAGGCTGCATACGCCTCAATGGTAGAGGGTATGGATGCGAGCCTTGGTCAGATGCTCGACTATCTTGAGAGCAAGGGCGTGGCAGAGAATACAATCTTTATCTTCTACTCAGACAATGGCGGACACTGCCTTGGTAAGGATAAAGGCGGAGAACCGCACACCCAAAATCTGCCACTCAGAGAGGGCAAAGGCTCTGTCTATGAGGGTGGTATCAGAGTGCCTCTTATCGTGAAATGGCATGGCAAAATTGCCCCTGGAACACGCATAAATACACCTGTAAACAACGAGGATATATTTCCTACACTGCTTGAGATGGCGGGTGTTACAGAGTATAAGACCACCCAGACCCGCGATGGTGAGAGTATTGTGCGCCTGCTTACCGAGGGCTCACAGTATGTTGCTCAGGCTCAAAAGCGTGGGCAGATAACAAACCAGAAAGAGGCAAACCGCTTTGTTGTCCCTTGTAGTGTCAGCGGTCTTGACCCTGAGCGCGAGATAATTGTTCACTATCCGCATCAGTATAGGGTTGAGGACCAGCCAGATATAGACTTTATGAGTTCAATTCGCAAGGGCGACTGGAAACTTGTATATCGTATGCACGAGGCAGAACTTGAGCTATACAACCTCAGTGAGGATATAGGCGAGAGAAACAACATAGCAGCTGCCAACCCAGAGAAGAGGGACTATCTTGCAGAGATTCTTTCAGACAAACTCAGAGAGTGGAATGCCCCTATGCCGACAGTGCGTGCAACGGGTAAAAAGGTGGCAATGCCAGACCAATTATAAGAAAAATAAGCCTTACAACTATGTCTATATTTTCAAAACTTTTTTGTTGCGACTCTAAGAGCGCAGCATCCTATCCGAAGGATACAGTAGTAGCCCGCGACGGCTCAAAGATTACATTTACCTTCTATGCTCACGCCTCGCTTGGTATAGAGTGGAACGGTCTGCACATATACCTCGACCCTGTGGGCGAGTTTAAGTGGGAGGATGAACCAAAAGCTGATATAATCCTTATCTCGCACTCTCACTACGACCACCTTGAACTATCCACAATAGAGAAGTTGCAGTGTAAGCAGAGTGTTATAGTCTGCGACAAAACCTCTGCTGAGAGTTTTGAACACGACTGTATAACAATGCTGCCAGGTGCAGTTGCTACGCCTGCCGAAGGGGTTAAAATTGTAGCCGTACCTGCATATAATATCACAGAGGGACATACCGACTTCCACCCTCAATCGCGCGAAGATTGCGGATATATCGTAAACCTTGGCGGTACTACAATCTATCTTGCAGGAGATACTGAGGATAATGAAGATGTACTTGCAGTAAAAGATGTTGATATTGCCTTCCTGCCTGTAAATCAGCCATATACAATGACAGTTGAGCAAGCTGCAAGAGTGGTAAAAACCATAAAACCACAGATATTCTACCCTTACCACTACGGTCAGGTAGAACAAAAAACCGACCTCGACGCCCTTAAAGCCGCCGTCGCTGACACTACAGAAATCCGAATCTTCCCAATGGAGTAGGTAATACAGTATCAGCTACAGTATCGCAGCTTTTGGCTTCGTTAGTCAGTAAGGGATTAGCGCAAAAAAATATAGTGAATTTAAGGAGATTAAAGACTTTAGGGGACTTAGGGAGCGGAACAGAAAAGTTCTGCGGGGCATCGAGCCCCTTGAACTTTATAACGCGCTCCTTAACCTCGCTAATTGTCCTTAAACTCTCTACTTATCGTGCGCCCCTACAGCAATATCTGAAATCCAACGCCTTTGTGGGTAAGGATTCTCTGGTCGCCGACTTTTCGGCGTAGGCGGCGGATATGTACATCAAGTGTTCGGTCGCCAACAACCACATCTACGCCCCAGATGCGTCTGAAAATCTCCTCGCGGGTAAAGACTTTATCTGGCTCAGAGATAAGCAGTTGCAGAATCTCAAACTCCTTGCGAGGTAGTAGAAAATCGCCCTCTGGGGTGGAGAGTACACGGCTATTAGCATCAAGAGATATGGTGGCAGGGGTGGCAACGGCAATGCGTTTCATAATTGCATTGACGCGGCTGCATAATACTCTCATGCTGACGGGCTTTGTGATGTAGTCATCTGCGCCAGCTTGGTAACTCTCAATCTGGCACTGCTCCTCATGCACGGCAGAGAGGAATACAACCATTGTATCCTTCAGTTCGGGGGTGTTTCTTACCGCCTCACAGGTTTGGCGACCATCCATGATTGGCATCATCATATCGAGCAGGATAAGATGTGGGCGCACCTGAAGTGCCACCTCAAGAGCCTCTTTGCCATTGGATGCGCTATAGACGCTATACCCCTCGCGGGTAAGGTTGTAGCCTATAAACTCACGAATATCGTCCTCGTCATCAACAATAAGAATCCTCTGCATTGTCGCTTTGTCGTTGTTTAGAACTGCACTACAGGGGCAGTGTCTGCACCCTCTTTAGCTGCAAAAAACTCCTTTTGAGAGAAACCGAACATGCCAGCAAGCAGGTTGTTTGGGAAGGTTACAACCCTCTTATTAAATGACTTAACAGTCTCGTTATAACGCTGACGCTCAACAGCAATGCGATTCTCTGTGCCCTCAAGCTGAGCCTGAAGCTCAAGGAAGTTCTGATTAGCCTTAAGGTCTGGGTAGTTCTCTGCCACGGCAATAAGTTTGCCTAACGCTGAGGTCACTTTACCCTGTGCCTCAACATACTGCTCAAACTGTGCAGGGGTCATATTTGCACCATCAAGTGTGATTGATGTAGCCGCTGCGCGTGCTGCAACAACGCTCTCAAGGGTCTCAGACTCATGAGCTGCATAACCCTTAACGGTATTGACAAGGTTTGGAATAAGGTCGCTACGACGCTGATACTGAGTCTCTACATTTGACCAAGCCGCAGCCACCTCCTGTGATGCAGTTGCAAGAGTGTTATAAACCGATACACCGTAGCATACAATAACAGCTACAACGCCAGCAACGATAAGTAATGTTGTTCTTTTCATAATCTACTGATATTTAATTGTTTGCAATAGTCTAAAATCTGGAGCCTGCGCCGCCTCCGCCAAAACTTCCGCCACCGAAGCCGCCACCAAAACTGCCTCCGCCAAAACTTCCACCTCCGAAGCCTCCGCCAAAGCCACCACCAGCTGTAGCTTTATAAATCTTCTCTTTATGGGAGCGGGTAAAGCCGCATGAGGTGCATCTAAAGTGCTGTTCTACAAGGTCATAGCTGCGAGTAGAAGATATAAATGTGGATGCCTGCTTTTTGAGGTGGTGCTTGCCGCACTTAGGGCATTTGCGGCTGTACCACTCAGCAAATACGGCTGCAACGATTATTATGATAAGTATGCCCATAAAGGCAGCCATAAAACCTAAAATTTCAGCTGTGGTAACCTCCTCTTCTGCATAGCTTTCAGCCCCTGAAGAGAGTATATGAGAAAGTGCTGCAACACCCTCAACCATGCCGCGGCTGTAGTCGCCCTTAGCAAGGTGCTCAACCATATATCGCTGCTGCACACGCTTACAGAGAGCATCTGGCAGTACGCCCTCAAATCCGTAGCCTGTTACAAAACGAATCTCTCGGCGGGCTGTAACAAGCAGTATTCCAAGACCGTTGTCTGACTCTTTGCCTCCCACACCCCACGAAGAGAATAGAGAGTGGGCAAATGAGAATACATCCCCCGACTCAATATCTTCAACTGCCACAACGGCAATCTGAGCCTTGCCAAGTGTGTGCAATGAGTCGCACGCCTTGTCAATCGCCGCTACAGCCTCAGCGGAGAGGATATTATCAGGGTTTGTGGTGTAGCGAGAGGCGTTGGCAGACTGCACATTTGCAATCTGCTCAATAGAGTACCTACCAGCAAAAAGTGGTGTGGTGGTAAGTAAAAACAGATACAGTATAAACGCTTTTCTTCTCATGACACTACAAAGATATACAAAATTTGACAAATTTTTCACATCTTTTATCATATTTGTAATACAACTGTAAAAATATGCCTATATTTTGACTTTCTCTATTTGATTTTTGAATTGGTTTTACTATCTTTGTGCGATATATTTTTCACTTTTTAGTGACAACTAAAATTTATAATTTTATGGCTACTACTATTAAATCTACCCAAGCCCCTGAAATAGAGGCTGTCAGCGTTGCTGAGGATGTGTTAATCGAAAATGTTGAACAACAGTCAGAGTGTTTGGAGTCTGACAGTGCTGCCGAAGAGACGGTAGTATCTGAGGCGCAGACCTTAGTGGATGATGTGGTAGCAAAGAGGGTTGTTGGCATGAGCAAGAGTGAGCTCGTTGCAGCTCTTGCTGAGCTTTTGGAGTCGGATTCTGAGCAGAATATCCGCCCACAGGTTGAGGAGATAAAGACCGCCTTCTACAAGATTCATCGCTCACAGGTTGATAGCAAAATCAAGGAGGCTACAGAGCAGGGTGTAACACTTGAACTTACTCCAGATGCTGACGAGGCTCGCCTTAAGGAGCTGCTGAAGGTCTATCGTGAGCGTCGTGACCAGGAGGTTGCCGCATCTGACAAGATTAAGGAGGAGAACTACAGCCTCAAGCTCGAAATTATCGAGGAGCTGAAGGCTCTTATCTCAAGCGAGGAGACTCTAAATGTAACTTTCAACCGTTTCCGCGAGCTTCAGGCGCGTTGGAAAGCTGTTGGTCCTGTGCCACAGGCAAAGGTTAACGATTTGTGGGAGACCTACAACCTCCATGTAGAGCGTTTCTACGACTTTGTAAAGATAAACAAGGAGCTTCGTGACCTTGATTTGAAAAAGAATCTTGAGGCAAAGAGTGCGCTCTGTGACTCTGCTGAGGCTCTTACAGAGGAGAGCAATGTTGTTGAGGCGTTCCGTAAGTTGCAGAAGTTGCACGAGCAGTGGCGCGAGACAGGTCCAGTGGCAAGTGAGCAGAAAGATGCTCTTTGGGAGCGTTTCAAGGCTGCCTCTTCGATTATCAATCGTCGTCATCAGGAGCATTTTGAGGGTCTTAAGAGTGAGCAGCTTGCAAATCTGGAGCGTAAAACTGCGCTCTGTGAGGCTGCTGAGCTTATAGTTTCAAACCCTCCTACAACCCACAAAGAGTGGAATAAGGCAAACGAGCGTCTGCTTGAGCTTCAGACGGAGTGGCGTACAATCGGTTTTGCACCTAAGAAAGAGAATACAAAGGTCTATGACCGTTTCCGCACAGCGTGTGATAAGTTCTTTGAGCTGAAGCACAACTTCTATGCAGATGTTAAGGATGACATGGAGCGCAACCTCTCACTTAAGGAGGCACTTTGTGAGGCTGCTGAGCTTATCAAGGATAGCGAGGAGTGGAAAGAGGCTACAGAGAAACTCCTTGAGCTCCAGGCTGAGTGGAAAAAGGTCGGTGCTGTATCTCGTCGCCACGCAGATAGCATCTGGAAGAGATTCCGTGCCGCTTGCGACTGCTTCTTTGAGCGTAAGAGCGCGCATTTTGCGGGCGTAGAGAGTCAGTATGCTGAGAACTTGCAGCGCAAAGAGGCTCTGATTGAGGAGATGAACGCCGCAGATGTAAAGAGCGGTGGCTACGATATGATAAAGGAGTTCCAGCGTCGTTGGAGCGAGATTGGCTTTGTCCCTGTAAAGCATAAGGACGATATTCAGAAGCGTTACAAGCAGGCTGTTGACCGTCTCTTCTCTGTTGTCAGAGGTGCAGACCGTGAGCAGAGCATCAACCGCTTCAAGGAGAAGGTATCATCTATGCGTGCAGGCTCTGAGCGTCGTCTTAAGAGCGAGCGCGAGAGACTCTACAACAGAGTTCGCCAGCTTGAGCAGCAGGTGGCAACTCTTGAGAACAATATCGGTTTCTTCTCTAAGTCAAAGGGTGCTGAGGCACTTATCGCAGATGTTGAGGAGAAGATTGCTAAGACAAAGCGCGATATTGCCGACACAATTGCAAAAATCAAACTTATAGACGACGGCGAGTAATCGCCGTTGTCGGTTTTGGATATCGGGTTAGGTAAAGTTAATGGGCATAACACAATTTTAATTTAATAAAGGTATGAAACTGTCAAGACCAAAGTACATCTTCGTTACTGGAGGTGTAGCATCATCGCTTGGAAAGGGTATTATTTCGTCGTCACTTGCACGACTTCTTCAGGCTCGTGGTTATGTAACCACTATTCAGAAGTTTGACCCTTATATCAATGTTGATCCAGGCACACTTAATCCTTATGAGCATGGTGAATGCTATGTTACTGAGGACGGAACAGAGGCAGACCTCGACTTAGGACACTATGAGCGTTTTACATCAATCGCTACCTCTAATAAGAACACTGTAACCACAGGTAAAATCTACAAAACAGTTATTGAGAAGGAGCGTAGGGGAGACTATATGGGTAAAACTGTGCAGGTTATCCCTCACATTACAGACGAAATCAAGCGTCGCATCCAGCTCAACGGTCAGACCAAGCAGTTTGATATAATCATCACTGAGATTGGCGGTACTGTGGGCGATATTGAGTCACTGCCGTTTATTGAGTCTGTTCGTCAGCTTAGAAACTCTTTGGGT
Source organism: uncultured Alistipes sp. (assembly GCA_964541245.1). GTDB lineage: Bacteria > Bacteroidota > Bacteroidia > Bacteroidales > Rikenellaceae > Alistipes. The sequence continues at coordinate 11,010 of CAZIPR010000027.1, forward strand.
TATCAGAATACAGCCCTTGTACACCTTGCATGGGTACCTTACCTTGCCGCTTCTGGCGAGGTAAAGACAAAGCCTACACAGCACTCTGTAAAGGCTCTGCTTGAGAACGGTTTGCAGCCAGATGTGCTTGTGTTGCGTGCTGAAAATCCGCTTGAGACCTCTATCAAGCGCAAGATTGCACTCTTCTGCAATGTAATGGCAGAGGCTGTTGTTGAGTCTGTGGATATGCCAACAATTTACGAGGTGCCACTCCGTCTCTATGAGCAGAAGATGGACCTTGTTGTAATGCAGCGACTTGGTCTGCCAACAGAGGATAGCGTATCTGACCTTACAGCATGGAGAGCATTTGTTGACAAGGTAAAGAATCCTACAAAGTTTGTAGAGCTTGCCCTTGTGGGTAAATATACTGAGCTTCCAGATGCCTACAAGTCTATCAATGAGTCATTTGTGCACGCTGGCGCGATGAACGATTGTAAGGTTAAGGTAAAGTATATCAACGCCGAAAAGGTTAATGCTGAGAGTGCCCCTGAACTGTTCAAGGGTATGGCAGGAATCTTTGTCGCTCCAGGCTCTGGCAGCCGAGGTGTTGACGGCAAGATTGCAGCTGTGAAGTATGCGCGTGAGAACAAGATTCCGTTCTTCGGCGTAGGTCTTGGTATGCACTGCGCTATTGTAGAGTTTGCACGCAATGTTCTTGGTATTGCTGATGCGGCATCTGCTGAGCTTGACAAGACCACAAAGCACCCTGTAATTGACCTTATGGAGGAGCAGAAGGGTGTAACCGAGAAGGGCGACACAATGCGCCTTGGCGGTTATGTCTGCACCCTTAATCCAGAGTCAAAGGCTGCAAAGGCTTACGGTATTACCTCTGTAATTGAGCGTCATAGCCACCGTTACGAGTTCAATACAGACTACCGTGAGGCTTTTGAGGCTGCTGGTCTGAAGTGTGTGGGTGTAAATCCGGAGACCTCTCTTGTTGAGGTTATGGAGATGGACAACCACCCATGGTTTATCGCTACTCAGTACCATCCTGAGTACAAGAGTACAGTAGAGCATCCAGCTCCACTATTTGTCTCATTTGTAAGTGCCGCACTTAAATTTTCGGAAAGTAATAAGTAAAAAATAATGGAAAACAACAACACAAACAAACAATCAATAATCGGTTTTATCCTTATCGGCGTTATCTTCTTCGTCTATATGTTGTATAACAACTACCAGATGGAGAAGTATAACGAGCAGCTTGCCCTTGAGCAGGCTACAGAGCAGGTTGCAGAGCAGTTGGCTGGGCAAGTTGCAGCAGAGAGTACAGCTACAGCAGAGGTTGCACCAAAGGTTGAGGCAGTAGCTGACCCATTTATCTTAGATGCCGCAGAGGTTAGTCAGGTAACAGTTGAGAACGATTACCTCTCGCTGACCTTTTCTACAGCAGGTGGTCAGATTGTAGATGCAACACTCAAAGAGCATACAAAGTATGCCCCTAAAGAGGAGCGTACAGAACTTGTGAAACTCTTTGACCCGCTGAGTGCAAATTTTGATATGACTTTCTATGTCAAGGAGAATTTGAAGAATATCAGAGTGGCTACAGCCGAGCATAACTTCACACTCCTCCCTATAGTTAAGCAGGATGCAAAGCAGGTTGTAACAATGCGTCTGCCGTTTAAGGATAACTCATCGCTCGACTTTGTCTATACTATTCATGATAACAAAGATGAGGTTAGCGACTATATGGTAGAGTTTGATGTGTTGCTTAATGGTCTGGCTCCTATTATGTCAAACCAGACCTCAATAGGTGTAAATTGGGCTAATCGCAGCTACCAGAACGAGCGTAGCTACAAAAATGAGAATATGTACACCTCCCTCTACTATCGCTATCCAGGCGAGACAGGTATTGAGGATTTGGGTGTCTCTGAGGGTAATAAGTCCAAGAGCGTATCCTCTTCAGTGGATTGGGTAGCCTTCAAGCAGCAGTATTTTACCTGTGCACTGATTCCTCAGAGTACAGAGTTTACATACGCTGATATGGCTTACCAGACCATGCCAGAGAAGTCTGGATTTATTAAGGAGTATTCTCTCTCTGCCGCAGTGCCTTACACTCCGCAGACCACAAACTACAAGTTTGACTTCTATTTGGGTCCAAACAAGTTCCCTATTCTCAAAAAACTTACAGACAGCAATGGCGAGAGCCTCTCTCTTGAGAGAGTTATTCCACTTGGTTGGATTTTCTCTACCTATGTCAGTCGTTGGGTGGTAATTCCGCTCTTTACCTTCCTTAGTCAGTATATTGAGAGCTTCGGTCTTATAATCCTTATTCTGACTATAGTTGTTAAGCTGATTATCTCGCCTCTGACCTATAAGAGCTATCTGTCAACAGCCAAGATGCGCGCTGTACGCCCAGAACTTGAGGCTATCAATGCAAAATACCCTCGTCAGGAGGATGCTGTAAAGAAACAGCAGGCAACAATGGAGCTATACAACAAGGCAGGTATTAGCCCTATGAGCGGCTGCCTACCAATGCTTATTCAGATGCCTATTCTGATTGCTATGTTCCGTTTCTTCCCTGCATCAATCGAGCTGCGCGGAAAGTCTTTCCTCTGGAGCGACGACCTTTCATCATACGACAGTGTACTTGATTTACCGTTTAATATTCCGTTCTACGGCGACCATGTTTCACTCTTCTGCCTACTGATGACCGTTGTAATGTTTGCATACTCATATATGAACTATAAGCAGACAGCAGCCTCGCAACCACAGATGCCAGGCCTGAAGTTTATGACTGTCTATATGATGCCTATCATGCTGCTCTTCTGGTTTAATGACTACTCAAGCGGTCTGTGCTACTACTACCTGCTTTCAAATATTATCACAATGCTTATGATGTTTGGCATCAGAGCCCTTGTTGATGATGATAAGGTAAGAGCATCAATTACAACCAAGATGGCAAATACCAAGGGTAAGAAATCCCGCTTCCAGCAGCGTTATGAGGAGCTTATGCGCCAGCAGGAGGAGTTGCAGAAACAGCAGGGCAGACGCCGATAAAACTATCAGAAATGGCATTTGCACCGTCTATATCAAACGAAGAGGTCTCAGCTCTGCCAGCAGCACAGTTCGCTGGAGAGATTGTTGTTGTGGAGTCGCAGCAGGCTCTTGAGAGTGCCTGTGACTACCTGGGACAGCAGAAAATCCTCGGCTTTGACACCGAGACAAGACCTTCGTTTACCTCAGGGGTTACAAATAAGGTGGCTCTGCTCCAACTATACGGTGGGGGCAGATGCTATCTTATACGCCTAAATCGTGTGCAGATGTCAAAACACCTTACCGAGTTGCTATCAGCCCCTAATATAGCCAAAATAGGTGCCGCAGTGCAGAACGATATCACAGGGCTGGCAAAACTGCGCCACTTCACAGCTAAGGGTTTTATAGACCTGCAACAGATTGTAGGCAAGTACGGCATAGAGGATAAAAGCCTTAGAAAAATGTCGGGTATAGTCCTTGGTAAAAAGGTCTCCAAAGCCCAACGCCTAAGCAATTGGGAGGCTAAAAGCCTAACCCCACAACAGCAAATCTACGCCGCCACCGACGCCTGGGTCTGCGTAGAGATATACAATAAACTCCTCGCGTTATAGCTACGCAGAACTGCAGCTTTTTGAAAAAAGCTGCACCAAAAACTTTCGGAGAAACTTCGTTTCTCTTGTGGCTGATACGGATTTAGGATAGCTTGCAGCTATTACAAATAAAATAGTCCATCATCGGTTTCGAGCAAGCTCGACCGTGAGGACTATTTTATTTGTACCATCTTCGATGGCAAGGAAATGGTTTCCAACTTGTCTGCTTTGTTCTTTTAAGTTTCTTGCGACTCTTTTTCCTTGTAATTTGTCGTTACATAGTATTAAACTATGCGCCTAAAATTACAAGCAAAAATAGCCTGCAATAACTCTTAAAATAACTGCGCAAACAAATTGGAAGCCATTTCCCCTAAATCCGAAAATAGCTAAACTAAGTTTGTACCGTTAGCGCGCTCACTAATCGCCTCTAATTGCCCCTAATACCCTCTAAATCCCCTACTAAATTGCGCGCCATACAGCACTTATTTTGTTGTTAGAGTGCGCCAGATGCGGTGCATTGTGAAAAATCCCATCGGCAGATAGTACCTAAAAGGTACAGCTGCTGATGGGATTTAAGTGATGTGCCGTAGGTGGCGTGCTATCACAACAAAATGAAAAATTTTCTATAGGTAGCCATTGCTTACCAACCACTCTCTCACCTTAACCCAATCCACAAATGGACGAGTAGATGATGTTGAGCCGGCAACGGTTGTAAGAGGAGTGCCAAGGGCAGAGTCGTCAATATATAGCTCTGCATAGACCTTGGTTGACTTAGTCCACAACTTCTGCTCTGGGTTGATATTGACACCGAAGAGCGGAATATTGTTCTCCTTAAACCAGGCAACAGCCTCTTTCTCAAGTTTGCCACTGCGCATGGTGTTGAGGACTATTCTATAGCCAGCATCAGCCAGTTCCTGAAGAACAGGAACTGCACCGATGTCGCTACCCATGTACGGATAGTCATGTGTTACACATGTACCGTCAAAGTCTATTGCAATAACAGGCTGTGCCATAACTATCTGGAGAGTTTGCGCTTGTTAACCCACTTTCTCAGACCAGCGCGGCAGAGCAACTTCTCAAAGCGAGAGTAAACAAACTCGTCATCGTCGTGGCTGTGGTAGGTATAGGTGTAAGTGTATGTATAACCGTATCCGTAACGGTGGCTACGCTCTGAAGCACCATTGAGGATGATACACATATTGCGGAGCTTGTTCTGACGATAGAGTGCATCAATATCTGGCAGCTGACGACGGTCGAGCAGACCCTCACGAACTACATAGATACTTACATCGGCAATACGGCTGGCAATCAGAGCATCGGCAATGACAAGTGCAGGCACAGAGTCAATGATGATGTAGTCAAACTGCTTGCGGCACTCCTCCATCAGCTCGTCAAGACGAGAAGAGAGCAACTGCTCAGCTGGGTTTGGTGGCTGGAGACCGGCGTAGATACAGCTGATATTCTCATGCAGGTCACTCTTAGAGATTATCTCATTTATAGTGCAGCTCTTATCGCTCATAAAGCGAGAAACACCATTTGCATTGTTGCGCTGACCAAGGTGCTTAGATAATGTACGACGACGCAGGTCGAGGTCCATAAGCAATACCTTATTGCCTGAGAAGGCGTATGTCATAGCAAGGTTTGTAGATACAAATGTCTTACCAGCATGCTCGTTTGACGAGGTTACAAGGACAATCTGCTGATTTCCAGAGGTGTTCATAAAGCCCATGTTGGTACGGATGATACGGAATGCCTCCGAGATATTATCACGACCGTTCTCACGAACAACAACGCCTCGCTTATCCTTGCTACCGCTACTCATAATAGGAATATCGCCAAGGAACGGAACATTTGTAGCTCTCTCAATATCCTTACGGCTACGGATTGTTGTGTCGAGCATCTCTCTGAGGTAGAGGATTGCAAATGGCACGCCGCAACCAAGAATAATCATCACAAGCAGAATAAAGCTCTTACGAGGTGCGATAGGGCGGATAGGACCAAATGCTGAGTCAATAACGCGTGCAGTATCCTCGGTTACAGCGAGAGAGATAGCATTCTCCTCACGCTTGCTGAGCAGGTAGAGGTAGAGCTCCTCCTTAATCTTCTGCTGACGAGCGATTGTCAGGTACTCCTGCTCCTGAATAGGTACACTGTTGATGCGAGCCTCGGTCTTGCTATACTCACGGCGCAGATTCTTGAGCTGAATATCGAGTGTTGCGATATTTGAGTCAAGAGCCGCAAGAATTGCGTTCTTCATAGCCACGCGGTTTGAGTTGAGCTGCTGAATTACAGGGTTGCTTGTAGAGCTGTTCTGCAAGAGCTTCTCACGGCGCAGGATAAGGTCGTTGTAGTTTGCAATCTGAGTTGCAAGGGTTGACGCTGCACCACTTGCGTTGTTACCAAAACCTGTTGCAGGGATAAGGCTATACTCCTTATCAGGGTCGTTGAGATAATCCTTGATAAACTTAGACATCTCAAGCTGGCTCTCGGTACTCAGTACCTCAGACTGAAGTTTGGTTGACTGACTAAGGTTTTTCTCGGTCTCAACCTGAATATCAACCATGCTGTTACGAGTCTTGAAGGTCTTAATCTCGCTATCCACGCTACCAAGCTCCTTAGAGATAATAGCCAGACGAACATCAATAAAGTCAGCTGTTGCTGCTGCAATCTGCTGCTTGTCGTTTACTGCATCCTCGTTATATACATTTATAAGGGTGTTGATAATATCCTCAGCACGCTTTGAAACATTGTCGTCCAGAGAGATTGTGATGATAGATGACAACTTGTTTGCCACAGCAGACTTCATCTGGTTACGATAGTATGTAGCAACAAGCTCCTTTGTGTTCTTAGATACGCGGATTGTCTTACCAATATACGACTCGTCCATATAGAGCGACTTTTTGACAATAATCTCGCCCGAAGGGGTCTGGATAGCTGTGTTGTAAGGTGCTGTAACGCTAAACTCGTCATCCTTCTCAGTATCAATACCAGGAATTTCAGGGCGAACAAAATCACAAACTGTAACCTCGTTTGCGCCCAGAATAACATCGAAAGAGCAGCGTGTTGTGCCATTGTCGTTAACAAACTCTACATCAATTGGAGAGCGGTGGTAGAGGTCAACAGTCCTCAGACCCTGGCGGGTTGTGTAGCCTGTTGTAAGACCAAGTCGCTCTACAACCTCAACCATAAGACGGCGTGCCTGAATAACAAACAACTCGTTATCCACATTACGCTTTGCACCCAGACCTGCAAGGTCGCTGAAGGCAGCCATCTCAGCTACACCACTACCTTTACGGCTATCCTTAACCATAATCGTAGCCTGACGCTGATAGATAGGAGAGGCTGAGAGTATGTACAATACTCCAATGCAGATGAAAATAAATGTAGAGATTGCAAACCAATACCACTTGCGCAGTACCATATCAATCATTTCGCCCAAACCAAACGACTGAACATCATTTGCCGAGCCATTATCTGTCGAGACCATGCCCGACTCGTTATTCTGCTGATATTGTTCCATCTTTTACTTAATTTTTGTGATTGTAACTACAAGTGATGCGGCAGAGATAAGGGTACTTACGATTGAAATCCAGAAACTACGATTCTGGTTAATCTCACCCGATGCTGCACGCTGCTTCTTAGGCTGAACATAGACTACATCGCCCTGCTGAAGGTAGTATGCAGGAGAGGAGAAGATTTTATCCTCAAGCAGATTGACAACATAGGTCTTTGTCTGTCCGTTGTTTTTGCGAACAACAGTTACATTTGAACGGTTACCGTAGATTGTCATATCGCCCGCCATGGCAAGTGCCTGAAAGATTGTTATCTGGTCGCGTGTGACATCAAACTGACCCGGACGAGCAACCTCGCCCATAACATAGATTTTCAAATCGGCAAACTGGATGTTCACAGCAGCATCGCTGATATAGCCGCCATCAACAATCTTCTTTGCAATCTCGTCTGCAAGCTCATTTCGAGTCTTGCCAGCACACTGAATCTCGCCAATAATTGGCATGTAGAGCTTACCATCCTTGTCAACGGTACGCACCTGAAGACCATTTGAACTGCTGACAGAGGTATAACCGCTCGGATTGTTTGAGAGCGAGTTATAAGATGTCATTACATTAAATGGAGCTGCAAGCTCAGGGTCCTTACTTGAAACTACGATGGTAATTCGGTCGTAAGGCTTGATTCTAATCTGCTGCTCGGCAGTGACCTCAACAGCAGCATCGTTCTGGATACCTTGCATATAGACTGTTCTCTCGATAGCAGAGCAGCTCGATAGCACGATAGCCACAACGGCAACACAGATAAATTTTGATAATTTCATTGCGTTATGTATTTTTTAATTTTATTTATCCTAAAAACCTCTTCGGATATACATACACCCGAATCAAGTGCAAAGATAACAAAATATTCTTAACTTCAGCCTAAATATCCCTATTTTTTATAAAAAACTGCGTTTTTATCCCTTTTACGGCAACTTTTACTATCTTTGTCCCCGATTAACCAACACTGCAAGACAATGAGACACCCAGAGTGGAGTTACAATGCCGTTCTATATGAGATGAATATCCGTCAGATGACAGCTGAGGGAACTCTCAACGCCGCAGCAGGGCATCTTCAGAGGCTTAAAGAGCTTGGAATAGATGTCATCTGGCTAATGCCTATATTTCCTATAGGAGTCAAAAATAGGAAGGGCTCGTTAGGCTCGTTCTATTCTGTGAAAGACTATTGTGCGGTAAGCGATGAACTTGGCACAATGGCAGACCTTGATGCCTTTGTTTCGTCTGCCCATAATTTGGGTCTTAAGGTTATTCTTGACTGGGTGGCAAATCACACTTCTCGTGATAATAAGTGGCTGACAGATAAGCCTTTAGATTGGTATGAAAGGGACGAAAATGGCGAAGCAAAAGTTCCTTGGGATTGGAGCGATACAGCGCAGCTAAACTACCAGAATAGGGATGTTTGGCAGGGTCAAATAGAGGCTATGAAGTTCTGGGTAACAGAGCATAATATTGATGGTTTCCGCTGCGATATGGCAATGCTTACGCCTATCGAATTTTGGCAGGTTGTCAGATTCTCGTTGCAGCAGGTTAAACCAGATATTTTCCTGCTTGCAGAGGCTGAGGAGGACAACCTTTTCCAGAACGCTTTTGATGCCTGCTACTCGTGGAATCTGCACCACTCAATGTGCGATGTGGCACAGGGTAAAACGCGTGTCCTGACTCTGCGAGATAGGATATACACCGACTTGAGGCGTTTCCCAAAGTGGTCTATGCACCTCACTTTTACCTCTAACCATGACGAAAACTCTTGGAGCGGTAGTGAGTTTTCGCGCTTTGGCGCAGCGTTAGATGCTATGGCGGCTATGACCTTTATGCTGCCACGCTCACTGCCTCTGCTCTATACGGGACAAGAGGTTGGCTACGACCATAGTTTTGCCTTCTTTGAGAAGGATGCGGTCCCAAGTTTTGAGAGCAATCGTTATACTGATTTCTACCACAGATTATGCTCTATATATCACAGCCACAAGGCTTTACACTCGGCAGATAGAGGTGGAAGTTTTATTGAGATAGACAATAATGCACCCGACTGTCTTATGACCTTTGTTAGAGAACTTGATGGCGATAGGGTTGTTGTTATAGCCAACCTCTCTCCTTACACCGTCTTTGGAGATTTCCACACAGGTATCTACGCAGGCGACTATATTGATGCCATGACGGGTAGTAAGGTTACTCTGTATGAGCACATGTGGGGGGATATAGTGCCGTGGAGTTTCAAAATCTTAATTTTAGCGTGATAAGGGCATACCTGCTTCCGCTAACAAAAATTGCCGACAATGGACGGTACTTTTTAGTACAGCCCATCGTCGGCATTTTTGCCGAGCGTTGCATCTACACCTTTCTGACGCTAAAATTGGGCGATGCTTTGATTTGGGCGCGCGGTTTTTAGAGGATTTAGGGAGTTTAGCGAGGTTAGTGAGGTTAAGGAGCGCGCGCTAAAGTTCTTCGTGGGTTCGATGCCCCGCAGAACTTTTTTGTTCCGCTCCCTAAATTCCTTAAATTCACTAATCTCCTTAATCTCCCTATAATTGTTCGCGCTACTCCAAAACCTCGAAGCTGGACTTTTCTACTCCGCACAAGGGGCAGACCCAATCCTCTGGGATATCTTCAAAGGCGGTACCTGGAGCAATTCCGCTATCAGGGTCGCCAACCTCTGGGTCATAGACCCAATCACAAACTGTGCAACGATACTTTTTCATAATAGCCATAGTTATAGATTACATAAACAACCATGGAATAGCTGTTACCAAAACAAGTGCCAAAAGTATCAGATAGGTCATATATCTAAGCACTCTGTTTTTGATATACTTGCAAAAGAAGCCATCTATAACCTTTAGGTGCAGTAGGATATGCAGTACAAGCAGCGCTACTAACACAATGCCAGCCCAGAGATGAATATCAGCCCACATACGGCGACCAAGTCCCCAGAAAGTTACGCCACGGCGGCACACCTCCTCAAGCAGAAAACCCGAAAGGCTGACTGTTGCCATTGATACGAGCATCAGTATATCAATTATGATATTTGTCTTAAGTCTATTCATGTCCCTATTCTTTTGAACAATTATGCTCTTCGCATCCTGCGCCAGAGTCGAATACAAAGCCCTTCAGAAAGCTGTTTACCACATCCTCAACTCTGCCTGAACAGCCACGGATAACCCGTATAGAGTGGGCTGAGAGTTTGTTTTTAGCACCCTCGCCCATATTGCCAGCTAACATCACTGTAACACCCATCTGCTCAAGGGTGGAGGCTATATTTGACTTACAGCCACAGCCCTGAGGAGAGGGCAGAGTTTGAGTAGCTACAATACTCTTGCCTTCTACGGTAAAAATTGTATAGTGGTCGCAATGTCCGAAGTGGTTATCTATAAGACCATCGCGCGTAGGTACAGCAATTTTCATTATTCAGCCTAATTTATAAACTCTTCAAATAGTCGTCAATCGCCTTTGCAGCCTTGCGACCTGCGCCCATGGCAAGGATAACGGTTGCAGCACCTGTCACTGCATCGCCACCTGCAAAGACGCCTTTACGGGTAGTTCGACCCTCCTCATCGGCTACAATGCAGCCACGGCGAGAGGTCTCAAGTGAAGAGGTTGTTGAGGCGATAAGCGGATTTGGAGATGTTCCAAGTGCCATAATAACCACATCGCACTCAATCTCAAAATCTGAGCCAGCCACCTCTACAGGCGAGCGACGACCGCTTGCATCAGGCTCGCCAAGCTCCATCTGCACGCAGTTTAGACCTACAACCCAACCCTTGTCGTCGCCAAGCACTTTGGTAGGGTTTGTAAGCATCTTAAACTCAATACCCTCCTCCTTAGCGTGGTGTACCTCCTCAACGCGGGCAGGAAGCTCAGCCTCGCTACGACGATATACGATAACAGCCTCAGCACCAAGGCGTTTAGCTGTGCGCACGGCATCCATTGCAACATTACCGCCACCTACAACAACAACCTTTTTGCCTACATAAATTGGGGTGTCATACTCGCTGTCGTATGCACGCATAAGGTTTGCGCGAGTGAGGAACTCATTTGCCGATAACACTCCGTTTAGATTCTCGCCCTCGATGCCCATAAATCGAGGCAGACCTGCGCCTGAGCCGATAAATACAGCGTCAAAGCCCTCTTGGTCCATAAGTGAGTCTATAGTTACAGTTCTGCCGACAATAACATCGGTCTCGAACTTAACGCCAAGGCTCTTTACGCTCTCAATCTCCTTTGCTACAACAGCGAGTTTTGGGAGTCGGAACTCAGGAATACCATAGACCAGCACGCCGCCAATCTGATGTAGAGCCTCGAAGACAGTAACCTCATAGCCTGCCTTAGCAAGGTCGCTTGCGCAAGCCAAACCTGCAGGTCCACTGCCTACAACAGCAACCTTTTTGCCATTTTTATCTGGCAGAGCAACCTGCTGTGGGTTATTGAGCCTCCAATCGCCAACAAAACGCTCAAGTTTGCCAATAGCAACGCTCTCGCCCTTAATGCCAAGGATGCAGCTGCCCTCGCACTGGCTCTCCTGCGGGCATACTCTGCCGCAGATGCTCGGCAGTGAAGAGTCGTTAGCGATAACCTCTGCCGCAGAGCGAACATCTCCATCTTTAAGAGCCTCAATGAAGTGTGGAATCTGAATACCCACAGGACATGCAGCTACGCAGCGTGGATTTTTACAATTCAGACAACGAGAAGCCTCAAGAGTAGCCTCCTCAAGGTTGTAGCCCAAACAAACCTCCTCGAAGTTTGTGGCACGAACTGCCGGATTCTGCTCGCGTACCGGCACACGCGGTATTTTGTTTGCCATAATTCTACTTTCTACCTATCCAAACCTATATTACACTTATGCCCCTCGGCTCTCTCTTTGGCAATAGCCATAGCCCTCTGCTCCTGGGTGCGATACATGCCCTGACGGCGCATAGCCTCGTCAAAATCGACTAAGTAGGCATCAAACTCTGGACCATCTACACAGGTAAACTTAGTCTTGCCTCCAACTGTTACGCGGCAGGCTCCGCACATACCTGTACCATCAACCATCAGCGCATTGAGCGAGACAATACAAGGCAACGAGAACTTCTTTGCTGTCAGAGTTACAAACTTCATCATAATCATCGGACCAATGGCAACGCAGCAGTCATAGCTCTTGCCCTCCTCTGTGATAAGTTTCTCAAGCAGTGCTGTCACAAGACCATGGAAGCCGCAACTACCGTCGTCTGTGGCGATGTAGAGGTTTGAGGCAACGCTCTTCATCTGCTCGGTGTAGATAAGCATATCTTTTGTCTTTGCGCCGATAATAACATCAGCCTCAACACCATGCTCGTTGAGCCACTTTACCTGCGGATAGACAGGAGCGGTGCCCACGCCGCCTGCAACGAAGATAAAACGCTTTTTTCTAAGCTCCTCAAGCGGCTCTTCTACAAAGTCTGATGGACGACCAAGCGGACCTGCAACATCTGCAAAGCTCTCACCTCTCTCTTTGGCTACAATCTTGCGAGTTGATACGCCCAAAGCCTGCGTAACCATAGTTACAGAGCCCTCCTCAGCGTTGTAGTCTGCAATAGTGAGCGGAATACGCTCGCCTTTCTCATCTGCACGGACAATGATAAACTGTCCAGGCTTTGCCGACTTTGCAATCCTCGGTGCATAGACCTTGGTCTGCCAAATACCCTCGGCAAGTAGGTTTCTCTCTAATATCTCAAACATAGTTTGCTGTGTTGAATAACAACTTCTTAATTCTCTATAATTGCACTAACCTTAATACTCCTTACAGGCTGCTGCGGGTCGTTAGTAATAATTGTAACCCTATCCGTAACCGCTCCAAAACCCGCTGCTGATGGATTTAGAACGACTTTTAGCGTTGTGCAACAGTCTGTCTCCAGTGTTGTACTGCCGCTAATGGTAGCCTTTACTATACCTTTCTGGCTCTCTACGCCCCTGATTTTGAGCGTTCCAAGACCGATGTTGCAAATATCTACTTTGCGCACCGCCTCGGTTAAAGAGGCTTTCAAAGTGCCAAATTTAATAAAATTTTCGGATAGTTGTATCTTTTGCGGCTCTTTATCTTGCGAATTGTCTCTGCTATCTATAGCTATTGCGTTGATAATCAGCTGGTAGTCACTCCTTCTGTCATTTATGTCAATGTGCAGCACATCTTGCAGCGAGCCATAAATCCCGCAGCCACTACTAAGGTAGTAGCCAAACTCGATAGTGGCACTCTGCCCTGCGCCAAGGCTCTTTGGTGCGGTAATTTCCAATACACCGCTCGCCTTGTCTGGCTTAAGAGATATATTGACCGCGGTTTTAGAGGTGTTTATTATGCCTATGCTGCTCTGGATGCGTTTTCCATGCTCTACATAGCCAAAGGCGTGGGCGTTAGTCTCCATGCGAACTCCGCCGCCAAGTTGTAGTGGATACTGCTCTGCAATGCTCTTCTTGCGAGGTGTGATACTGCCCGAAATAGTCAACGGAACATTGCCTTTTGGGGTCATAATTACAGCCTTCTTGTAAAAGACACCCTCTGGCTGATTGAGCGGATTGAAGGTTACTGTCACGCTGCACTCCGCGCCTGGCATAATCGGTTTGCGCGAATATTGAGCCTTTGTGCAGCTGCACCCCGCCGAGATGTCAAGTATAACAATAGGGGAGTCTGTGGCATTGCGCCCAACAAATGTATGCTCTACAACGCCTCCATCTTCGGCAATAACTCCAAAGTCATATTTAGGCTGCTCAAAATATAGCACTCGCTGCTCTGCAAGGGCTAAAAATGGCGATATTAAAGCCAATAATAATATAGGTAACTGTCTCAACATGGGGCAAAGTTACACTTTTTTTGAAAATTTTTCACAAAAAGTTTGGTGGTAAAAATTATTTGCTCTATATTTGCACCACGAAAAACGCAGAACACTCTGCGAAGGTTCTTTCAAACGCCTGAATAGCTCAGTTGGTTAGAGCACATGACTGTTAATCATGGGGTCCTAGGTTCAAGTCCTTGTTCAGGCGCAATTGCGCGAGGGTTGCAGAGCGATGCCGAAATAGTGTGGATAGCGTTTCGGTTGAACGCAAAGATGTCTGTTGTCCCAAGCCATTTTTTTTCGGGAGTTTAGCTCAGCTGGTTCAGAGCATCTGCCTTACAAGCAGAGGGTCGGCGGTTCGAATCCGTCAACTCCCACAAAGCATAAGTCACGCCACTCAATCGAGTGGCGTGCTTTTTTTGTTTGTACTTTTTTTGCGTGCAAGCCCGCAATAGTACAAACAAAAAAATCGGCAAAAAACTGCCGACTTATGCTTTATCAAAGTTGACGGAGTTGGCGCGCGAAAATAACAGCGCGCAAAAATAGGGTTAAATAGAGTTTTTAGTGTTGTTAAAGTTAGATAGGGTTGCGCGCGTCTTAATAACAAGAATAGTAAAGAATAGCAACGGGCTACGCCCTTAATGGCATAGAATAACAGCGCGCAAAATCCTATACCTTGTACCGCTAACTATTAAGGGACTTTAGTCCCGCTGTCATTAACTGCTATTCTGTGCTATTCACTGTTATCTGTTCGCGCTATTCCCTTACTGACAGATGGTGTGTAAAGTGCGAGCTCCCTAACCTCGTTAACCTCCCTATACTCCCTAAATGTCGTTTCCTGAAATAGGTTGACAGTATAGTCTTGATACAAGGA
>CAZIPR010000028.1:0-25121 GCA_964541245.1 uncultured Alistipes sp.
CTGCTGATGGAATTTAAGGGATGTGCCGTAGGTGGCACGCTATCACGCTAAAATATCGTTTTTGCGTGGTCTCCCTCGCTTCCTCGCTGGAGCTGATGGGTCTTTAACACCCTTCTCTTTCTGGACGATGCGAGCCTTTGCGAGGTTTCTCTTTACCTCTTCGATGGTTAGAGGCTGCTGTTGCAGAGAGTTACGACGCAGAGCGCGTGGGGTGTCGCCCAAGAACTTGCGGCAGAAGAGTGAGAAGTGACCATGGCTGGTAAAACCATACTTCTTGATGATGTTTTTCAGCGGCACGGAGGCATCGCACAGCAGACAGCTAATCTCAACGGCGCGATTGAGCTGCATCCACACATACGGAGTCTCCTCAAAGTGCTGATTAAAGAGCAGCTTAAAGTGTGACAGACTGTGACCACACAGTTTTGCAAGCATCTCAACATTTTTGGCGTTAGGCGCGTTGCTGATAACAAGAGCGCGGAATGAGATGCTGTTGTTAAACAGTGTGTAGAACAGTTTTAAGAACATCTCCCTTGGGTAGAAGTGGTGGAAGATAACAAAAAGCTCCTCCATCTTTGCCTGCTGGATCAGCGAGCAGTCAACATTGTTTGCCAGATAGAAAGCAACGCTGTTGACAAAATTACCCATCACCTTATTGATAGGGACTGCTGCAAATTTGTACTGAATCTTTGAGATTTCCGAAGCTACAGAGCGGAAAGTCTCGCCTTCAAAGAAGATGTTTCCAGACATAAATGAGGCTACAAGAATCTGCGAATCTTCTGTAGCAGATAGCAAGTAACAGTGGTTCCGAGCGCAGAGGATGATACTATCTGGGGTAAACTGAAAATTTGCATCCTCAATAGACTCGACAGTAATCTGCCCTGAGAGAAGGAACAATAGGCGATTAGCTTGATTAGAATCAAGGTGTAAATCTTCGCCGGCTTTGACGGTCAGTAGGCAGAATCCCGATTCCGGCAATCGTGAATTGGACGAGCAGGAAGTGGAACATAAAGTGCTTGTCGCGTTCATGTGCAATATGTTTTTTGGTGTTAAAAAAACGCATTTTTAAGGGTTTTCCTTAAAAACTAACATTTTCAACCACGAAATTAGTGTTAATTATTTAATATTGCAAAAAAATAGCATAAAAATTATCAAAATTTTTCTTTTTAACACCTAAAAAAGAAAAACTGTATATCCATTTACCCTACTTTTTCTTTCTTTTTTGCACCCTAAATGGCAAAAAACGGCTCCTTGTTTAGAATCATTAGACTCTTTACACTCAATGAAATACCGTATCAATCTGCTTAATTACTCTACTCTATCTGATTATTTTTTGCTCTGACGGCAAAAATTTACTACCTTTGTCGCGTATATATACCTAAAACAATGAAAAGTGATTTTTTGGTAATCGGTTCTGGCTCTGCGGGGTTGAGTTTCGCGCTCAAAGCAGCAGAGGTTGGAAAGGTAACAATCGTTACAAAGGGAGAGCTTGTTGAGTGCAACACAAACTATGCGCAGGGTGGTATCTGCTCTGTAACCTATCTTCCCGACACTTTTGAGAAGCACATTGAGGATACCCTTATCTGCGGAGCGGGCAAATGCGACAGAGAGGCTGTAGAGCTTGTTGTCCGAAACGCTCCAGAGGCTGCAAAAGACCTTATCGGCTGGGGTACCCGTTTTGACAAGACCGAGGATGGTCGTTTTGACCTCCACCGCGAGGGCGGTCACTCAGAGCATCGCATCCTGCACCATGAGGACCTTACGGGAGCGGAGATTGAGCGCGCACTAATTGAGAGTGTCAAGGCTCATCCAAACATTACCATCTTAGAGAATCACTTTGCCATAGACCTGCTTACGCAGCACCATCTTGGCGAGATTGTAACCCGCCACACAAGGGGTCTTGCCTGCTTTGGAGCCTATGTTTTGGATTGCAAGAGTGACCAGATAAAGACCATCATCGCCAAATTTACCATCGTAGCTGCGGGTGGTTGCGGCAATATCTACAACACCACAACCAATCCGACAGTTGCCACAGGCGATGGAATTGCTATGTGCCACCGCGCTAAGGCAATAACAAAGAATATGCAGTATATTCAGTTCCACCCTACTGCACTCTACCACCCAGGCGAGCGTCCTTCGTTCCTTATTACCGAGGCTATGCGTGGCTATGGAGCTATTCTCAAGCTCCAGAACGGCAAGGAGTTTATGGACAAGTACCACCCAATGAAATCCCTGGCACCACGAGATGTTGTGGCACGCTCTATTGACCATGAGTTGAAGATTCGCGGCGAGGAGTTTGTCTATCTTGATGTTACCCACATGCCTGCCGAGCAGACTAAGCAGCACTTCCCTAATATCTACGAAAAGTGCCTCTCTATAGGTATAGATATCACAAAACAGATGATTCCTGTATGCCCTGCGGCGCACTACTGCTGTGGTGGTGTGGTGGTTGACAGCAATGGCGAGAGTTCAATCCGCCGCCTCTATGTCCTTGGCGAGAGCTCTTGT
This sequence comes from uncultured Alistipes sp., assembly GCA_964541245.1. Lineage (GTDB taxonomy): Bacteria > Bacteroidota > Bacteroidia > Bacteroidales > Rikenellaceae > Alistipes. The sequence goes on from CAZIPR010000028.1 coordinate 2,506, forward strand.
ACAGGTCTGCATGGCGCAAATCGTCTGGCTTCAAATTCACTTACCGAGGCGGTGGTTTATGCCGACAGAGCAGCAAAACATACAGCCTCAAAGTTTAGCAAGGTTGAGTTCCAGGAGGGTATTCCTGATTGGGACTTCGAGGGCACTGCCGAGGCTGAGGAGATGGTGCTTGTGCTGCAAAACCGCAAGGAGCTACAGACCATCATGTCAAACTATGTTGGCATTGTCCGCTCTAACCTACGCCTTGAGCGCGCCATGAAACGCCTTGCCATAATTTGGCAGGAGACAGAGGAGCTATACAACCGCACCAAGCCATGCCGTGAGTTGTGTGAGCTGAGAAACATGACAGCCGTTGCATACCTTACAATCAAGCAGGCAAAAGAGTGTAAAGAGTCTGTCGGACTACACTACACAATAGATTACCCACCAAAAAAGTAAAAATAATAGATGACTTTACAAGAGGAGATTACAAGACGACGAACATTTGCAGTTATTGCCCACCCAGACGCAGGAAAGACAACCCTTACCGAGAAACTTCTGCTCTTTGGTGGTGCTATACATATCGCAGGAGCTGTTAAGAGCAACAAAATCAAGAAGGGTGCAACCTCAGACTTTATGGAGATTGAGCGTCAGAGAGGTATCTCTGTAGCCACCTCTGTAATGGGTTTTGAGTACAAAGATACCAAGATTAACATCCTTGACACTCCAGGTCACGAAGACTTTGCAGAGGATACATATAGAACTCTTACAGCCGTTGACTCGGTTATTATCGTTATCGACGGCGCAAAGGGTGTTGAGAGCCAGACACGCAAGTTGATGAGCGTCTGCCGCATGCGAAATACCCCTGTGATGGTCTTTATCAACAAACTCGACCGCCCTTGTAAAGACCCATTTGACCTGCTTGACGAGGTGGAGAAGGAGCTACAGATAAAAGTTCGCCCGCTTGCCTTTCCAATCTCTAACGGACCTACCTTCAAGGGGGTATATAACCTCTATGAGCATAACATCAACCTCTTTACCTCTGACGAGCGTCAAACCGCTGATGCTCAAACTGTTCAGTTTGACGATATAAGCACTCCAGAGCTTGATAAACTAATCACAGAGCGTTATGCAACACAGCTTAGAGAGGATGTAGAGATTGTCGAGGGAGTATATGAGGAGTTTGACCGCGAGGAGTACCTTGCAGGTCGCTTAGCACCTGTATTCTTCGGCTCGGCAATCAACAACTTCGGTGTCCGCGAGCTTTTAGAGTGTTTTATCCGTATAGCTCCACACCCACGCAGTTCTCAGACCCAAACCCGTACCGTAGAGCCAGACGAGGCGAAACTCTCAGGCTTTATCTTCAAGATACACGCCAACATGGACCCTAACCACCGCGACCGTATCGCCTTTATGAAGATATGTTCGGGAACTTTCGAGAGAAATAAAAACTACCTGCATGTGCCAAGCGGTAAGAATATGAAGTTCTCCTCCCCTACAGCATTTATGGCAGAGAAGAAGTCAATTATCGACTTTGCATACCCAGGAGATATTGTGGGTCTGCACGACTCTGGCGGTTTCAAAATCGGAGATACATTTACCGAGGGCGAGAAACTCAAATTTACAGGTATCCCATCCTTCTCGCCAGAGCTGTTCAGATATATCGAAAACGCCGACCCAATGAAGTTCAAACAGCTTGCAAAGGGTATCGACCAGCTTATGGACGAGGGCGTGGCTCAGCTATTCGTATCATCACTCAACGGTCGCAAAATTATCGGCACCGTGGGCGCACTACAGTTCGAGGTTATCGAATACCGCCTCGAACATGAGTACGGCGCAAAGTGCCGCTGGGAGCCTATATCTATCCATAAGGCTTGCTGGATTGAGAGCGATAACGCCGAACAACTCGCCGACTTCAAACGCCGCAAACATACAAATATGGCAAAGGATAAACACGATAGAGATGTATTCCTCGCCGATACAAGCTACGCCCTGGCTTTAGCCCAAGAAAAATTCCCCGATATAAAGTTCCACTTTACCTCGGAGTTCTAAGGCTACACAGAACTGCCCGCTTTTTGCACCGTCAGTCAGTAAGGGAAGCGCGAAAAAAGCCAGCGTAGGCACATTGAAGCCTACGCTGGCTTTCTGCTTCGCAGAAGGGAGTTTAGTGAGGTTAGTGAGATTAGGGGATTTAGGGAACGGAACTGAAAAGTTCTTCGGGGTATCGAGCCCCTCGAACTTTTGCGCACTGTCATTGTATGCCATTAAGGGCTGAAAGCCCGCTGCTATTCACTGTTATCTCTGTTATTACATCGCGCGCAACGCTAATTTCCTCTAATTTCCACTAACTACCTCTAATAGTCGCTATCCTTTACGCGCAGACCATAGTGTCCCTAATGACACTAAAGACACTAAATTCCCTACTTAAATTGCGCTGTTATTCACTGCTATAAAGGCGCGCTACTATTGTATATTTGCCATACAATTTGTATATTTGCATATATTTAGCTACTAATATCAAAAGGCATGTTCTATAAATTAGGTCGAGGCGATTTTGAAGATTATTTTGAGCAGGTTTTTTATCTCTTTTGAGGCCGCAATCGCCGATTGTAACTGAGAAAAGATGAAAAAGATGCCAAAATAAATTCAAAAGCGACCGAAATAGAATTTACCCTAAGACAAAAAATAGCTGATTACTAATTTATAGAACATGACAAAACTATAAACTATGAGACGATTTTACATTTTAGCACTCTTGTTGTCTGTTTTCTGTTCTTTTACGGTTTCGGCGCAACGCATTGAGTACAGTGGCTCTGTAAGAAATGAGAGTAACAAGCCTATAAAAAGGGCGAGGATATATGTTGAGGCGGGCAGAACAGACGAAAACGGATGTTTTGAAACCGAGAAAAAGTATGGTTGGGCAATACTTGTAGGGCTTGACGGTTACGCAAATAATAAATTCTCTCTATACTCAGACCCTGTCAACCGTATTACGCTCAACAAACCTGGCGAGTGGGTTAATGAGGTTATCCCACAGGCTCTGCAAACCGATTTTGAGGCTCCGCTATATGTGGTAAATGGTGTGTATGTCAACAAATTCAAGGCTCGCAACTACACTGACGCTCAGATTGCAAGTGTCACAACAAGCAACAAGTGGAATAAGAGCCTAAAAAAGATATTTGCCGAGACTGATATTGACAAAATTGATGTAGAGAAGCGAGGAGTTGTTGCTGTAACGCTAAAAGATGATGTTACGCTCAACACAAAGAATAACAACGGCAAATATACAATTCTTGTTACAGACAGCAGCGGCAAGCCTCTGCCTAATGCAGTGATATACACAGGCAGGGATAGAAGTGACGACCAAGGCGCGTTCTCTTTCAAGGCAAAGCCTGCACGCCTTGCTATAGTGGAGTCCTCGTCAAAGTATGAGTCTGCTCAATTTACTCTCACAGAGCAGAACAACTTAGACATTGTACTGCAAAAAAGAGAGGATGATGGCAATCGTAAAACACAGGTAATGCCAACTTTCCGTGGCGGAGGCGTACAAAAGTTTAGAGAGTGGATTATGGATTATCTAAGTGCAGAGTTGATGGGCATGAAGAGCTACTACGACATTGAAGTTCAGGCTCGATTTACAGTCGGCACTTCAGGCAAGGTTGTAGAGGTAGAGATTGTTAAGGAGAACAACAAGAAGATAGCCTACTCTGTAAAAAAGGCGATATACAACTCCCCAAGATGGACCCCAGGCGTACAACATGGCAAAAAGGTAAAGGTATCATACATAATACCTGTAAGAGTTAATGATAACATGAACCTGTAGCGGCTGCCAAGTCTCTAAGGTGTGGAACAAAAAAGTTCTTCGGGATATCAAGTCCCCGAAGAACTTTTGCATTTTCGCGCGCAGACCTTAGAGTCACTAAAGACTACTAAATTGCGTGCCAAGATTAAAGCACCCATCCGCCAAATTAAAGCACCGCCCCAAATTTTAGCGTCAGAGTGGGGGATTTACCACGCTCGGCACAAAAAACAGCGATGGGCTGTACTCAAAAGTACCGCCCATTGCTGATTTTTTGGGTTAGCGGCAGGAAATACCCCGCTATCACGCTAAAATTACTTCTTTTTGCGAGCAGCCTTCTTAGCTACCAACGCCTTCTCAACCTCAATCTGGAAGTCTGAGAGTACATTCATGTAGTTCATAAATGCCTCGTATGATGAGCCGTAAGGGTTGAAGTATGAGTGAACATCGCCATCAGAGAGCCACTTTGTTGCCATATAGTAGAAGTGGTCTGAGGTCTGCATAAAGTTCCAAACATAGTTGAAGTCCTCGCTCTTGAGGCTACGAACTTTATCTTTCAACTCATAAATCTTAGCGAAAGCCTCGTTCTGAAGGTCGTTTCCGAGCCATGCAGTAACATCTCTCTCCTCGTCAGCCCAAGACATTACATGAGGGCAGTGGATTACAGCTACAGGCTGATGCTCAGCAGCGGTCTCAGATACTGTTGCGAACTTCAAATCGCCACGGCCAAGGACTGCCTTAGGCAGAGCCTTAATAAAGTCGAAAATACCTGTAGAAGCCTTCTGATGCTCGCCGAAGGTCTCGTAATCCATAAAGAGGTTAACAACCTCGCCGTCAGCCTCGCTGAGCCACTGAGCATACTTGTCAGCGGTAAGTGGGTACTCGTCCCAGCCCTGATTTGAGAAGCGGAAAGCGATATCGTCAGAGAGCTTATAGTTGCGCAGAAGCACTCTAAGGCTCTGGTCAGCAGCACCTGCATATACATAGTTTGGAGACTTCCAACCAAGAACATGCTTTGCACCCTCTGCAAGGATGGTGTTAAAGCCAAGCTCGCCAGCCATTGCGCCAATCTCGTCAGAGTAGATAAGCTCGGTGTTGCGGAATGCCTTTGGTTTTACGCCAAACTCCTTCTTAAGCATTGCCTGATGAGCCTTTACCTGCTCAGTAAAGTCCTCCTTGCTTGACAGAGCTGCAAGTGAGTGTGAGTAGGTCTCGCAAAGAAGCTCAACACAACCTGTCTTTACAAGAGCGCGGAAAGAGTCCAAAACCTCTGGAACATAGAGCTTAAACTGCTCTACAACTGTACCTGTAAGTGAGAAAGATACACGGAAAGCACCCTTATTCTCCTTGATAAGGTTGAGCAACAATGAGTTCATTGGAAGATAGCACTCGCGGGCAATCTTCTGCATGATGGCACGATTTGTAAGGTCGTCCAAATAGTTATGATCCTTGCCGATATTAAAGAAGCGATAGGTCTTAAGTCGCCAAGGCTGATGTACCTGAAAATATAAACAAACTGTTTTCATATATTTTATGTTTTTATTTTTTACTTATTACACTCTGCAATAGCGTCCTCATAGACTTTCTTAATCTTTGCAGCGGCATCGTTCCACTTAAGAGAGATAACCTCTTCAAGACCCTTCTCGGCAAACATCTTTGACAGAGCAGGATAGTTAACAAGACCATAGATGGCATCTGCCATAGCATCAACATCCCAATAGTCAACCTTGATTGCATAGTCAAGCACCTCTGCAACACCACTCTGCTTAGAGATAATCACAGGGACATTTGAACGCATAGCCTCAAGCGGTGCGATACCAAATGGCTCAGATACAGATGGCATAACAAAGACATCTGAGAGCTGGAACATCTTATCTACATCTGCACCACGAAGGAAGCCTGTGAAGTGGAAGCGGTCTGCAATACCAAGGCGAGCAACACGACGAATAACATGATTCATCATATCGCCAGAGCCAGCCATTACAAATCGTACATTAGGGCAACGCTTAAGCACCTTTGCAGCAGCCTCTACGAAGTAGTCAGGACCCTTCTGGAAGGTGATACGACCCAAAAATGTAACAACCTTATCCTCAACACCACGCTCTGGCCAAGCCTCGCCCTTGTCAGTGAAGCGTACAGCGTTGTGTACTGCAACAACTCTCTCGGCAGGCACGCCGTAGCGGTTGATAATGATGTTTCTTGTGAGGTTTGACACAGCAATCACGCGGTCAGCTGCGTGCATACCTGCGCGCTCGATTGCGTAGGTCTGTGTGTTGATATTCTCGCCTGAGCGGTCAAACTCAGTTGCGTGCATGTGAACTACCAGCGGCTTGCCTGACACTCTCTTTGCTGCAATACCTGCGAAATATGTAAGCCAGTCGTGAGCGTGAATAACATCAAACTCTCCAGCGTGGTCTTTTGCCACCTGTGCTGCAACAATTGCATAGCGAGCAATCTCCTCAAGCAGGTTTGCACCATACTTTCCTGAGAAGGTGTAACGCTGGCTCCATACATCCTTTGTCTCCCAGCGTTTCTCGCCAGTCTTTACAAACTCGTCATGGTAGGTCTCATAATCCTCTGGCGAGAGGTATGGGACAAGGTTAGAGTCGATGTGAATAAACGACATCTTCTCGATAATATCCTCTGAATCAGAGTCAACCTTACCAAAGACAGTCTCTACATCGCTCGCATTGACAATATCGACAAATCGCTCATCCTCATCGCCACTTGCGTGCGGCATAACGAAAGTTACATCTACGCCGTTACGCGCAAGTCCACGCGTCATTCCGTAGCAAGCAGTTCCCAGACCACCGGCAATATGCGGAGGGAACTCCCATCCAAACATTAAAACTCTCATTGCACCTATTTTTTACTTGTTTTAACACTCTTTTTTGCTGCGCGAGCTGCCTTAGCCTCCTTCTCTGCCAACAGCTCCTTGATGTAGAGCAGCGCACCTACGCTCCAAGCCTGTGAGAAGGCTCCACGAGGAGCAAATGGTGGGTTGGCATCATAATACTCGGCAACCGAGCCGATACAGTAGGTCTGAATATGGTCGTCATAAGACTCATACAGCTCCTTAGCCTTTGCAAGGAATTTCTCGCCCTGAAGTGCAAATGCACACTCAAAGTAGAACATCAGCGGCCATACCCATACAGCACCGTTCTTGCTTGCAGCCTCCTGCTCAATTGGGTTATCCTTGTAGGTTGACTCAAATCTCAAATCCTCTGGAGAGAGTGAACGCAATCCATAAGGGGTAAGCAGGTGCTGGCGTACATGAAGCAGTGTGCTTACAATCTGCTCCTGCTCAACCATTGTGTATTTGAGTCCGCAAGCGATAATCTGGTTGCAACGGATGCTCTTATCAGCACCTCTGAAATCTACATAGTCTGCAAGATAGCCCTCCTCTGCAAGGTAGAACTTCTCAAGGAACGACTCCTTAGTCTTCTTAGGCAGAGCCTTCCACTCTGTAACAAACTCCTTGTCGCCACACTTCTTAGCAAGCTCCAAAGCGTAGCATACAGCGTTGTACCAAAGGGCGTTTATCTCAACTACATAACCTGCGCGTGGAGTCTGTGCAACACCACCCACAACACTATTCATCCAAGTCAGCGCATAGCCCTCACGAGCAGCCCAAACAAGACCGTTCTCATGCAGAGCCACGCAACCACCGAAAAATCCCTTCTTGTAAGCTGCAAGGATGCTCTTCATAGCCTCGCCATAACGCTCCCAGATGCTCTTTGCGCCGATATGCTTCTCTAAGTTCTGAAGAGTCCAGAAGAACCATAGCGGAGCATCAGCAGCAACCTCAGCCGAAGCAGAGCCTGCAAAGTCTCCATTGTGCATATCGCCAACCATTGTGTCAAGAACAGCCATGCAGTCCTCCTTATAACCCTGCTCAAGGGTAAGACCTGGCAGTGAGATAAAGGTTGAACGACCATCAACGCCATACCATGGATAACCAGCAACAACCTCTGTGCGGTCGCCTGGACGACGGATGATAAACTGACGAGCTGAGTGATGCAGACAGCTGATAAAGTCAATCTTGTGTGTACGACGAGCGATAGAGGCATCGAAGTAGTTTACAATATCCTCAGCTGACTCCATCTCATCCACAGAGGCTGAGAAGATAATGCTCTCGCCTTTCTTTATCTTCATCTCGAAGTAACCTGTTGTAAGTAGGTCCTCGTAACCCTCGTAGCCACGCTCAATCTCCTTCTGATACTCAAAGTCGTAATACCAATCTGGTGCTGCAACAAACTTTGAATCATCCTTGCTAAGCTGCATGTAGAGCCATGGGAAACCGTCATAGAGACGATTCTTAACACCGTTCTTTACTGCATAAGAGCGGACATTGGCATCCATGTTAGCCTTAGAGAGCGAGTGCTTGTTTCTAAAGGCGAGGAAAGGACGCAGACGCAGAGTAGTCTCTGAGTGCGCATCAAGAAGAGTGTAACGAATCATAAGGTGTGTGCGCTTATGAATCCACAGCAACTCCTTCTTCAGAATAACACCTCCTACACGATAAGTAATTGTTGGGCAAGGGGTGTACTCGAAGTCGGTAATGTACTTGTGACCTCTTGGCTCATATACACCGCGGAAACGGTGCAGAGCAAGGTTGAAAGACTGGTCGTGCTGCACGATAGTCTCGTCAAGCGAAGAGAGCAGAACATAAGTCTGGTCTGTTGAGTCGATAGGTGCAACAATCAGTCCATGATACTTGCGAGTATTGCAACCTACGATGGTGGTACTCATATAACCACCACGGCGGTCAGTTGCAAGCATTTCGCGCTGAAGCGAATACTCCAAGTTTCCAAGTTCCCGTTTGTCAAATGTTAATCCAGGCATAATATTTTTTGTAAGATTTTTACAAGATGTAGTGTAAAGGTACAAATTTTTTATCAAAAACAAACCTTTTTTCAGAATTTTTTATCAAACAAAGCGGTTTGAGCGTTTTTATTCACTCAAACCACCTTATTTAATTAGTTTTAAGCCTAATTAGAGTAATTCTATTACCTCCTCTTGACTCTGTTCATAGAAGTTGTATAACAAGAGGTATTTCAAGGCTTATGAAGAGAGAAAAAGCGCAGCATACTTTAGCGTATGTGAGCATTTTTCTCTCATGTGTAACGAAGAAATTACCTTGTTAGACGGTTTTTTTTATGCCCACTTAACAAGGGCAAAGTCCATACGATGAGCGAGCTTCTCGTTCTGAGGGAATACTCTCAAGGCAATATCAAAGATACCTGTTCTCTTTGGTGTGTAGTCAAGGGTGTAGATTACCTTATTGCCCTCAACCTTGCTCAGAGCAAGTGGCAGAGAGTAATCTACATTTGCAGGCTGGTTGCCAACCATAGGCTTTGCAACAACAAGCTCTACACCAATATCCTCTGGCTTGAGGTTTGCAATATCAAGTGCCACCTCAAAGCGGTAAGACTCGCCTACAAAGAGTGCCTCCTTCTCAACTCTAACTCGCTGAACATCAAGCACCTTTACATTATCCCAAGCAGCTGAAACCTTACGCTTCCAAGCAGCAAGCTCACGCGCCTGAATATAGTTGTCAGCAACCATTATATTCTTACGCTCAGCAAGAGAGTTGTAGAAACGCTCCTCGTAGTCTGTAAGCATACGGTTTGTAGTAAAGTTTGATGCAATATCGGCAATACAGCTCTTAATTGCAGCACACCACTCTGTAGGGATACCCTTCTTATCACGAGCATAATACTTAGGAACAATCTGCTCCTCGATAGTTGTGTAAATCATCTCTGCGTCGAGGTCATCCTGGTAACGCTGGTCGGTAAATGTACGCTCCATTGGAAGCATCCAACCTGCGCCCTCTTTGTAGCCCTCAACCCACCATCCGTCAAGAACTGAGAACTGCATAACGCCGTTCATTACACACTTCTCGCCTGAAGTACCTGATGCCTCAAGTGGACGGGTTGGAGTGTTGAGCCATACATCAACGCCCTGTACCATGCGACGAGCAAGCTCCATATCGTAGTTCTGCAAGAAGATAATCTTACCAACAAACTCAGGCATGAGCGATACCTCAACAATTCTCTTAATCAAATCCTGACCTGGCTTATCGTTTGGATGCGCCTTACCTGCAAAGATAAACTGTACAGGGTACTCAGGGTTGTTTACAATCTTTGAAAGTCTCTCAAGGTTTGTGAAGAGCAGGTAAGCACGCTTGTATGTTGCAAAGCGGCGTGCAAAACCGATTGTAAGCACCTCTGGCTTGATACGCTCAGATACCTGAACAAGCTGGCGTGGAGAGTCGAAACGCACCTGTGAAGGGTCTGTATAGCGACGCTTAATAGTCTTGATAAGGCGGTTTTTGAGGAACATACGCTCGTTCCACAACTCCTCGTCAGAGATACTCTTAACCTTCTGCCATGCAGGGATATTGTACTGATGACCCTCGAAGCCCTCTGGGAAGTATTTTGCATAGAGGCGGCGCATGTTAGAGGCTGTCCAAGTTGGGAAATGAACACCGTTTGTAACATAGCCAATATGCAGCTCGTTCTTGAAGTATCCAGGCCACATATTACCCAAAATATCCTTAGAAACCTCGCCGTGGAGCCAAGATACACCGTTAACCTCCTGTGAAAGGTTACAAGCCAGAACAGACATTGAGAACTTCTCGTTCACATCGTTTGGATTTACCTTACCAAGGTTGATAAACTGGTCCCAAGTAATGCCAAGCACATCTGGATAGTGTGACATATACTGACGAATCATTGACTCAGGGAATGCATCGTGACCAGCAGGTACTGGGGTGTGAGTTGTAAAGAGCGAAGAGCTACGAACAACCTCCAAAGCCTCAGAGAAAGAGAGCTTCTGGCGACCGATAAAGTTGCGGATACGCTCCAGACCGATAAATGCCGCATGACCCTCATTGCAGTGATATACATCCTGCTTGATACCCATCTTGTTGAGGGCGCGGATACCACCTACGCCGAGGAGCAACTCCTGCTTGAGACGATTCTCCCAATCGCCACCGTAGAGGTAGTGTGTTACCTGACGGTCCTCCTCAAGGTTAGCCTCGTAGTCTGTATCGAGCAGGTAGAGTGCTGTACGACCTACCATGCAACGCCATACGCGAGCATAGAGTGTACGACCAGGGAATGCCACCTGAACAGTTACCCAGCTACCATCCTCGTCACGAACAGGCGAGATAGGGAGCTTAAAGAAGTTCTGTGGCTCATATACAGCCTCCTGCGAGCCCTGTGCAGAGAGACGCTGTGTGAAGTATCCGTAGCGATAGAGCAGACCAACTGCCACCATCGGAACATTCTTATCTGAAGCCTCCTTGAGGTAGTCACCAGCAAGGATACCAAGACCTCCTGAGTAGATTTTGAGTGTGTGGTGCAGACCGTACTCCATTGAGAAGTATGCAATCTTTGGAGTCTCTGCCTTTGGAGCCTCGTTCATATACTCCTGGAACTGAGCATAGACAACAGCGAGCTTTGCAAGGAACTCTGTATCCTTCTCAAGTTCTGCAAGACGCTCAACAGTGAGCTTGTCAAGCAGCGCAATAGGGTTGCGATTAACCTCTACCCACAAATCCTTGTCAATATACTCAAACAGGTCGCGTGCGCCGAGAGTCCAGCTCCACCAAAGGTTTCTTGACAGCTCCTCAAGTGGACGAAGTACCTCTGGAAGCGACTTCTCAACCATTACACGCTGCCAAGATGGACGCTCAGCAAAGAGCTGCTGACGAACAAAGTTAATCTGCTCAGTCTTTGAGCCACCATCGCCCAGAACGGCACGGTTTGTACGAGCCACGCAGCTCTCCATTGCGCTCTGGTAAGCCTTCTGATAGTGCTTGTACATATTCTTCCACAACGCGAGCTTTGAAACCTCGTATGCAGATGTGCGAAGCTCTGCAACCTCCTGCTCAAGCAGTGATGCGAACTGCTGAATTGTAGAGGCAATCTCAACGGCAGCCTGTGCGCCATTTGTATCGTTACGCTCAATAACAGTCACGCCATCGTGATTCTCAAGACCCATAGCCCAAACGCCAAAACCTGCAAGGGTTGTTGTGATTGTAGGTACAGAGAATGCTATTGACTCCAGCGGAGTGTAACCCCATGGCTCATAGTATGATGCAAAGACTGTAAGGTCCATACCAACAAGCAGCTCGTAGTAGTTCTTACCAAAGATGCCGTCGTTCTGGTTGAGGTATGTAGGAACAAAGATAACCTTTACCTTTGACTCAGCTCTGTCAAGACCATGCTCTGCAATTGCAGTTGCAATCTGGTCCCATGCCTGATTCTCAAGGTAGTGAGTTGAGTGGCGATACTGTGTTGTATCAATAGCCTTGCTGTTATCCTTCAAGTAAGCCTGAAGGTCTGTGCGTGCGCCGTGGTTAGCAGCAGGAACAGTTACATAGGCAAGAATCTCACGCTCTACATTTGAAGATGCAAGGCGAGAGAGTGCCTCAAAGAATACATCCAGACCCTTGTTGTGGAACTCATAGCGACCAGATGTACCGATAATCAGCGGCTCAGACTTAAATGTATAACCAAGGCAAGCCTCAGCAACCTGAATCATAGACTTGCGAGCCTCAGCACGCTTTGTATCATACTCCTTGCCTGTCCAAACAAAATCGTTCTCAAAACCGTTAGGGGTAACAACATCAACCTCCTTGCCAAGCAGATACTTACACTCACGAGCTGTAATCTCGCTAACTGTAAGGAAGGCATCGTGGCACTGTGCGCCAATCTTCTCGATAGAGTGCTTTGCTGTAACATTGAACTGACGAGCAAGGTCATCTGCGTTAAATGTTGACAGACCACCATAGAGTGGAAGACGGTTGCCTGCAATGCAACGACCCATAACAGTTGCGTGTGTTGTCATAACAGTTGCCACATAAGGAGAGTGCTGACGCAGGTAGAGACCACCTGAGCAGGTCATCCACTCGTGGAAGTGAGCAACAACCTTGTCTGTTGCAGCAGCAATTGTCTCAACATAAGATGCGATTACACGACCTGCGATATGTCCAAAAAGCACAGGCTCAATATAATCCCACTGACCAGAGAGAGAGTCAACATGATAGTTATCCCAAAGAGACTTAAGAATCTCATCCTTCTGAGAGAAGTGGGTTGTAAAATCAATAAGGATTGCAATAGGCGAGCCTACAATCTTCCAGCGACCAATACGAACACGAATACCCTCGTTGTAGAGCTGCTGACGCCATGCGCGCAGGAGGGTTGCATCCTCCTCAAACTCGCTGTTGCCGTTGTCCTGAGAGAAGTCAGGACCAATGACGATGTACTTATCGCCCAACTGTTTGGTTACGGTAAGTGCCTTGGTAGCTACTACGGTATGGATACCGCCCACCTTGTTGCACACCTCCCAACTCACCTCAAAAAGTGTATCGGGAGTAAACTTCTTTTCACTCATAATTATCTGATAATTTGTACTTTTCAAAAAAAAATTCGGCGCAAAGATAGCACAAAAGATTTAATCTTGAAAGTTTTATTAAAAATTTTTAATAATTTTACCTATGTTATATATAATGTATCTACTCAAACAGCTCTGAAATCACAGCATCAGAGGTTAAAAATTTGTCGGCAGGGATTGACAGAACACCTCCATTTGCAGTCAGCCATCCAACCTCTACAAACTTTTTGGCGGCGTTTTTAACCCTTTCAGCCTCCGCAGCACCCCACTTTTGGGCAATAAAATCGAGGTCGATACCCTCAATGCGGCGCAAACTGACCATGATATACTCATTGAGTCTATCCTTCTCGTTTAGCCTCTCCGAGCCATACTCTACCCCCTCAACATACTCCTCAACCCGCTGGTTACACCACCTGCGACAACAACCATTGAACGAGTGCGCCCCAGGTCCTATGCCCAAATACTCCGCCCCTGTCCAATATGAGGAGTTGTGAGCAGATCTAAAGCCCTGCTTTGCAAAATTGCTCACCTCATAGTGCTCAAAACCCGCCTCAGAGAGGCTTCTATGCACCAAATCAAACTCTCTCTGACTCTGCTCCTCTGTAGCATACGATACCTTTCCCTGAGCAAGCATTTTGCCAAAACGGGTACTCTCCTCTATGGTCAAATGGTATGCAGAGATGTGCTGAACATCAAGTTCAACAATCTGTTGTAGCGTTCTACACAAAGAGTCACTGCCAAAGCCATCTATACCAAAAATGACATCAACCGAGATATTATTAAACCCCGCATCCTGCAACCTCTTTACCGCCACCACAGCCTGCTGAGCCGTGTGTCTGCGACCCATAAACTCCAAGATAGAGTCATCAAGCGACTGAATACCCATTGAGACCCTGTTTACACCCGTAGCCCTCAAAGCAGCTACATACTCTGGCGTAATATCGTCGGGGTTGACCTCAACGGTCACTTCCGAAGTCTCAGAGCAGTCAAACAGACACCCAGCCTGCTCTATAAACCGCTGTAGCTCAAATGGTTGCAACAACGAGGGAGTGCCTCCACCAAAATAGATGGTCTTAACCCTACTATCTGTCAAAAAACCACTCTCGCGCTCTAACTCACGGTGCATTACCTCAACAACCTGCGGCATATAGTTCAACTTGACGCTGCGCATAAAATCGCAGTATCCGCAAAGCCTCTTGCAAAAAGGTATATGGAAGTATAGTCCCGCCATGACTTACAAAAGTAACTATTTTTGAAATTTTAACAAAATAATAGCAATATTTAGTCTTGAATAGTGGTATTTTGACCTATGGATGGTTAAAATTTACCTTCTATTGACAAAAAGTGCAGAAAAGTTGGGTATTTAACCAAAAATTTGACTACATTTGTGTAATCTTTAGCAAATTAGCAAAAGAGAACACCTAAAACTTATTTAATTTCACTAAACGCATTTCTTATGAAAAAACTGCTACACTTCTCAGCGAGATTGCTTTTGGCAATTTCTGTTTGCTGTTACAGTTTGACAGCCTATGCACAGAAGGTTTCTGTGAATGGTGCTGTCACAGATGAGACAGGTGCCCCACTCTACGGTGCTACTGTTGTTGTCATGGATGGCAACACATTGGTTCAGGGGGGGGGAACTACAACCGACTCCGATGGTAAGTTTACCGTTCCTGCTACCGTTGGTCAGCAGATTGAGGTATCTTTCATCGGCTACAAAACTACAAAAGTTGCTGTTACAGCGCAAAAGACCGCTTACAAGATCCAGCTCCAGTCTGACAGCAAGGCTATGGACGAAGTTGTTGTTGTAGGTTACGGCTCTCAGAAGCGTGTAAACATGACAGGTGCTGTTGCTACAGTTAACTCTGAGCAGTTCGACCAGCGTCCTGTTATCTCAACTTCACTTGCTCTCCAGGGCTTGGCTCCAGGTGTTACAATTACCTCACAGTCTGGTGCCCCAGGTGCAGACGGTGGCTCTATCCGTATCCGTGGTGTCAACTCTTTCGGTGGTAGCTCAACAGCTCCGCTGGTGCTTATTGACGGCATCGAGGGCGACCTTGACAGCATTGAGCCATCTGATATTGAGAGCATCTCTATCCTTAAGGATGCCGCTTCAGCTTCTATCTACGGTTCTCGTGCTGCAAACGGTGTTATTCTGGTACAGACCAAGCGTGCTGCAAAGGAGAAATTCTCTTTGCAGTACAAAGGTATGGTTGGCTGGCAGTCTCCTACCGACCTTCCTGAGACTGTAAACGCTCTTGAGTTCCGCCAGCTCACAAACGCGATGAATCTCAACGATGGTGCAGGTGTTACCTACGAAGAGAGCGAGCTTGCCCCTTATCAGAGTGCAAACAGAGACCTTGACAAGTATCCGGATACCAATTGGCAGGATGTTATCCTCCAGGGCTCAGGCTTTATGCACAGACACACTCTGTCTCTGAGCACAAACACTGACCGAATCAAGATGCGCACCATGTTTGGTTATTCTGACCGCAAGGGTATTATCAACACAACTTCATTTAAGCGTTACAATGTTCGTAACAACGTGGATATCAAGCTGATGAAGAAGTTGAATCTCAAACTCGATGTTGCTTTCTCTAACTCAGACCGCAAGTCTTCTCCTTATCAGAGCATCATCTTCAACTACATGAACACCCGTCCAGCAGATATCCCATGCTACTTTACAACAGGTCTGCTCAACGGTCTTGGTATGATGGGTAACAACCCTGTAGCTCTGATGAACGAGGGTGGTTGGAATAAGAACAATCATATTCGCATGTCAGGTGCTGCAACTCTGATTTATAAGCCTACAAAGTGGCTCACTCTCCTGGGTATGGTTGCTCCTCGTTATATAACAAACAATGCCCACAACTGGAAGCGTTCTGTAACCACTTATCAGGACCCAGAGGGCACTGCAACTCTGACTTCACAGCCTTTCCACACACTGACAGAGTCTGCTCGCAGAACTTTCTACGGCAACTACAACTTCATTGTAACATTTGATAAGGACTTTGCAGACCACAACCTTAAGGTGTTGCTCGGTACTGAGCGCAACACATACGACACAAAGTATCTGAGCGCATATCGTGAGGTATTCAACTACGAGTATGACCAGATTACCGCCGGTGAGATTGCAAACCAGACCAACGACGGTTACCAGTATCAGTGGGTTGTTCAGTCTTTCTTTGGTCGTGTAAACTACAACTACAAAGAGCGTTACCTGTTGGAGGCTAACCTTCGTATTGACGGCTCTTCTCGCTTTATCAAGAACAACCGTTGGGGTTACTTCCCATCAGTATCTGCTGCATGGCGTCTCTCTGAGGAGTCTTGGATGGAGGGTGCAAAGGATGTTCTGGACGCTCTGAAGATTCGTGCATCTTACGGTACTCTGGGTAGCCAGAATCTTGCTGGTAGCAGCGATGCGGCTTCTTACTATCCATTCTCACAGAATCTTGCAACAGGCAATATCTCTATGGGTGGCAATATCTACCCTATCGTTACCCTCAACACAATGGCTAATGAGGATATTCGCTGGGAGACCACAACTGTTCTCGATGTTGGTATCGACGCAACCCTCTGGGGCAAGTTCAACATCACAGCTGACTGGTATCAGAAGCACACTGACGGTATCCTTATGACCCTTAACCTGCCTCTTGGCAATGGTGTAAACGCACCTTATCAGAATGCAGGAAAGGTTAAGAACACCGGTTGGGAGGTTGGCGTAAGCTACAACAACCGCTGGGGCGACTGGACCTTTGGCGTTAACGCAAATATCTCTGATGTTGTCAACGAGATTACCCACATGGAGGTACCTGATACCGACGGCGTACTTCGCAATGAGGAGGGTTACTCAATTGCAAGCATCTACGCTCTTGAGAGCATGGGTATTATCCGCACCCAGGCAGAGGCTGACGAGGTTAACAGCACTTGCCCTCAGTTTGGCGAGACTATGCAGGTGGGCGATATTCGCTACCGCGATGTAAATGAGGATGGCAAGATTACAACTGACGACCGTACAATCGTTGGTAACACTATCCCTCGTTTTACCTACAGTGCATCTTTCAACGCTGGTTGGAAGGGTCTTAACCTGAGCGTAATGCTCCAGGGCGTTGGTAAGGCTTACGGTTACCTCAACACATACTATGTAATGCCTTCTCGTCAGGGTGGTACCTTCCGTAAGGAGCATCTTGATCATGCAAATATCAACAACCCTAACGGTACTACGCCTCGTTTGACCGCTCTTGGTACAAACAACTGGCAGGACTCATCATTCTGGATGAAGAGTGCAGCTTACCTGCGTATCAAGAACATCGTTCTCTCTTACACACTGCCTAAGTCTGTTGTTCAGAAGACCCACATGAAGGGAGTTACAGTATATGTATCAGGCGAGAATCTCTTTACTTTCTCTAACTTCTGGGATGGCTACGACCCTGAGATTGGTTACGGCGGTAGCTCAGGTGCTAAGTTTGACACCGCTGCTCTCGGAAATGCAAACAGCTATCCACAAATCAGAACTGTCACAGTCGGTCTCGACATCAAATTCTAACGCATAACGATTATGAAAAAGATATTTTTATTTGCCGCAATCTGCGGATTGTTCGCATCAAGCTGTACAATCGACAGAGAGTATCTCAATGGTCCTGATGCATCGGCTTTCCCATCAAGCCAGGCAGAGGTTGAAGCTGGTCTGTTCGCAGCATACAAAGCATTGACATCTATTGATGCCTCTTCTACCCCGTTCCCAGGCATCCAGGACAACTGTACCGATATTGGCGCACCTCGCGTTGCCTCTGCAAACTACAACGGTCAGCAGCTTGGCACTCTTAAGACCTCAAGTGGTTGGGTTGAGAAGATGTATGACCAGATTTTCAAGATTAACGCTCGTATTAGCCTTGTTCTTGATAGCATCGACCAGCTTTCAGGTCAGATTAAGGAGGAGGAGATTAAGATGTATAAGGCTGAGTTGCTCTGTCTGCGCGCTTATATCTATGATATGGGTGTTCAGTTCTTCGGCGACATCCCTTACATTGACCATACCCTTGCTTTAGGCGAGACCTATACCCGCACTCCAAAGGCTGAGGTTATCGACAAAATCCTCTCTGACTGTCTTGTTGACGAGTACATTGAGTGTCTGCCAGACCGCCACAACAAGAGCAACTATGGTAATGTTCGCCTTGGTAAGGCTGCTGCTTATGGTTTGAAGGCTCGTATCCTGCTCAACTGGGGTAAGTATGCAGAGGCTGCAACCTATGCTGACAAGGCTATCACTTCAGCACTCGCTGGTGGTTACTCACTTACAAAGTATGACACCTCTTTCTGCGGTGCAGACCACACTGAGGGCGAGCCTAGTGCAGCTAACCTCTTCGGTCTTTCTCAGCTTGAGACCTCTGACGAGATGATGTGGGTGCTTGAGTTCAACACTGCTATTGATGGCAACCAGCACAACGCTATGTACTACGCTGCTCCTCGTACTTGCAGCGGTTGTGCATACTGGGGACCTTCACAGCACTGGATTGACGCTGTACAGTGTACTGACGGTAAGTCTATCCTTGACTCTCAACTCTACGACCCTGCAAACCCTTGGAAGAATCGTGACCCACGCCTCGACCTGTTTGCAGTCCGTCCAGGCTCACGCGTATTGGGCTTCCAGTTTGAGACAGCTCCTTCAGCAAAGAAGATCATGAACTACAACACAGGCAAAGAGATTACCAACTCTACTGCTACAGGTACAAAGTCTGAGTACGGTACCAACGGTAAGAAGGGTCCTGGTGGCTATCTGTGGAGAAAGTATCTTGACATTGTTGAGCTGCAAAACAACAACTACAGCTTCGGTACAACAGCTATCTGCGTACTTAGCTACCCACTTATGCGCCTTTCAGAGCTCTATCTGATTCGTGCAGAGGCTAATATTGAGAACAACTCTAACCTTGCTACCGCTAAGTCTGATATCGAGGCAGTTCGTGCAAAGGCATCTATGCCAGCTCTTACAGTCTCTGACCAGCAGAGTCTGCGTTCTGCACTGCGCTATGAGCGTATGGTAGAGCTTGCTAACGAGGGCTTCCGTTGGTTTGATATTCGACGTTGGGGCATTGTAAACGATGTTATGAACGGTCCTATGTATGCTCCTGCATTTGACGGCACTCTGTCAAACGCTAAGCCTACAATCGACAAGAACTGGTGCGTAACATACGACAAGAGTACATGGGATGGCACAGAGTTCAACCTGCGTACCTTCTGTACTAAGAAGTACGACCCAGCTAAAGATATCGTATGGCCGATTCCGGACGCTGAGCGCAATGCTATGCCGGATATGCCACAGAACGATGGTTATTAGTAGTAATAAGACCGCTCCTTGTGGGCGGTCTTTTTTCTAAATAGTATATGAAACACCTTTTAATAGTATTCTTAAGCATCTTCCTCTATGCCTGCTCTGGCGGGGAAGAGGTTAACAATAGCGGCAACACTGGGGGCAATAACTCCGATAACGAGCAGACCACCCCAAAACCTCTTACTCCTGTTGTAGTCACCCCTACAACTACCCTTGGAGAGGCAGATGCAGAGGTCTCTCATCTGAGATTGTCGCCAGGCAAACTGATTGGTCTTGAGCAGATTACAGAGAAGAACTGTAACCGTGCTATTGCTGCCAATATGTGGCTTGATGTTATTGCCCGCGATAAAAATATGTGGGCAGAGGGGTCAACAAACGAGTTGCGCGAGTTTGCCTTCTATACAGCAGGCGAAATTCTCAAAACTACGGGGGCTAAGCTGTGGGGAGTGCATCTACCCTACTCAACTTACGACATAGCCTCACTTGACGAGGCACATCGTAAGGAGGCTGTGGCAAAACTGACACACATCATTGACATTGCCATAGAGCATCTTAGACCCTATCAGCTGACCATCCACCCAAGCACAGGTAGCTACCTGACAACAAGTGCCGACTTTGCCCAGCACCGCGAGGCGAGCCGCAGATCACTTATTGCCCTGCAAAAGGTTATTGAGCAGAGTAATAGTGCCTACGGCACTTCGACCATCCTCTGTGTCGAAAACTGTTCTAAGAGTGTGGGATATGATGGCAAATCGCTTATTGAGCTACTCAATGTTGAGGGGTTAGAGAGTGTTCGTGTATGTGTTGACACAGGTCACGCACTTATCCCGCAAAATGGCAGCTATATTGAGACTAAGGGCACAGGCGATGTTGTGCAGATACTAAAAGATGTCGGCACGCGCCTCGGTACGCTCCATATTCAGCAGAATATCGGACTTTCAGAGTACCCTTACGATAAACACATGGAGCCTTTTGCTGGCGGACTTATAGATTGGGGAAGAGTCTATCAAACGCTACTCAAAGATTGCCGATATAGGGGCTGTTTTCTCTATGAGACAAGCTGGGTTGATAAGTATGAGGGCGATACAAAATCCTCTATCGAATCCACCCGAAAGAACTACGATACCGTTATTGTGCCAGCATACACAGCACTAAAATGACCAAAATTTCTGCTCTATAAGTTGCACTTATGGTTGCATAGGTAAAAAAACTAAAAATTCTCTGTTAATTTTTTCACAAATCGAAAAATTAGCAATATCTTTGCATCGGAGAAAAAGGTGCTTATGACAACTTGGGTTTAAGCGAGGTTGCATGGCATCAGAAACAGAAAGACAAGAGGTTAAATCATTAAATATCAAACATTATGGCTTTTAAGAAAGAAGATTTATTGAAGTATGGCATCTCAGGCACAACTGAGGTTGTTTACAATCCGTCTTACGAGGTTCTTTTCGAGGAGGAGACTAAGGAGTCACTTACAGGCTTTGACAAGGGTCAGGAGACTGAGCTTGGCGCAGTAAATGTAATGACAGGTGTTTACACAGGTCGTTCTCCTAAGGACAAGTTTATCGTTATGGACGAGAACTCTAAGGATACCGTATGGTGGACATCTGAGGAGTACAAGAACGACAACAAGCCTTGCTCTGAGGAGTCTTGGGCTGTGTTGAAGTCTATCGCACAGAAAGAGCTCTCTAACAAGCGTCTCTTTGTAGTTGATGGTTACTGCGGTGCAAACGAGGATACTCGTATGGCTGTTCGTTTCATCATGGAGGTTGCTTGGCAGGCACACTTCGTAAAGAATATGTTTATCCGCCCATCTGAGGCTGAGCTTGAGACTTTCGAGCCAGATTTCGTTGTATATAACGCATCTAAGGCTAAGGTTGAGAACTATCAGGAGCTTGGTCTTAACTCAGAGACCGCTGTTGTGTTCAACATCACATCTCGTGAGCAGGTTATCATCAACACTTGGTATGGTGGTGAGATGAAGAAGGGTATGTTCTCAATGATGAACTACTACTTGCCACTCAAGGGCGTAGCTTCAATGCACTGCTCTGCAAACACTAACGAGAAGGGCGAGACTGCTATCTTCTTCGGTCTGTCAGGTACAGGTAAGACTACCCTTTCAACTGACCCTAAGCGTCAGCTTATCGGCGATGACGAGCACGGTTGGGATGACAACGGTATCTTCAACTTCGAGGGTGGTTGCTATGCAAAGGTTATCAAGCTCGACAAGGAGTCTGAGCCAGATATCTACAACGCAATCCGTCGTAACGCACTCCTTGAGAATGTTACTGTTGATGCAAACGGCAAGATTGACTTCGATGATAAGAGCGTAACCGAGAACACTCGTGTTTCTTATCCTATCGACCATATCAACAACATTGTTCGCCCTAAGTCAGCTGCTCCAGCTGCTAAAAATGTAATCTTCCTCTCAGCAGATGCATTCGGCGTACTTCCTCCAGTATCTATCCTTACTCCAGAGCAGACTAAGTATTACTTCCTCTCAGGCTTTACTGCAAAGCTCGCAGGTACTGAGCGTGGTATTACTGAGCCAACTCCAACCTTCTCAGCTTGCTTCGGTCAGGCATTCCTTGAGCTTCACCCAACAAAGTATGCTGAGGAGCTTGTAAAGCGTATGGAGGTTAGCGGTGCTAAGGCATACCTGGTTAACACAGGTTGGAACGGTACAGGTAAGCGTATCTCAATCCGCGATACTCGTGGTATTATCGACGCTATCCTTGACGGTGCTATCCTTTCAGCTCCTACCAAGACTATCCCAGTATTCAACTTCGAGGTACCAACAGCTCTTCCAGGCGTTGACCCTGCAATCCTTGACCCACGCGACACTTACGCAGACGCTAAGGAGTGGGAGACTAAGGCAGCAGACCTTGCAAGCCGCTTTATCAAGAACTTTGGTAAATATACTACCAACGAGGCAGGTAAGGCACTTGTTGCAGCAGGTCCTGTACTTGAGTAATCCTAACATACCAACCAAAAGAGAGGCTGACTAAAAAGTCCGCAAGGATGTATTAGTCAGCCTTTTTATGTTTGAGTTTTTGTGAGGGGGGGGGTAAAAATTGGCTATTCCGTTGAAAAACAATGGAATAG
>CAZIPR010000029.1:0-23117 GCA_964541245.1 uncultured Alistipes sp.
CAAACAACACTTCCATAATACCCCCGCCGCCCTGCGCCGTGAACTGCGCCGAGAATACCAGAATAGCTAACACCTAAGTACCGCAGCTTTTTGAAAAAAGCTGCACCAAAAACTTTCGGCAAAACTGCGTTTTGCTAGTGGCTGATGCGGATTTAGGATAGCCTGCGGCTATTACGCTAAAAAAATAGAGTCCTTTTCGCTTTCAAACAAGTTTGAGCGAAGGACTCTATTTTCTATCGTACCAACTCCGTTGGTAGCCCCTAAATCCGAGAACAGTTAAACTAAGTTTGTACTCTTAGCGCGCAACACTAATTTTCTCTAATCTCGTTAACCTCCCTACTAATCGTGCGCTTCCTACTCTAACAACGACTAATGGCAGAGAATTACCCAAAAACCAATAACAAAGTTTTGTTTCAATATTGATTTTTAAGAATATTTTTAGGAACTTTGTGATAATATTAAAATAATTTTTTATCGACAATACCACGATTGGGTGTTGCGTATTGCTGAAATGTTTTTTAACTTTGTGAGAGAATAATCACAATCAGTTTTTGCATAAAGTGTTTCGTTGTTTTGGGTGTAACAGACGAATAAATGTTTGTATATACCCGTCGGCTTGATACATCAGATATGAAATTGATTTGGTAATTGTGGTGATATATAAGATGAGATTATGGAAATAAAAAGAATAGATCAAAAAGAAGGCGTTAGTGACTCTATCCCGTGGATTGGAAGGGTTAAATTTTATAATGGGTATAGAACTTTGGATACATCACAAATATACTTCTTGATGAAGATTATTATTTTACACTTGATCAGGATAATAATTCTACATTTGATAATAATGGGAGAAGATTGCGCCTTATACAAGTAGCAAAGGAATTTAGAGTTGGTCTTAATACTTTAGTTAACTTTCTTCGTAATGAAGGTGCAGAGATTGATGGTTCTCCTAATGCAATAATTAGCAGTGATGTATATGCGTTAATAAGAAGACGATTTGGATCTAATGAGCGTATTATTCTGGGGAGACGCGAATTTGACAGAGCAATCAATAATGACAAAATGGTCTTCTTTAAGATTGAGCAGGTTTTACACAATAGGATATACAAGGACAATGCTGTTGATGTGCGTCTAGCTCCACTTGATACAACAACTATAGATCAAATATTGGCACGATTAAAACAATGTATATCACTAAATATATTAAGAAAGTTTAAGTATATTGGTCGCGACCGTCAGATAAAATTATTAGGGAGATTTATATACTACCAGATACAAAACATATCCTCTGATAATGATTATAGTTGTGCAGAAGGGCTGCTAAAATATTATAAGAATATCTGCAAAACTGAGGAGTGGCAATTATTCTTAAAACAATTGCCGTACAACAAGCATACTTACAGATTATGGATAACTAATATTATAGATTCATTGTTCTCTTCACAAGAGAGTTTATTTGATTTTGTATTATCTAGCGATAATCCAAGGTCTGTTATTACAGAGTTGACTAATAAGGGTAAATTGAATCCAACTGAAAGGATAGAGTTTATTCTTCAGTATTATGAGAGGTTTGAGATTAACTCGGAACAAGATCTAAATTGGGCTCATTGGGAAATGAGAAATGTCGATGAACTGAGACTACCGATTCCTATAAGATTATTAAGATGGATTCAGTCGGAAGAAATAAGCGGGTTTGATGAACGGTTTTTATCACTGGTATATCTTCTTCCAAAACCAGAACAACATAATTTCTTTAGAAAGCTGATAGAGAATTATAGGCTTGGATTGTGTACATTGACTACTAAACAATTATTGCAGATTGTAGGAGAGAGGGTGCATGTTGATATCAGTTTGCGTATTGTTGTTGAAGCACTTTGTAAGTATAAAAAAGAAAATAGATTATTAAGTGATAGAGAATTGTTTGAAATTATTATAGGCAACGATAGAAAAAGTGAATCTCAAGTAAATGAGTTGTTTGCACAAATGTCAAGCTGTACTCTTTTCAATAGGTGTGAAAAAGAATATATTGGTAATAACGAAGTCCCTTATCTTAAGTCTGGTTTTAGGCTTAAATTGTTATCTCCGAGAGCAGGAATTTCAAAAGCAGATATTAAACTTGAGAATGGAGAACGCTATGAAAAAAGAAGAGATTATGCACCAGAAGTGCCATTTTGTGAGGGGAAAGTGTCGGATAAACTTCATCGTATAACAAACACTCCTTATCATTGGTGTCTAGGACAATCATATATAGATTGCCCAGGAATAGCTCGAAATGAAGATTATAAACGATATACATTATACGACTTTGCATCAATATTACGGCTTAATATAGATATAAAGCAATTAGCTGAATTCTATGCTCAATTAAATTGGTTTTGTTTACATTATAAAAATTTGATTTGTAGAGGATGTGGCTATACAATAGAGCCAACGGAGCAAAATCACAACAACGCTCATAGATTAACATATTTTAACTGTGACAACCCACAATGTGATGAGTATCACAAAAGTATATACATAAATCATTGTTTTCAGAGTAACTGTAATGGTATAATTGATAGTAGAGATGCTAAAAGGTGTCCTAATGGTTTTGTGATATGCAGAAAGTGTGGCTCTTGTTGTGCAGAATCTCAGTTTGTGCGAAAAAACCAGGCTGGTATGGAGTTAGGAGGTCATGCTTCACGGCTTAGTATAGAAAGTAGATTTCACTTGAACAAAGATGAGTTTTATTGCCCAGACTGCGGATCGTTATTGATAGATGATGCGATTGATTATAATGGAGAAACTATTAAAGTTAAAAAATGTCCTAATCATCCTAATTATGTGGGTGTATTTCCAAGGGTTATGCATACAAAAGAGAATAATAAAATTGGGTATATTCTAAGAAAAAGAACAGTAAATAAATAACGATGAAGACCTTAATAATACTACCAACTTTTGTGCTGTTGTTGAGTGTGCTGGTGGGGGTTGTGTAGAAGAGACAATGTTCGGATTATAGTGTGCTCAGGGCGTATGAGTTGATAGAGAATAACAATTACTTTATACTATGATGCCAAAAGTAAAAAAGATGCTATATAGCCTGCTATGGATGGTGGAAAGTTTTTTTTGTTTACGGTGTGTGTTGTCAGTTGCTACCTAATAGGTCAATGTTGTGTATTATTTTGTAAGCCTTGGTTGTGGCGGTTATTGCGTGGGTAAACATTAGGTCGCTGCCATCAAGTGTAAAGCAATTATGTTTTGGAACAGCGATATTCGCACTTGGGATCTTGACAATAATTTTCAAGTTAGATATACCTGCGGATATTATGACGGAGCAAAGGTCGTATTTTAGCGATTATGCAGCTGCGATGAATATTGTCCTGCTGATATCATTGTGCGTTGCTCCTATTTTGCGTATATGTTTGCTTAACATCAAAAAGCCAGATTCTGGAGTAGCGCGTAATTATATGTTCGCATCGTTGCTAGTATTAACTTTTGCAATAGCAATGCCTGATATGTTCTTCTCTAAGATGAATTATGGCATAGCTCATTGTAAGGCGGGTTATATTAGCAGTAGATGATAGAGGTGCAATTATGCTAATTGTCAATCATGACCATTCTTGCGATACCTTATATGTGTCTAATCCAAGATTCTGCAACGAGGACTATTATTATTTAGGAGATGATGCAGGAGTGTGGATGTTTAAGATTTGGAAGTTGTGTCAAAATAGTAAAGATAAAACGACCGAGTATAAAGCTAACCATTAAACAGAAATAATGAGCAGTAAAGCGGTTATAACAGACATTAAGGGCATAAGCCCGCTGCTATTCTTTGTTATTCTCTGCTACTAAACCGTGCGCGACCACTTCGCCTGCGCGCAGGTTAGTCACAAATGGTCACAAAAAAAGTCGCAAGGATTAACCCTGCGACTTTTTTTGTAGTAGTTACGCCAATCTCAGAGTTGGAAACATGGCGTTTAACAGCTCTGCAACGGTTTGGTGGGACACATCCTCGCGCAGTACCATGATGATAGTATTGTCGCCAGCAACTGTTCCGATTATCTCGGAGTATTTGCGGCTA
The DNA here is from genome assembly GCA_964541245.1 of uncultured Alistipes sp. GTDB lineage: Bacteria > Bacteroidota > Bacteroidia > Bacteroidales > Rikenellaceae > Alistipes. Next base: position 4,061 of record CAZIPR010000029.1, read on the forward strand.
TCAACCACGGCAGCTACAGCATTGGCATAGCCCGACTTGGTTATTAGAACACAGATATTCGCCGAGAATTTAATCGCTAAAACCGCATCTGTGAGGTTTGAGGTACCTATGTCGGCATGCGAGACAATATGCTCTGCCGATACATAGATATACCCCTTCTCAGGATGGGGCATTTTAGAGATGTTTATCTCCTTGAAATCTCGTGACAGTGTACTCTGTGTAGCGTGTACACCGTGTTTTCTAAGATGCTCGATAAGCTCCTCCTGGGAGCCAATCAACTCCTCTGCAATAATTCGTCTTATTAAACTCAGACGCTCACTCTTTCTTCCCATAATATTTCAAAAAATCAACCTGTGTTGCAAATTTAGTCAAAAAATCCTCATTAACAATATAATAGTCTAAAAATTTACTAAAAACAGTGTTAAAGTTTGCGATTTAATAAATTATTCATATCTTTGCACCCGCAAACCGAGAGGGAGTTTAGCTCAGCTGGTTCAGAGCATCTGCCTTACAAGCAGAGGGTCGGCGGTTCGAATCCGTCAACTCCCACAAAGCATAAGTCACGCCACTCAATCGAGTGGCGTGCTTTTTTTGTTTGTACTTTTTTTGCGTGCAAGCCCGCAATAGTACAAACAAAAAAATCGGCAAAAAACTGCCGACTTATGCTTTATCAAAGTTGACGGAGTTAGAATTTATATGGCGGTTATCTCGGTCGTGTTTTTCCGCACCATACAAGAAAATCTGCGTTTTTTCTTGTATGACTACGGCACTCCCTCGATGACTATGTCCACTTCGCGACACATAGTTCAAATCCGTCAACTCTTTTGTTTGAATTTACTTCCGAGGGTGTAGGCGGATGGGCGTCGCGGAGCATCTTTGATGCGTAGCATCCAATCCGTCTTGTTTGAATCCCTTTCCCAAAACAAAACAGCTAAACTTAGTTTGTTCTCTTTGCGTGCTGCTATTGTGTGCCATTAAGGGCGCAAGCCCGCTGCTATTTTCTGTTATTCTCTGCTATTAAACCGCGCAATCCTACCAAACCGTGCGCTTGCAAATCTGTAGTCCTTAGTTTTTGCAAAAGCCGACAAAATTATCCGAATTGTATCTATTTTTGTGTTAGGGATTTTGTGGACAAAAGTGTTAGTTAATAAGATAGATAAACCCAACCTAATCTGTGAGCGTAAACCAACATACTGAACAGTCGCTTTTTGCCAAGCTCTTTGAAGAGTACAAAGAGCCTTTTGCCCGTTTCGCAAACTCGTTTGTGCGCGATATGGTTGTGGCTGAGAGTCTGTTTGTGGATGCACTTGTAGATTATTGGCAGCGTAGGGAGCTATTGCCTGAGGATACAAATGTTCCATCCTATATTCTGACCTCTCTGCGCAACAAGGCTCTCAACTATATGCGTCATCAGCGGGTTAGGCACTCGGCGGCAGAGTATATGAAGAGTAAGGCTCAGAAGGAGCTTGATTTTAGAATTTCATCACTTGAGAATTTGACCATAGAGCAGCTTTTTGCCGACGAGATAAGGGATATTGTCGGTAGAACTATTGAGTCAATGCCTCAGCAGACGCGCCGAATCTTTGAGATGAGCCGTTTTGAGAATCGCAAAAATGCCGAGATAGCCAAAATTTTGGGCGTTTCAGTAAAGACTGTAGAGTTTCATATTACCAAGATGTTGAAGGTTCTCAGAGAGAATCTGAAGGATTACATGTTGTGTTTGATTCTCTTCTTTACAGGTCTATGGAGTTAGGGATATAGGTTTTTGTAGTGTTATTAGATTAGAAAGAGTAAATATTATGGAAAAAGAGGTACTTTATCGCTACTTTGAAGGGGCGACTACCGAGCCGGAGAATATTGAGGTTATGGAATGGGCAGAATCCTCTGAAGAGAACTATAGAGAGTATCTGAATCAGAGGCAGGTTTGGTGTGCGCTCTTGTTGCACTCTAAGCCAGAAAAGGCGCGTAAAACCGTGCTTAAGGGCGGAGTACCGTTGCGACACATGGCTGGTTTTGTCGCAGCGGTAGCCCTTGTTTGTGTTGTGGTAACCCTTTTTGTTGCTGCTGTTATAAAGTTTGGAACAAGTGTGCAGAGAGTGGTTGTGCCGAGTGGTCAGAGGGTAGAGATGACCCTTGCCGACGGCTCGCGCGTATGGCTAAATTCTAAGAGTCAATTTGAATACTCAACACTCTTTGGTTTTGTATCTCGCAAGGTACGCCTCTCTGGCGAAGGCTACTTTGAGGTGGCAAAGAGGCGCAACAAGCCGTTTGTTGTCACAACCGAGAACTACGATATCAAAGTCCACGGTACAACCTTCAATGTCTATGCTTTTGATGGCAGCCCAACCTTTGAGACTGCGCTCATTGAGGGCAGCGTAGAGGTATCGCCACACAATAGCACCGCCTCTATGTTCCTCAGTCCCAATCAGATGGCTGTGGCAACAGCAGGCGGAGAGCTTAAAAGAGTGCCGCTTGTGGATAGAGACCGTCTTCGCTGGATTGAGGGTATGATTTGCCTTAACAATGTCACTTTTGGCGAGTTGATAGAGCGATTTAGTAGCTACTTTGATGCCGAGATAAGGCTTACAAATCCTAAGTTGTATGATATTCGTTGCACAGGTAAGTTCCGCCAGAGTGATGGTATTGATTACTCGCTTAGGGTGTTGCAGAACTTGGTTGATTTCAACTATACCTTTGGTAATAAGAATAATGTAATAGAGATATACTAAAAATAATGTTAAACCTTAAAACTCAATTTTTTTGCCTATGGTTATATAAAGGACTTTTTGCTACAGTGTGTTACGAACACAGCGACAGCAGTGGCTGTCAAACAGAATCTTAATATTTCACATTTTAATATTCTTATAAGATTATGCATAAGAATCTAAATGTCGGTCTCTCCTTAGGCGGATATTTGACAAAGGCTGTTCTTGTAGCTGTTGCAGCTCTGTTTATCAACGGAGTAGCTGCTGCACAGAGCTCCAAAGTTACGCTTAATCGTACGGAGACACCTGTTCAGACAGTTCTGAACGATATTGAAAAGCAGACTGATTATCTATTTGTCTATAACGACAATCAGCTCGATTTTAATGTTACCGTAAACGCTCAAAACGAGGCGGTAAGTGCGGTACTTAATCGTATTTTTGCTACCCATGCTGTAACCTATAAGCTTGAGGGCAAGCACATTATCCTTAACAAAAATAGTGCCACACCCTCGAAAAGCGGCGTGCCGCAGACCATAACAGGTCGCGTAGCTGACGCCACAGGTCAGGCTATTGTTGGTGCTACAGTAGTTGTTAAGGGCACTACAAACGGTGTTATTACCGATGCTCAGGGAAACTTCTCACTCAAGGCTACAGGCGACAGCATCCTTGAGGTATCTTTCCTTGGCTATTCAACCGAGTTTGTTGCAGTAGGTAGCCGTACCTCTCTTAGAATTACAATGAAAGAGGATGCACAGCAGCTTGATGATGTTGTTGTGGTTGGTTATGGCTCTGTAAAGAAGCGCGACCTTGTTGGTGCTGTTGATATGGTTAACAGCAAGGTGCTTGAGGACCGCTCTACAGGTACTTTAGCGCGTGCGTTGCAGGGACAGCTGCCAGGTATGAACCTTACCTTTGCCGACTCTAAGCCAACACGCTCAGCTTCACTTAATGTGCGTGGCTCAGGCTCAATTGGTGCTGGTGGCTCTTCACTTGTACTTATTGATGGTGTTGAGGGCGATTTGAACTCAATCAACCCACAGGATGTTGAGAGTGTATCAGTGCTTAAAGATGCCTCTTCTGCTGCCGTTTATGGTGCGCGTGGTGCATTTGGTGTTGTTTTGGTTACAACAAAGAGCGCAGAGAAGGGTCAGCCAAAGATTAGCTACAACGGCTCAGTATCTATGAATCGTCGTACTGTTATTCCTGACCTTGTAACAGATGGTCTTACATGGATTACATGGTGGAAAGATTGTTGGACAAACTACTACCGTGGAACTAAGGCTCTGCCAACCCATGTTGACTCGTCTGTGCCTTACACCGAGGCTATCTATGCCGAGTTGCAGCGTCGTCAGGGCGTTAAGGGTCTTGCAACAGCAACAACCCTTGAGGGACACAGCATGTTTGGCTGGGCATACTACGACTCAACCGATTGGCACAAGCTCTTCTACAAAGACTACAATTGGTCAACAGAGCACAACCTCTCAATCTCTGGCGGAAGTGACAGAGCAGACTACTATATCTCTGGTCGCTACCACAATAACGACGGTATCTACCGCGTAGGAGATGACAACTACAACAAGTATGATGTTAGAGCAAAAGGTAGCCTGAAAGTTCGTCCTTGGTTGCGTCTGAGAAACAATATCTCAGTATCAATCATCAACTCACACGAGCCTAAGACTAACCAGGGTAACGCACAGCTTACTCGTCTGCTCAACCATACAGCAATGCCGCTCTCTCCTGTATATAACCCAGATGGCTCTTGGACTGCATCGGCTGCAAAGTCTGGTTATGCATCATTTGTTGAGGGTACATCTTGGAGAAAAGACGACTATCTCTACTTGAGAAACAAGTTTGATGTTGATATTGACATTAAGAAGGATGTGCTCAAGTTGCAGGCAGACTACTCTTTCAACTTTACCCATCGTAAGCTCAACCGTAGCCAGCAGATGCTCGACTATAAGACAGGTCCTAACACAACAGTTAAGGGCTTTGAGTCTTCTGGCTCATACCTTGAGACAAACGACTACGAGACTCACTACCACTCAGCAAATGCCTACCTGAATTGGTCTCCAAAATTGGGTGAGGACCACAGTTTCCGCCTCCTTGCAGGTTGGAATGTTGAGAAGCAGGACTACGAGGTGTTCTACATCAAGCGTAAGGACTTTGTTGTAGGCAGCAAGCCAACATACGCCCTTATGACAGGTCTTACTGAGGACCCACAGGTATCTGGTAATCAGTGGTCTTATATGGGTGCTTTCTTCCGTGCAAACTATAGCTACAAGGGTCGCTACCTCTTTGAGGTGTCAGGTCGTTATGACGGCTCTTCAAAGTTTCCACAGAACTCAAAGTGGGGTTTCTTCCCATCAGTATCGCTTGCATGGCGCGTAGCTGACGAGCCTTGGATGGATTGGTCAGACAATTGGTTGGATAGCTTCAAGATTCGCCTCTCTGCCGGCTCAATGGGTAACGGTAATGTAAGCCCTTACTCTTACACCTCAACAATGAGTATTGCAACTAACGAGGGTATTGTTTTGGGTGGCTCACTGCCTTCTTATACAACCGTTGGTAGCACAGTGCCTGTATCTCTTACTTGGGAGACCTCTACAACTTATGACATTGGTATCGACCTTGAGTTGTTCAAGAATCGTCTCTCAATCAGTGCAGACTACTTCCACAGATATACAACAGATATGTTTACACAGTCTGTCTCTCTGCCTTCTGTTTATGGTACAACCCCTCCAAAGGGTAATAATGCTGAGCTGAAGACTAAGGGTTGGGAGGTTTCAGTCTCTTGGCGCGACCAGTTCAAACTTGCAGGCAAGCCATTTGAGTATGACATCAAGGCAATGGTTTGGGATAGCCGCTCATGGGTAACTAAGTTCTACAACGAGACTAAGTCTTTGGGAACTGTTGGCGACTATATGCTCAATGGCTGTACCCCTTCTACCTACTATGAGGGTATGGAGCTTGGCGAGATGTGGGGTTGGACTGTTGCAGGTCTGTTTAAGGACCAGGCAGATATCGACTCTTCTGCCGACCACAGCATCTTCCAGCAGGAGGCAAACAAGGCAACTCTGCCAGGTCAGGTAAAGATTGTTGACCTTAATGGCGATGGCAAGATTGACGCTGGTGCATTTACAAAAGATGACCATGGCGACCTATCTATCATTGGTAATATCAACCCTCACTACATGTTTGGTGTAAACCTCGGCGCACGCTGGAACGGCATCGGACTCTCTGTATTCCTTCAGGGTGTAATGAAGAGAAATTGGCATCCAGGAACTGATGCTGGTTACTTCTGGGGTAAGTATGCTCGTCCGTTCATGTGGGTTATCGGTATCCACGACTACACAAATCCTAAGTACGCTAAGACTATCTATAGTGAGGAGCTTGACAACTGGGATACCGCTTACTGGCCTCGTCTCTCTACATATCAGGCAAACCAGACTGTAACATGGGCTCGTCTGCACAATGCTGCAAATACCCGTTACACACAGAATGCTGCCTATATGCGTGTAAAGAACATCCAGGTTGACTACACCTTCCCTAAGGCTATCTGTGAGAAGATTCGTCTCTCTGGTCTTAAGGTATATCTCTCTGGCGAGAATCTCTTTACAGCAACCCCTCTTCACAAGTGGGCTCCTAACTACGACCCTGAGGCTTTGGGCAACGACCCAGACTATTCAACAGGTCAGGGTGACGGTTACGGCTATCCTGTAACAAAGAGTGTTACACTTGGAGTAAACATTACCTTCTAAAACAGTGAAAGTTATGAAAAAACTACTTGCAATATTTATAGCAGCTTGCTCTGTAGTCTCTTGTCAGGACTTCCTTGATAAAGAGAATCCATACAAAATTGAGAGCGACTACTACTTCACTGACGAGTCCTCACTTGAGATTTACAGCAATGGACTTATTATCAGTGCTGCAACAGCTATGCAGAGTTTTGTGGACGGCGACAAGTATGCCGATACACAGGCTTGGGATGGTACTTACGCATACTTCCGTGACAACTACGCTCCAACCGATGCGTCAAACTGGACACAGAGCAACTGGAACTACCTCCGTTCTGTCAATTTCTACTTAGACAACATGCGCAAGGCTTCAGCCTCTGATGCTATCCTTAACCACTATGAGGGTGTTGGTCGTTTCTTCCGTGCATGGTTTTACTTTGCAAAGGTGCGTACCTTTGGTGCAGTGCCTTGGTATGAGCACATGATTGATGCAACCGATGAGGAGGCACTCTACAAGGGTCGAGATAACCGTGAGGAGGTTTGCCGCAATATTCTTGCAGACCTCAACTATGCTTGCGAGAACTGTCTTACAGATGCTAAGTATCGTGTACAGTCATCTTACATCCACAAGTATGTTGCTTTAGCACTCAAGGCTCGTTTTTGCCTCTATGAGGGTACTTTCCGTAAGTATCACAAGGTTGACCCATCTACAGGAGAGCCTTGGATTGCTGATGAGTCTGAGATGTACCTTAAAGAGTGTGCCGATGCGTGCGAGAAACTGATGGCAGCAGGCGTATATAGCCTTACTGACAACCCAGCAAACCGCGCAACTCAGTACCGCGACATGTTTACCAACAGCAAGGCTTCAGAGATATATACAAATGAGTTTATCTGGGCTCGTACATACAATGCAGAGCTTAGTGTAACCCACATCTTCAACTCTTACATGGTAAATGTTCAGTATGGTAACTACTCTTTCAACCGCGACTTTGTAAATACATACCTTATGCAGGACGGAACACCGTTTACTACAAAGTATGCAGACTACAACAGTGTTGACTTCAAAACTGAGTGTACAGACCGTGACCTTCGTCTTACTCAGACAATGCGCCACCCAGGTTTTACCCGTACAGGTGCTGGCGGTGCTAAGATTACCCCTGCTCCAGACTTGGGCTTTGCAAAGACAGGTTATCATCCAATCAAGTGGCTCTCTGACGATGCTACAATGGATACCAACACCTCTCCTTGCGACAATGATGTGCCGCTGATGCGTTATGCAGAGGTTCTGCTTAACTATGCTGAGGCTAAGGCTGAGTTGGGCGAGCTGACAGAAGATGTTTGGAATAAGACTATCAAGCCTCTGCGCGAGAGAGCAGGTGTGGTAAGCATCTACCCTACAACAGCAGACCCTTATATGGTATCTTATTTCCAGAATCAGATTGACGATGCTAAGATTCTTGAGGTACGCCGCGAGAGAGGTATTGAGCTTACAATGGAGAATATCCGCTACGACGATATTATCCGTTGGCACCAGGGAGAGCTCTTTGCGCGTCCTTGGAGAGGTATCTACATTGATGCTTCTGAGACCGAGCTCGACCTTAACTATGACGGTGTTAAGGAGACTATGGTAACAGCTGTAAAGGGTAATACAACAAAGATGACAGTCCTCTACATTGACGATGCATCTGATATTGGTCATAAGCTCTCTGAGGGAACAAAGGGAAATATTATGACAGCAACCAAGATGGAGCGTAAGTGGCATGACTACAAGTATGTCAAGCCAATCCCTACAACTGCTATCCAGGAGAATCCTAATCTGGTACAGAATCCAGGCTGGTAGCCACATGTTTAACTTATAAAAAGTTATCAATATGAAACTTATAAATAAAATCGGGCTTGTGCTTGTTTGCGTAGCATCGCTTTTTGGCAGTTGTTCGCAGGAGGAGCCATTTTTCGCTCGTGAGAACGATTTGCTTACTGTTGACTGCGCAGAGCAGGCTCTAAATCAGACTTTGCAGTGCGAGGGTAAGTGGGCTATCGACTACGCTGGCAACGATTGGATTACCGTAACTCCTGATTCGGGCGTTGGTAATGGTAGTGTGGAGTATATCTCTATTGCTGTTGCTTACAACCGTGGCAGTCAGCGCGAGGGTACAATCTATATCAACCATGCTGGCGAAAACTACCCAATCACAATCACTCAGGGTGCTTGTAACTTTGCTTACGGCACACTCTCTGGTGCAGGACAGCTCCAGCAGGGCGTTGAGGGTGGCTATACACTTCGTCTTGGCTACTCAAACGCTTATGGCGATGAGTCTGTAAAGCTCAGCTGCACAGTAACAGGCGAGGCTGCTGAGGGTATTGTAACACCAGAGGTTACCTACAACTCTTTCGAGAAGGGTAACGGAACTATTGAGTATGCAGTTCAGGGCACACCTGTAAACCTTGGTAATGTAACCTTTGAACTTAAGGTTGACGGCGTGTCTATGGGCAAGGTTGATGCAACTGTTGTTCAGGATGCCTCTAAGCTGCTCACAGGTCTGCCTGTATTCTGGGATTTTGCTCACTATGCAGCAGGTATAACCGTTGATGAGAAGAAGGCAGCTATTCAGGGTACTCAGTATGACTATAGCTGGGGTAGCTTGTCACTCAATAAGGACCTGTTTGCCTCTACAACATCTACAGACCACAAGATTCTTGACTGGAACTACTGCGATGTAAATCAGGCATACTTTACCGTAGTTGCAAATATTACCTCTTATGCTTACGGCGAGGGTCATGCTTACGCTAAGGGTATGGTACACAACGACTATTGGCTTATGGCAACTAAGGTGTGCAACCTCCATGCAGGTACAATGCTTACCTTCGAGGGTGCAATCGGTTGCTCAGGCTCTGGTCCAAAGGTTGCCACTTTGGAGTATTCTCCAGATGGTACAACTTGGTACGAGGCTGCTGGTGGAACACCTTACATCCACCCTTACACAGGCGATACAGCAAATATCCACTTTGAGGTATTTACTGACAACCAGTATGTTAACAAGGACACGAGTCAGGGTGTGCGTAACGACAAGACCGCCGAAGACGGTTGGGCAAAGGTTACTTTCCCTGTTGAGTGTTCTGTTGAGGATGGTTGGTTCTATGTTCGTCTGCGTTACTCGCTCAACCTTCGTCTCAACCACACAGAGTCAAGCTACAAGATTGCAGCTACAGGCTCTGAGCGTGTGAAGAACGAGGTTAAGCTCTATGTAGCAGAATAAGAAGTTGAATTTATTTGTCTCAAACTCGATGGCGGGCAGGAAACTGTCCGCTGTTGGGTATTTGAATTATGAAGTGTGAAATCTTCATAATTCGCAAAAAAGATGTATCTTTGTTAGAAATAATACAAATAGCGATGAAAAACCTGTTTTTTACACTTCTTGCTCTCCTTTTTGTTGTGGGCTGTTCGCCAAAAGAGGAGGTGATTGTAATCAATTCGCTCAAACTTGAGCCTGCAAATGTAACACTTGAGATTGGCGCAAGTCAACAGCTTAGACCAATCAGCGACCCCTATTATGACAATCTTGAGTATAGCTGGGTCTCAACTGATGAAACTATTGCCACAGTGGATGATTTTGGTGTGGTAACAGCCGTTGGTGCGGGTGTTGTGCAGATTCGTTGCCACTATGGCAGCAATCGTTTAGCAAGATGTACTGTGCAGGTAGTCGAGAGCGGCTCATCTATGGGCGACCCAAGCCTCTCGCTTGAGAGTCCACTATCGCAGAGCATGATATTCTCCTCTCGTCAGCTTGCGTACCCTGGAACAGTTATGCAGTGCTTCGATTTCTACGACACTAAGGAGGATAGCTATATCTACTACACTCAGTGTGCATCCGACGGCACAACAGGTAATAAGTGGCTTGTTGCCCTGAGCCGTGTTAAGCGCGGAAAGGTGGGCGATACAACCCGTAGTGGCGAGACTATGAGTCTGCGCTGGTTTGGTCACGGCACAGTTCTCTGCATTGAGAGGGCAACAGATGGCAAGGGCGATTATATGTGGGTAAACTCAAACGGCACACTGTCAGGTACCGAATATACAAACAATAAGACCTTCTCTCGCTTCCGCTTTGAGCCAAATGCCACATACGACCACTATGCAGGCGAGAACTTCTACTTAGGCTCGTATAAAGATGCAACAGGCGCATCATGGGCTGTAAGAGACCTTCAGGTAAATATAGACTTTGTCAACCGTCGCCTGCTTATAGGCTGTCGTACAGACAATATGCGCCACAATGTCATCTATGACCTTGATGCTGTTATGGCTCTTAAAGAGGAGAAGGTGTCACTTACCCGCACCTGGGGTGGCGAGAGTGGTACAAATACCTCCAAAAAGACCGAGACAACAGAGATTATGGCGCGTAAGTTAGACAACCTTACACCGCTCGGCTCTTTCCGCCTGCCATCATACCTCAATAGCGACGGCAGCTTCTCAAAACCATACTCTTGTAGCCACCAGGGTCACGCCATCTGGGGCAACTATGTCTATTGGTACGAGGGTAACGCACGCGAGCTACAGTCTGGTAGCGGAGTCTATGACGGCTCTCACGCCTATGTGGAGGTGTTTGACTATAACGGTAACCGCGTCACAACACGAACAAAGGTCGCTGCCGCGTCAGACTTCACAAACCTTAAAGCTCTGCTCAACCTCCATAATAACTGCTTCTGCGAGGCAGAGGGTATGCAGATTAAAAATGGTAATAAACTCTACTTGGGAATCACTACCCATATCGCAGGCAAATCCTCTGGAAATCGCCTCTCATCAATCTTAGAGTACGACTGCGAGGTTAAGTAACCGCCACAGTACCGCAGCTTTTTGAAAAAAGCTGCACCAAAAACTTTCAGCAAAAACTTCGTTTTTGGGCTGATGCGGATTTAGGATAGCCTGCGGCTATTACAATAAAAGAATAGAGACCTTTCACTTTCAAGCGAGCTTGAGTGAGGTCTCTATTCTTTTATTGTACCAACTCCGTTGGTAGTCCCTAAATCCGAAAACAGCTAAACTAAGTTTGTACCGTTAGCGCGCAGACCCTAGTGTCACTAAAGACTCTTGAGACCCTAACAACCCTACTAAATGCGCGCTGTTATTCTATGCCATTAAGGGCGTAGCCCGCTGCTATTCACTGTTATCTCTGTTATTAAATCGCGCGCTCCCTAATATCCCCTAATTGCCCCTAATACCCTCTAAATTCTCTACTAAATGCGCGCTGCTATTGTATGCCATTAAGGGCGCAAGCCCGTTGCTATTCTCTGTCATCCTCTGCCATTAAACCACGCCACCGCTTTGTCAAAATTGCCCTAAAACTCTCTGGAAAGAACTTTTTTGTTCAAAATGTTGCAACTATGATAAATATATAGTATCTTTGCTTACAGAGAGGTGTGGCATTTTAGCTTTTGAGGTATGATAGACAGCTTTATAGACCATATCAAAACTGAGCTTCGTTTGTCAGAGCTTACTGTGCGGAACTATCGCCAAGATATGCTTTCGTTTGCTAAGTGGTTTACCTCACAGCGAGCTTTGAGCGAGTTTGATGCCACGATGGTCAAAGCCGAAGATGTAAGGGATTATATCCTCTATCGTCTTGATACTGGGCAGGTTGGAGCGGCTTCGATGAATAGGGAGCTATCAACAATAAAGGGCTTTTTTAAGTATCTGCGTAGTAGGGATATAATCAAAGAGGATGTTCTGAAGAGTATAAAATCTCTTCGCACGCCTAAAAACTTGCCCGTTTTTGTCCCAAGTAGCCGCATGGATACCCTGCTTGACAATATCCGTGAGCAGAGTGGGGACGAGAGCATTAAGGAGCATAGAAAGGCGATGATAATATCGCTCTTTTATGGTTGCGGCATACGACTTGCGGAGCTGTGTGCCATAAAGGTAGGCGATATTTCAGAGACTACAATAAAGGTCCACGGCAAGGGCGATAAGGATAGGGTTGTGCCCCTGTTGCCAGAGCTCAAGGAGAGGATTATTGAGTACATAGAGCATTGCAAAGAGTGCGGTATTGCAATGAGTAGCACCTCGCCGCTGATTTTTGGCAGGGCAGGCAATCCCCTCTCACGCTCAACGGTGCAGCGCATTGTCTCCGAGCAGATGAACGATGCCGCAATTCAGGGCAGAAAGAGCCCCCATGTTTTGCGTCACACCTTTGCCACACACCTGCTTGACCGTGGGGCAGATATGCGTGAGATACAGGAGCTTATGGGTCACACCTCGCTTAGTACCACGCAGAAATACATACACAACAGCATTGTGCAACTTCAAGGTATTTACGAGAAGGCACATCCGCATAAATAGAGATTTTTCGGGTAAATTCGTAATGAAGCGAACCCCTAAACCATAAAACTTACAACTATGGATGTTAAGATTCAATCGTTGAAATTTGATGCCAGCAAGCAGCTGCTCGATTTCGTGGAGAAAAAGATGTCAAGACTTGACCGTTTTGCAGACCGCCCAACAGGCGTGGATGTTGTCTTGAAGCTCGAAAAAGATGATGAGAAAGGGAACAAAGTTGCAGTAGTAACCCTCCATGTTCCTGGTGGCGATATAATGACTGAGCAGCGCGCTCGTACCTTCGAGGAGGCTGTAGATGATGCACTTGATGTTATCAAGCGTCAAATCGAAAAACGCAAAGACAAGTAACAATTTCTAAACGAGTCGCAAGCAACCTTGCGACTCGTTTTTGTTTAATTGGCGCGCGGTTTAATAGCAGAGAATAGCAGCGCGCGCATTTAGTAGGGGGGGATTAGAGGTTGTTAGCGGATATTAGCGGAAATTAGGGGAACGCGCGTCCAAATAGCAGAGAATAACAGAGAATAACAACGGGCTTACGCCCTTAATGACATAGAATAACAGCGCGTTAAAACCGATACCCTGTAAAAAAGCTCTTCGTGGGACTCAATGCCTCGAAGAACTTTTATTGTTGCGCTTGGCTATTAAGGGTCGATAGACCCGCTGCTATTAAATGCTATTCAGTGCTATTCAGTGCCATCTGTTCGCGCTACTCCCTTACTGACAGATGGTGCGTAAAGTGCGCACTACCTAATCTCGTTAACCTCCTTAAAATTCCCTAAACTCCCTTCTGCGAAGCAGAAAGCCAGCATAGGCGTCGCCTATGCTGGCTTTAATTGCGCTCCCCGACAGCACTCCGCTACCAAAAAGGGACGATACAGTGTTTACCTTAGAACTCAACGATATAAGGGCAGTAGGTTTGTACGCCGCTGCGGAGGATATTGTTTTTCAGGGTGTTATACTCGTTGCACAGGGCGGCGAGTTCTCTATCCATAAATGCGGTTTGAGCCTGCATACCCAGAGATTGCATAAATGCTGCAAATGGGGTCATTTCGCCCTTGACCTCTTCGACTCTGAAGTTGTCGGCTATGCCTGCTTTATCTGCGGCGATACCTATAGCGGTTTTAAGACCTCCGTTAGTATCTGCCAGACCATTTTTCACAGCCTCTGTGCCGCTCCACACGCGACCCTCGGCAATGCTAAGCACCTTTTTGAGTTCGAGGTTTCTGCCTGCTGCCACTTTTGAGGTAAATGTCTCATAGACTCTATCCACGGAGCGGATAAGCAGTGCGCGCTCTGTTGGCGAGCATTTGCGCAGGGTCATGCCCAGGACGCCTACTCCGAAATCTGCACTTGGGTTTGTCTTTACTATGTCGTGTGTTACGCCGAGCTTTGTTCTGAGCATATCGCCGCCCTCAAGCATTATACCAAATACGCCAATAGAGCCTGTGAGGGTCAGTTTATTTGCAACAATAGCATCGGCAGGGCATGAGATATAGTATCCTCCGCTGGCTGCATAGTCGCCCATAGATACGATAACAGGTTTCTCTTTTTTGAGCAGCTCAACTTCGCGCCAGATTACATCGCTGGCAAGTGCGCTGCCGCCTGGGGAGTTGACTCTCAGCACTACAGCCTTGATATTCTCATCTTTGCGTGCTTTGGCGATGGTATTTGCCAGAGTTGTACCATATATGTTACCATCCATGCCGTCATTTTCGCCATCAACAATGCCACCCTCGGCATATACAATACCGATTGTAGGGGCTGATAGGTTGCTCATATCTGCCCCTACAACAGAGCAGTAGTCGCCAAGTTTTATAATCTCATACTTGCCAAAAAAGTTCTTCTCCACACCATACTCGGCAAAAATATCCTCCATCTGGTCTTTGTAGAGAATACCATCAATAAGTTTGTGCTGCAAAGCCTCCTCAGGAGTAAGTATAGGCTTGGTGTCGGCAATATTATTCAGTGCTGCCACAGTTACGCCTCTCGCCTCTGCAACGGTTGTGCTGATTGTGTTCCACATACTCTGACCAAGCTCTGCCATCTGTTTGCGGTTGGCGTCAGACATCTTGGTTAGGATATATGGCTCAACGGCACTCTTGTACTTACAAACTGTTGGACGGAACACCTCGCAGTTGATATTCAGCCTATCCAAAGCACCCTTGTAGAAGAGCAGCGACGATTGCATACCCATCCACGCAAAATCGCCCTCTGGCTGGATGTAAATCTTGTCGGCAACAGTTGCCAAGTAGTAGTCGCGCTGGGAGTAGCCGTCGTTGTAGGCAACTATAAACTTGCCGCTCTTCTTGAACACCTCAAGGGCGGAGCGCATCTCCTCAAGAGCCACTGTTGATACCATACCACCACCTGCAAAGTTTAGGTAGATACCCTTTATCCTCTCATCATGCTCAGCACTCTCAATAGCCCTAAGAACATTAAGCAGCGTCAGGTTTTTAGTTGATTGCATAGATGCAAAATCAACATTTGCAAACGGATTCATGGCTGGCGAATCGGTAATATTGTCAGCCAAGTCAATCCTGAGGATAGAGTTTGGCATAACAGTCGTTGCAGGAGTGCCAACACTACCAGCAAGACCAAAGATAGTAACAAGCCAGAATAGACCTGATAGCAGACTACCTGCAACCACAGCAAGCAGTGCCGCCCAAAAAACCTTTGAAAACTTCATATCGGTAAAATTTAGTATTATATTACAAAGGTAGTGAAAAATGTTTATTCTGCAAGACATTTGCCATGAAAACAGCACAACCATAGGGTGGTGCTTTGATCTTGGCGCGCGGTTTAGTAGGGTTGGGAGCGCACTAATAACAGAGAATAACAAAGGATAGCAGCGGGCTACGCCCTTAATGGCATATAATAACAGCGCGCAATTTTGTAGGGGATTTAGAGGGTATTCGGGGCAATTAGAGGAAATTAGTGAGCGCGCTTACAGTACAGGCTAAGTTTAGCTGTTTTCGGATTTAGGGAACGCCATCGAAGATGGTACAAATAAAATAGTCCTCACGGTCGAGCTTGCTCGAAACCGATGATGGACTATTTTATTTGTAATAGCCGTAGGCTATCCTAAATCCGTATCAGCCAATAGCAAAACGAAGTTTTGCCGAAAGTCTTTTAAGCCATCTTCGATGTCTTTTCCTCCTCGCAGTTCGGCATAGTCTGCAAGCAGCCTCTGCCCTCACGAGCAGCGTCGGTTGGGTCACTTTTCTTCAGAAAAGGGACGGTACTGTGGCGGTACTATTTCAGCTCTATGAAAATAACGCCTTTTGAGGTGTCGCCGAGGTGGTTGAAGGTTTGGGCTTGTTTGCTACCCTCTTTATAGACGGCGATAGATTTTATCTGGTTTGGCGAGAAGGCGGACATATTTTCGCCTCTCTTTACGGTGCCGTCGGCAGCTTTGATAACGATTAGGGCATCGAAGTTATCGTTTTTGCCATTGTCAACAACCCTTATCATTGAGCCATTTAGTTTCTCATCAATAACAACCTTTTCGCCCTCCTTCTTTATGCTAATAACGCTTACAGTTTTAGGGTCAACAGGCTTATTATCTGCACATACGCCCTTTGTTGAGACAACAACAGCCTTACTGATGCCTTTGACAACATTGATGTTTTTAATCTCTCCAGACTCAATTTTGTCAAAATCAGCCTTAGAGACAACCCTGCCATCTACAACATAGAGTGCTTTATCTTGCGCCTCCTGGTCAAAGGCTACATCAATCTGTTTACGACCCTCGATTTTAACCGTTTTTGTCTCCATGCCCACATATTGAAACAGCAGCGTTCCATCTTTTGGTGCAGAGATGGTGTAGTTACCATCTTGGTCGGTAATAGAGCCTGTGGCTTGAGTCGGTTTGATAGATTCGGCAACAACAACACAGACTCCCGCTAATTGGTTGCCTTTACAGTCGGTAACTGTTCCGACTACAGTGTGCTGTGCAAAAGCGGTAAGGCTAAGCAGCACCATTGTTAGTGATAAAATTGACTTTTTCATGGTAAGAAGATTTTTGTTTTCATTTTTTTGTTCTTGTTTTTTTGGGGAAAAAGCTCCGCGGCAGCTCCTTTTCCCAATGCAAAAGTAGTGTTAAAAAAGCCAAAAGCGGTTAAACACTCTGTTAAACAATGTTAATAAATGTTAACTCTGTTTTTTGAATAGAAATTATACCTACCTTTGTTACATGAATAAACGATTTTTCCGCAATATATCGGTGTTAGTCATCGTCTCGCTGCTCCTCTTGGCAACACTCCAAGGGCTATGGGTGTGGAGGCTATACAGGGACTCTCTTGCTGATTTTGCGCGAAGGGTAGAGTCTGCAACATACAAAAGTATATACAAGGCTTTCCGTATGGATGCCGTGCCTGGACTGACTATTGCCGAGCAGATAAATATAGACCTTGACCGCTTTGCGCTCTATTTTGAGCCCAATCTGCTTGAACTTGATGCCTTGCAGAGCTATAATGTTGAGATTATAGAGAGGCAGACAAATCGGGTGCTGATGTGGCGTGGAGAGAGGGATATATCCTCGCCGTTGGTTGTTCAGGTAGATGTTGATGACGACGCAGTTTTTGCCCTTCGGTTGGCTATAGAGAAGCCACACAAGCTGTTTCTGATGCGTATGATAGGGCTTATACTCTCCTCGGCTGCCATAATAATACTACTTGGTGCGGTGCTTATTTTTCTTGTCAAGACAATGTTTCGGCAGAGAACTATTGAGCAGATGCGCCGAGATTTTACACACAACATCACGCATGAACTCAAAACGCCAATATCTGTTGCCGTTGCTGCGACAGATGCCATGAGAAACTTCTCTGCCGACAAAGATATTGAGCGCAGAAGCCGCTACTTAGCAATTGTTGAATCACAGCTTACGCGCCTCTCAGCGATGGTTGAAAGGATACTATCCGTATCTGTTGATGGGCGAAAAGAGGGCTTTAATCCGAGCCTGTTTTGTGTATCTTCTCTCTTTGAGGAGATAGAGTGTGAGACCAATTTTAACACAACAAAAGAGGTGCTACTCACTATAGAAACCGCCGCAGATATAACCATCTTTGCCGACCGCTTTCATATCAAGAACCTGCTGACTACACTTGTTGACAACTCAATAAAATACTCTTCAGAGTCTGTAAAAATTACCCTGACAGCTAAAAAAGAGGGGGATAAGTGCGTAATAACTGTTGCCGACAACGGAATAGGCATGGCAAAAGAGCATCAAGAGCATGTCTTTGAGAAGTTCTATCGCGTTCCTACGGGCGATTTGCAACCTACTCGCGGATATGGTTTGGGACTCTACTATGCGCAGCAGGTTGTAGTGATGCACGGTGGAGAGATTGCTCTCAAGAGCAGGCTTGGAGAGGGTACGCAGATAACAATAAAATTACCGTATGATGGAGAAAAAGATAAAAATGCTCCTTGTTGAGGATGAGCGTATGCTTGCCGAAATACTCAGCGACACCCTCTCTGACAGAGAGTTTGTAGTTACACTTGCTGGCGATGGACAGCAAGCATTGGAGATGGTGGCAAGAGAGAGTTTTGATATTATCGTTACCGATGTAATGATGCCCCGCCTTGACGGTTTTTCGCTTGTCAAAAGGCTGCGCAGCGAGGGGTGTAACTCTCCTATTCTCTTCCTAACAGCCCGCAACGCAACAGAGGATGTTGTAAAGGGTTTTGAGGTGGGTGGTAACGACTTTCTTAAGAAACCATTTGCTATAGACGAGCTGATAATCAGAGTCAAAGCCCTTGTGGGTAGGGCAAAAGGGGCGGCAAACGACGATACAAAGGTGTATAATATAGGAGCCTATGCATTTCAGCCGTCAGAGAATAGACTCTCTATAGGTTCCCAAACAATAACCTTAGCAGCCAGAGAGTGTGCAGTGCTGCTGCGCCTCTGCCGCAGAGCGGGCGAAGTTGTAGAGGCTTCGGGTCTGCTTAAGGAGCTGTGGGGCGATGATAACTTCTTTGCCCTGCGTAGCCTTAATGTCTATATCTCCCGCCTGCGCCGCCTCTTAGAGCAGGATAAAACCGTCGAAATCGTAAGCATCCGCGGCATCGGCTACCGCTTAAAAGTGCCCCAGACTGGGGATAGCGCGAAATAACAGATGACAGCACAAACAAAAAGGTCGCCTGCAAATTTATTTGCATAAGGCAAACCTTTTTGTTTGTGGTATCCGCGTAGCGGACTGTAGAGCCGCAACTTTTCAGCTACCTACAAGCACGGGGACGGAGCGAAGCGACAAAGGAGGCTGACTAAAAACAACATTTTTAGTCAGCCTTGT
>CAZIPR010000030.1:0-22866 GCA_964541245.1 uncultured Alistipes sp.
ACACAACAAAAACAAGGCTGACTAAAAATGTTGTTTTTAGTCAGCCTCTTAATAGTTAGCGGTACAAGGTATAGGATTTTGCGCGCTTTTATTCTATGCCATTAAGGGCGCAAGCCCGCTGCTATTCTATGCAATTCTCTGCTATTAACCGCGCGTCCCCTAACTTCCCCTAATTTCCTCTAATTGCCCCTACACCCTCTAACAGCCCTACAAAATTGCGCGCCCGCTCCCTCCCTATTAGAGTTGCGCCACCATTTGCATATTTTCCAAAATTTAGCTACTTTTGTAGCTATGAAAAGCGCACTAAATCAATACTTTACAGCTTCCAAATCGGCTAACTCGCTGAGGGGGGGGGTATTTAGCGCATCTATCTAAAGCTAATTTTCAACTACATTGTAACCAAATCAAGGCGGTCGCACTGCGTGGCTGCCCATATCATTTTATATACACAAATTAAAAATCAACAAAAAAATGGAGAAGAAGTTTTACGAGATTCCACAGGTAGAGTCTTATCAGATGGATGTAGAGGCAGGTTATACCAGTTCTACTGAAGAATTTGATGGACCTTGGGTATCAATTGTTTGACGATGGCGGCAATTAGTCTATCACAGATTACAATCCACATTACAAAAAAGGTGGCATGAGTTAAGTTCATGCCATCTTTTTTTGTGCCTACAGACCACTTTGAAGGGCATTTTTGAAAAAAATCACGCTTTATCTAAAAATTTAGTAGAAAATATTTGCATATCTAAATTTTTAGTAATACCTTTGTACTAAACTTTTAGATGATATGAAAGCAAACGAACAATTACAGACACTTACACGCGGCGAGGAGGAGGTTATGCAGGCTATCTGGTCGCTCGGTCAGGCAACGGTTAATCAGATTATTGACACACTTCCTGAGCCAAAGCCCAAATACACAACCGTTGCCACCTTTATAAAGATTTTAGAGAACAAAGGTTTTGTATCTCACACCTCTGAGGGCAGGGTACATCACTACTACCCTACTGTAGAGAAGGAGGTCTATGCTTCGAGGGTTGCCAAATCTCTACTTTCCACCTACTTTGGCGGCTCGCTATCACAGATGGTATCTTTCTTTGGCAAGAAAGAGGATATTTCGGTTGGCGAGATGGATGAAATTCTGGATATTGTAAAACAGATTAAAAACAAATAGTATGAATACCATATTTATATATATAGTCGAGGTGTTGATTTGTAGCGGAGTATTTACTGCTATATACTCTCTGCTTTTGGAGCGCAAGATTGATTTTCGTTTTTGCAGGCTCTACCTACTACTATCTGTTATAGTTGCAGCCGTTATTCCAATGCTCAACATACCTGTATTAAGTCAGCAGAGCGTTATCAACACAGGGATAACAATAGGCGAGATAGAGGCAAGCGTGGTTAGCAGCAGCATGCCAAGTTTTGACTTTCGGATAGTAGTTTTGGCAATATATCTATTGGGAGTTGCAATCTGTATATCCTCTCTTATCATGCAGCTATTTAATATTCGCCGCATTAGTTGTAGTGCCGAGAAGAGCCTCTGTGGCAGAGTTACAATAGCCCGTTCAAAGGAGCAGATAGCCTCGTTTTCGTTTTTGAGAACAATATATATCAGTGCTGATACCAACCAAGAGGATTTAAGCACAATAATAGCGCATGAGCGCAGCCATATCACCCACAACCACTCCTTAGAGCGTCTTGCAATGGAGGCAGCAAAGGCTCTGCTATGGTGGAATCCATTTGTCTGGATTGCATCAAAGCGACTGACCGAGACGCACGAATTTGAGGCAGATAGCGATGTGATAAACAGTGGTTATGAGGCTGAATTGTATGTAACAACTCTTCTAAAGCATCTGTTTGGTTATAGTCCGGACATAGCCAACGGTTTGCAAAATTCATTAACTAAAAAACGACTGAAAATGATTCTTAAAAGTAACAGTGGCAGATACGCTCTGCTACGCAAATTGGCGGTGATTCCTGTATTGGGCATATTGCTCTCTCTATTCTCTTTCACACAGAAAGAGGCTGTGGCGCAGCAAGCTCCGCAGGCTGTAAAAGTTGAGAGAATTGCTGTAACAGACCTTAATTCATTTAATATGTGGATAAAGACCCAAATTCAATATCCACAGCAGGCAAAAGAGCAAAACCTGTCTGATACTGTATTTGCACAATTTAGAGTGGATGACAACGGAGTGATTAAAGATGTAAAAATCGCTAAATCTCAGCACAAAGTATTCGCTGACGAGGTGCTAAGAGTGTTTGCTAAGGCTCCAAAATGGGAGGCTAAAGAGGCTACAGGGCGTACATATATGCTGCCTATAGTATTTGCCACCCAACAGACAAATAAAGATGTGGCAAATAATAACCCAAACCACATCAGAGTTGTATCCCTCTAAACATAGCTGACGCAGTACCGCAGCTTTTTGAAAGCGAGGTGCTATCTTGAAGGCGAGAAAGCCAGCATAGTCCCCTACGCTGGCTTTCTGCTTTGCAGTAGGGAGATTAACGAGGCTAATGAGATTAAGGAGCTTAGGGAGCGGAACAGAACAACTCTTCTTTGAGTCTTATTATGCAACTACCCTACTTATCTCCTGTTGTAATCTTCAGGTCGTAGGCTAAGGCGTAGCCCTGGTCGTAGAGTTTAAGGAGTTTGCGGGTGTCGCGCTCCATACGACCGACCTCAATAGGTTGCATCGGGCGGAGGACTGTTAATCTACCCTCACTCTCCTGCTGTTCAACATAGGCAACCTGCTCGTTATATACCCTATTACGGCACCTGATTGTTTGAAGTAGTTGAGGGTATTGGCTGTAGAAAAATGGCGGCACAAGAGTCCCACGGCTCGATTTACGGTAGCCGAAATTGCGCGTAAGTACAACCAGATTGTTGTCGTAGCCCTCTGCGCGCGCCCTAAGCAGTGGAATAGAGTCGGCAATGCCTCCGTCGAGCATAGGCTCGCCATCAACATAACTTATAGGCGAGACAAAGGGAAGACTGCTTGAAGCCTTAACAATATCAATGATACGCTGTGCGTCGTGCTTCTCTTCATAGTAGCACGCACGCCCTGTACGACAGCTTGTCGTAACCATCTCAAACCGCTCGCCACACTCGGCATAAGCCGCATAGTCATAGGGTATTATCTGGTTAGGAAACTTGTTAAATAGCAGGTCAAAGTCCATAATATTACCCTTGAGTATAAGGTGCTTAAAACCTATATAGCGGTACTTCTCTAACAGGTCTATATTGCTGTACTTAGCCCTGCCACGCTGAGCGGACATATACGACAGTCCGTTGCAAGCTCCAGCACTCACGCCTATAGTGTATGGGAAGCGCACACCTCGGTCCATAAACGCATCAAGAACACCACATGTAAAGACTCCGCGCATACCTCCACCCTCAAGCACAAGCCCAGAGTGTCTGTCAAGCCTATATTGACTATTTGATATTGTTTGCTGTTTCATACTCTCTATCCTCCTTCGCTATAATAGTGCCAATTATCATACAACGCGCAATTAGTTCACTATCCAAATCCGCTATGTTAAACTTTAGTACACATTGACGAGTCAAAGTTAAGGTATATTCTATAAATTAGCAATACATTATTTTAGACTTGTTAAGGACGCGTACTTTTCGCAGCGTTAGTCAGTAAGGGAATAGCGCGAAATTTGTAGGGAAATTTAAGGAGGTTAAGGAATTATAAGGAGCTTAGGGAGCGGAACAAAAAAGTTCTGCGGGACATCGAATCCCTTGAACTTTTGCGCGCCAAATCAAACCGCACCGCCCGCATTTGTCGTCAAAACAGTGCAAATACGACGCTCGGCAAAAAATCCCATCGGTGGATAGTACAAAAAGTACAGTCACTGATGGGATTTTTTGTTAGCAGAAGTAGTTGTGCTGTTTTCACGACAAATGCAAAAATGGAAAAAGGTCGGGTGTAACAAACCCCGACCACACAACCTAATCAGCAAACGCGATTACTCTGCTACAGTCTCAGCAGGAACCTCTGCCTGAGGAATAACAACCTCAGATGCAGGAGCAGCCATCTCCTCAACAAGAGCAGCAGCCTCAGCAGCTACAGGGCTCTGTGCAGACTTAGTATCCATTGCAAGGGTTGCAAGGAGGCTAAGAACAAAGATAGCAACAGCCATACCCCAAGTGAACTTCTCAAGGAAATCGGTGGTCTGACGAACACCCATAACCTGATTCGAAGCACCGAAGTTTGCAGCCATACCGCTCTTTGGGCTCTGAACTAAAACTGCAAGCACCAAAAGAAGGCTTGCGATAAGTACCAATACAATACAAAGTGTGTACATATTCTAAATAATTATAATTTTTGTAATTTCTCTATTTGGCTTGCAAAGTAAGCACTTTTTTTCGGATTTAGCAAACTTAATTTGCGATATATTTCAACAGCCTCATTTTTAAGCCCCTGAGCGGCGAATATTTCGGCTATCTCTTCGGTTACAATATCGTCCTGCTCCTCTAAATCTGCCTCTGTGCAAATTTCATCAACCTCTGCCTTATCATCTGCCACTACACGGTAGTCGTCAAGGCGCAAAAAGCGGTCTATAATCTCGCCCTGTGTCTCCTTTGCAAGTACCTCAACATCAACACTTTTCAGCTTTAGTGACGAGACCCTTCTATTTGTCTGCAACAACTCTTCAATAGCTGCCGCTTTGTCAGATTTTTCTACAGCCTGCAACCTTGCAATAGTACACCATGGATAGTGTTTGTAGTCGATATTTGCAATATTTTTACCCACTTTCTCCATACTACCAATTTGAGGCTGCTGCCTGGAAAATATCTGTTACAAGTTGCTCTACAATCTGAGGTATAAGTTCTCCCTCAACCTCTGTGAGCAGTTTTGTTGAGTCGTAGTCGGCATAAGCCGAGAAGTTTCTATTGAACGACATCTTGTCGTCTATAGCGTTTGTAAACTTAACCTTGATAGAGATTGAGAGGCGGTTTTGCAGCGCATAGTCGCCACTTGATACCGAAGAGGTTGTAGAGCTATAGCCCACAATCTCGCCCTCAAAGGCAAAATCGCCACCCTCCTCAACCTGTACAAGGTTTGTTCGGGTTGCAAAACGCTGAGTCAGCTCGTCGGTAAGCGTAGCACTAAGCACAGGGGCAACCATAGGGGCATTATTTGGGAAATATGCCACGCTAAAGGTCTTTGCATCAGGTGGAATAGATGCGCCCGAAAGCGAATACTTTACCGTGCATGCAACAAACAGCAACGAAGAGACTATTGTAGCAAAAATCAACTTTTTCATCACTCAATACCCAACTCTTTAATTCGACGATAGAGCGTTCTCTCTGACATAAACAGCTCTGCCGCAGCCGCACGACGAGAGCCTCCATTTCTGCGTAATGCTTTGAGAATCTGCTCCTTCTGCATATCCGCTTTTGTTGCTGGCAGTGGTTGTTCCTCTACAACCTCAGCACTCTCGGCATAATCGGTTGCATGGTGCATTGACGAAGGTGGCAGAAGTGCCGCAAACTCTTTTCTTGGCTCAGACTGCATAGGCTGCTGCGAGGTATAGCCTCGCATCTCAAGCAGCAGGCGTTTCATATCATTTATATCTGTGCGCATATCGAACAGCACCTTGTAGAGCAGTTCGCGCTCAGTGTTCATATCATCAAATGCAGCAGCACCAGAGAGGCTTGGCGAGGATACCGTCTTACCCTCTGTGAGGTAGCCCGCAAGAATTTGGGCTGTAATCTCCCTACTCTGCTCGATGGCAGATATCTGCTCGGCTACATTTTTGAGCTGACGAATATTTCCGCGCCAGTGGTATCTCTCAAGTAGCTCCCTTGCCTGAGCATCCAAACTGACTGCCGGCATACGATACTGCACCGCAACATCTGAGGCAAACTTTCTGAAGAGCAGATAGATATCCTCTGGACGCTCTCTAAGTGCTGGCACTGAGATTGGCACAGTATTTAGACGGTAGTACAAATCCTCACGGAAACGACCCTCTGTAATAGCCCTTTGCAGGTCATTATTTGTTGCTGCAACAACCCTGACATTGGTTTTCTGCACCTTTGCTGAGCCGACTCTTATAAATTCGCCCGTCTGCAAGACTCTGAGCAGGCGAACTTGGGTAGAGAGTGGCAACTCGCCAACCTCGTCAAGGAAGATTGTACCCCCATCAGCCTCCTCAAAATAGCCCTTGCGGGAGTCTGTAGCACCTGTAAAGGCACCCTTCTCGTGACCAAACAACTCGGAGTCAATTGTTCCCTCTGGGATTGCACCGCAGTTGACAGCAACATATTTATTATGCTTACGGGCAGAGTAGGCATGAATAACCTGCGGAAAGAACTCCTTTCCCACACCGCTCTCGCCTGTAACAAGGACAGAGAGGTCGGTCGGAGCAACCCTAAGCGCGATTTCAAGCGCGCGGTTAAGCAGTTCCGAATTGCCTATAATGCCGAAGCGTTGTTTTACAGAAAGAATATCCATAGCTATTTTTCGCTTGTCGTAGGAACTTCAATCATCGGGATTCTCTGAGCATCCATCTGAGCATCCAAATCCTTATCAGGGGCTGTAGCCATGCAGTAGATGCCATATCCGAGAGCAAGCAGTGCACCTGCAATAACGATTCCTGCAAACCACATAATAAAGCCTCCAGAGCGTTTTGCACTCGGTCTTGGAGCTGCTGCTCGCCTATGAGGCACAGCTGCCGAAGGGTTTGCTGCACCCTGTGGAGCATGCGGCTTAACAGGCTGCACTGTAGCGGCTCTCTGCGGCTGTGGCTGCGGATAAGAGGCTGGTTGACGCTCCCTGACAGGGATAGCGGCAACAGCTGGCTTTGTAGAGTCAAAGGTTATAATACCCTCCGCATCTCTACGAAATGTTCCTAACCCTGCAATTGGGCAGATACCAGACTCTTGAAGTGCATGTCTAATCTCAAAGATAAAGCGATCGACAATACCTGCCGCCTCAATCTCTCTCAGACCCTTTGCTACAAGCAGACCTCGCAACACACCATCATCCGTCTTAAGCAGCTCAGAGAAGAGCATCTGCCCACTCTCCTTTACTACAAAGGCTCCGAAAGATGGAATAACAAGCCTGCGATTGGTCTGTAAATATTCGTTTATTGTCTCTACTACCATAATTACACTTTTTCGGAGCAAAGATAACAAATAATCCTCAATTTTCCGCCTTATAAGCACCTCTTTTTATCTGATTGTAATTTTATAGGGCAAATGTAGTATTTTTCGGAGTTTTTTCACTATATTTGCGTGCTTTATGACCTTATATAAGAGAGAAAATTAGAAAAAAAATATATTAACTAACAACATTAAAACAAAAGATTATGTGTGGAATTGTAGGATATTTGGGTAAGCGTAGAGCTTACGATATTTTGATTCAAGGTCTTCACCGTTTGGAGTATAGAGGTTACGACTCATCAGGTGTTGCAATGATTGCAGAGGATGGTCAGCTTAACATTTACAAGTCAAAGGGTAAAGTAGAGGCTCTTGAGCATTATGCGCAGAACAAGGATTTGAGCGGCGCAATAGGTATTGCTCACACCCGCTGGGCTACACACGGCGAGCCTAACGACATCAATGCCCATCCTCATTACTCTCAGTCAGGCAATATTGCCCTTGTTCACAATGGAACAATTGAGAACTACTCTGTACTCAAAGAGGCTCTTATACAGCATGGCTACGAGTTTGTCAGCCAGACCGACACCGAGGTTGTTGTGCAGCTTATTGAATACATTATAGCAACCAACCACTGCTCTCTCTTCGAGGCTGTAAAGGAGGCTACTAAAAGGGTTGTCGGTGCATACGCCATTGCTGTTATTGACCGTAACAATCCTAATGAAATTATCGCAGCACGCCAATCCTCTCCACTTGTTATCGGCGTAGGAGAGGAGGAGTTCTTCCTTGCTTCTGACGCAACTCCGATTATCGAATACACAAATAAGGTTGTCTATCTAAACGACGGCGATATTGCTGTTATTGACCGCAACAAGGGTCTTAAAGTCTATGACAGCAAGAGCGCAGGCGAGAGCGAGATTCATATTACCGAGTTACAGATGTCTATTGAGGAGCTTGAGAAGGGTGGCTATCCTCACTTTATGCTCAAGGAGATTTTTGAGCAGCCTCGTACCCTTGCAGACTGCATCAGTGGTCGAATCTCTGCCGACGGAAAAAGCGTTGTACTCTCTGGCGTTGTAGAGCACAAGGAGAAGTTCCTTAATGCAAACCGTATCATAATCGTTGCTTGCGGTACATCTTGGCACGCAGCACTTATTGGCAAGCAGCTTATTGAGGACTTCTGCCGCATCCCTGTAGAGGTTGAGTACGCAAGTGAGTTCCGCTACCGCAACCCTGTTGTAACTGACAAGGATGTACTTATCGCCCTCTCACAGTCTGGAGAGACTGCCGACACCCTTGCCGCTCTTGAGCTTGCAAAATCTCACGGAGCATTCGTATTTGGTATCTGCAATGTTATCGGCTCATCTATTCCTCGTGCAACACACTCAGGCTGCTACATCCATGTAGGTCCAGAGATTGGTGTTGCCTCAACAAAGGCATTTACAGGTCAGGTAACAGTTCTTGCCATGATGGCTCTGCTTATCGGACAGATGAAGGGTCTTATTTCTGAGCAGACACTGCAAACTGTGGCATCAGATATTCGCCGCATACCAACCCTTATCAAGGATATCTTCAAGCTCAACGACCAGATTCAGGACCTTGCAAAGATATTTACCTATGCACACAACTTCCTCTACCTTGGTCGCGGATACAACTACCCATCAGCTCTTGAGGGGGCGTTGAAACTCAAGGAGATTTCATACATCCACGCTGAGGGCTACCCTGCTGCCGAGATGAAGCATGGTACAATTGCCCTTATTGACAACGATATGCCATCTGTGGTTATCGCAATCAAGGATAAGGTCTATGAGAAGACTATTAACAACATCCAGCAGGTAAAGGCTCGTGGCGGTAAGGTTGTAGCTATCGTTACAGAGGGCGATACTATCGTCTCTGAGATGGCGGACTATGTTCTTGAGGTGCCTCAGATTTCAGAGTGCCTCACTCCACTGCTCACAGCAATTCCTTTGCAGCTTTTGGCTTACTACATTGCTGTTAACAAGGGCAGAAATGTAGATCAGCCTCGCAACCTTGCAAAGTCTGTTACAGTTGAATAGCACAATACTACAATATGAAAAGACTACTATTTACGCTCTGCCTGCTTGTTACAGCAGGCTATGCAATGGCAGAGAACTATCTGCTCTCTACACCAAACACCACACTCTGCCTTACCGCAGAGGTGGGCAAACCGCTCTACTTCCGTTACTACGGCTCAAAGGCTGAGCTAACGGATATTAGCGCAACAGGCAGAATGCTCAAATACGACGCTTACCCTGCCTTTGGAACTCGTTGCGAGACTCCATACGCAGCGTTAGTCAAGCAGCACGACGGCGACAATGCTGTAAAGTTTGTTGTTGACAATGTTGAGCGGAGCAATAGTGGCAACCTCTCAACCCTTTCTGTTTGGCTTTGTGATGTAGCGCATCCAAACCTGAAGGTAAAGGTCAACTACTCAGCCTACAACGACTGCGATATTGTCAAGATGAGCACAGAATACTTCAACAATGGCAAAAAGCCTATTGTTCTACAGAAGTATATGTCTGCCGTGCTGCCTGTGCAGTCTGACAACTGTGTTCTCTTGCAGCTCGAAGGCTCAACTAAGAACGAGTGTAACGAGACTGTAATCCCACTACCTGTAGGCATCCACACAATCTCTAACCAGGTCGGCTCAAGAGTTGCGCAGTACAACAACGCCTCTTTTATGCTCGGTCTTGATGGCAAGCTTGAGGAGTGTGGCTGCCCTGTAATTGCAGGTACACTTGTTTGGATGGGAAATAGCCATTTCGAGTTCCACAACACCTTGTCAGCTCGCATCCCTACCCTATTTATGGGTGGTATAAACCCATCTGCAAGCGACTACACCCTTGCTGGAGGCAAGAGCCTTGCAACCCCTGAGATGGTATTTACATACACAACCAATGGCAAGGGCGAGGCTTCGCGCACTCTGCACCGTTGGGCTCGTAAGTACCAGCTGTTAGACGGCACAAAGCAGCGCGAGATTCTTCTCAACTCTTGGGAGGGCGTACACTTTGATATCAGTGAGACAAGCATGGTGGATATGACCAAAGATTTTGCTGCGCTTGGTGGCGAGATGTTTGTGGTTGACGACGGCTGGTTTGGAGAGAAGTATCCGCGCAACAACGGCACCACATCGCTTGGCGATTGGGGTATTGCACCGTCAAAGTTGCCAAATGGCATCCGTCCACTTATTGACCTTGCACATAACAACGGCATGAAGTTCGGAATTTGGATTGAGCCAGAGATGGTCAACATCAAGAGTGAACTCTATGAGAAGCACCCAGATTGGATTCTCCGCCATCCTGATTTCGACCCTACTTTCGGTCGCGGTAAGACTCAGATGATGCTTGACCTTACAAATCCAAAGGTACAAGACCATGTATTTAGTGTTGTGGACAACCTGCTCTCACAGTACCCAGATATCTACTACATCAAGTGGGACAATAATATGTCAATGCACAATGCCCAGAGTCAATATCTGCCAAAGGCGTTGCAGTCAAACCTCTCTGTTGACTACATTATCGCCCTTGAGAACACTCTGAAGCGTATTCGTGACAAGTATCCACATGTTGTAATACAGCTCTGCGCCTCTGGTGGCGGTCGTCTGAACTACGGCTACATGCCATACTTCCAGGAGATGTGGACCTCTGACCAGACTGACGCATACCACCGCATACTTATCCAGTGGGGAGCTATGAACTTCTATCCATCTAATATGCTGGCTGCGCATGTGGGCTCTGCATTTAGCAAATACACTCAGCGACTTATACCTATTAAGTTCCGCTTTGATGTAGCCTCTATGTGCCGTTTGGGTATGGAGATGGTGCCTGCAAAGCTCAATGAGGCTGAAAGAGAGTATGCAAAGCGTGCTATTGCCGAGTATAAAGTTATCCGCCCAATTGTACAGCAGGGCGACCTGTACCGTTTGGTATCTCCATACGAGGGCAGAAGAGACTTTACATCGCTTATGTATGTAAACGAGGGCAAGGATAGAGCAGTTCTGTTTGCATATCGCCACCTCTTTAAGCACGATATGACGAATATCATTATCCGCTTGCAGGGTCTTAATCCAGATGCTAAGTACAAAATCCGTGAGGTTGCACCTGAGACAGCGGGCAAGCCTGCAAAGATTGACGGCAAGGTTGTATCTGGTCGCGTACTGATGCAGGAGGGTATTGTTATCCCAGAGCTTGTTAAGGGATTTACCCGCAATGCTCC
Source organism: uncultured Alistipes sp. (assembly GCA_964541245.1). Lineage (GTDB taxonomy): Bacteria > Bacteroidota > Bacteroidia > Bacteroidales > Rikenellaceae > Alistipes. The sequence continues at coordinate 11,351 of CAZIPR010000030.1, forward strand.
ACTTGGAGAGGTAAGAGCCGGAAACGACTTCCGTAGCGTTGTTCTTGAACTTACAGAGGTTAAATAATAAGGTATAATGATTACACGGGCTGTTTTTAAGTGTAGCTCCGAGAAAATCGGACAGTTTCCAAAGGACAATTTGCCAGATATCGCCTTTATCGGGCGAAGCAATGTTGGCAAGTCGTCACTTATCAATATGCTCACGCAGCATAAGGGGCTTGCTAAGGTCTCGGCTACTCCTGGCAAGACAAAGCTGATAAACCACTTCCTTATAAATAATGAGTGGTATTTAGTCGATTTGCCTGGCTATGGATATGCCCGCACCTCAAAGAGTTCACGCGGCACTTTTGCCAAGATTATTACAGACTATGTCTTTAAGTGCGAGAAGATGCACTTCCTCTTTGTACTTATTGACTCGCGTCTTGAGCCACAAAAGATAGACCTCGAATTTATCGAGCAGCTCGGCATGAACGGCATACCTTTTGGGCTGATATTTACAAAGGCTGACAAGCTCTCTAAAGCACAACTCGACCGCAGTGTCTCTAAATACAAGCAGACACTCTCTGAGGAGTGGGAAGAGCTGCCGCCAATGCTTATCTCATCCTCCGAAAAAGGGACAGGACGAGAGGAGATTATCTCTTTTATAGAAAATATATTAAAATATTTTAATAAAACGGAGTAATATTCAAACTTTATAACTACTTTTGTAGTGTAAGATTGCAGAAGAAACTTTAACAATAAAACACATTTTTCAAATGGCTATCCACAAAATCAAATTCTTCGCAGGTCGCAATTCGCGTTACCTTGCAGAGAAAATCGTTGCCGCTTACGGCACAACCCTTGGAGACTGCGAGTGTCTTGAGTTTAGCGATGGAGAGTTCCAGCCACGCTATGCTGAGTCTATCCGCGGTTGCACAGTGTTTATCATCCAGTCAACCTTCCCTAAGTCAGACAACCTGATGGAGCTATTGATGATGATTGATGCTGCTCGTCGCGCATCGGCTTACAAGGTTATTGCAGTAATCCCTTACTTTGGCTGGGCTCGTCAGGACCGCAAAGACCGTCCAAGAGTACCTATCACCTCAAAGCTCGTGGCAAATATGCTCACAGCAGCAGGTGTTGACCGTGTGATGACAATGGATTTGCACGCAGACCAGATTCAGGGCTTCTTTGAGGTGCCTGTTGATGCACTCTATGCAAGCGGTATGTTTGTGCCTTACATCCAGAGCCTCGGTATTGAGGACCTCTCAATCGCTGCTCCAGATATGGGCGGTGCAAAACGCGCAGGAACATACGCAAAACTGCTCGGCACACCAATCATCATCTCTCACAAGGAGAGAGCAAAGGCAAATGTTGTCGGCTCAATGACCGCTATTGGCGATGTTGAGGGCAGAAATGTACTTATCGTCGATGATATGATTGACACAGCAGGTACAATCTGCATGGCAGCAAATATGCTTATGGATAGGGGTGCAAAGTCTGTTCGCGCAGCCATCACACACCCTGTTCTCTCAGGCAAAGCGTATGATAGAATCAACGAGAGCGCACTGCAGGAGGTTATCGTATCTGATACTATTCCTCTTAATCCAAACCAGGACCTGCACAAGTTTACCGTACTCTCTTGCGCAGATATCTTCGCCGAGGTCATTGAACGCGTACATAACTATAAGGAGATTTCTTCAATCTTCTTCCATTAGTATAGTACCGCACCGTCCGTAAAGGATTGGCGCGATAATTCAAGCCAGCATAGGCACTCGGAGCCTATGCTGGCTTTTGCGCTGTTAGTCAGTAAAGGAGAGCGAGCGCGAACAGATGACACTCAATAGCACTGAATAGCATTTAATGACAGCGGGTCTATCGACCCTTAATAGCCAAGCGGTAAAGCGCAGTTTTTCAGAGGGTTATTAGAGTTATTAGGGGCATTAGGGAGCGGTATAACTATAATAGCGCGCAACCCTAACTAACGCTAACAACGCTAATAACCCTATTCAACCCTATTTCGCGCGCTGTTATTGTGTGTCATTAAGGGCGTAAGCCCGCTGCTATTCTTTGTTATTCTCCGTTATTAAACCGCGCGCGTCCAAATTAAAGCCCCATCCGCTAAAGTCCCTCCCTAATTTTAGCGTCAGAGTGTGCCAGATACGGTGCATCGTGAAAAATCCCATCGGCAGATAGTACCTAAAAGGTACAGCTGCTGATGGAATTTAAGGGATGTGCCGTAGGTGGTACACTATCACGCTAAAATTTTGTGTAGCGGTCGTACTTATCAGGATATATATCCTTAATACTGATAAGTATGCCCGTATCGTAGAGCCCACCAAGGTCGTCGTTGGTGATGGTGTCAAAGACCTTCATGGAACTTGAAAGATTCATGTAGGCATTGATAAGCGGTGGTATCATCTCTTTGAAACCACGGATGCTATTGCGCAGGATGTTGTAGTCGTCTGCGTAGTTGCCACCAACAAAGAGTTTGTCATATTTCTCAGTATCAATATGCATCTCTAACGGATGTATTCCCTCTATAAGATGCTGTTTATCAGGGAAATACTTATGCAAGAAGTAGAAGAGCATATTGCGTGCCTCCTCGTTGTAAGAGGAGTAGATTGTAACCTTGCCGAGGAGGTACTCAGCCTCTGGATGCAGGGCTATAAGTGCGCCTATTCCGTCCCAGAGGTTATCCAGAGCGTAGATACTTCGAGCATCGCCCGCAGCCTGATACTTAAGCTGCACAAATGCACGACCAAGTTCTATGGTATGCGGAAGGTAATCCTCGCGGAACTGCTCAGAAAACCTAAAATAGTGTTCTGTTGACAGGTTGTGTGGATGTTTCTGATGACAGATGATGTAGCGATAGCCGCCCACAATCTCGTTCATCTTAGGGTCCCATGCAATCAGTTGGATGTATCCATCCTCAGCTGTATCTCCCTCATCCATATCCAACTCCTCTCCTGAGCCGCCGCCACCTGCACGGAAAGCCTCCTCACGCAGGCGAGCAACCTCGCGCATAAGGTTTGGAGAGCTATTTGCGTTGAAGAGATATATCTCATTGCCTCCACGGCGAGTATCCCTAACCTTATCCAGCTGGGATAGCTCCTCAAGTAGCAACTCTCTATCAACGGGTGGTATTATCTGTTTCATGGGTTAAAAAATTTTGTAATTGATATGTTTTTCTTCTCAATTCAAGTGTTTTCTCGGCAATGCTACCCTCAAGGGTTGTAACATCTACTGGAGAGCCAAAGACTATACGCACAGTTTTACCCTGCTGGCGGAACATCTCGTCAACAAGCAGCGCAAGCTCTATATTTGTACCGATATGCAGAGCCTTTCTGAGACGGTAGATAGTGTAGAAGCGTGACGAGAGGGTGCCCTCAACATAGACAGGCACAATCAGGCGATTGTAGCGAATTGCATCCTTGACAAAACGGCACTTCCACTCTGTATCGGCAACCTTTCCATCTACTATGCGCGAGCAAAAACCCGCTGGGAAAGTCAAAATCTGCCGAGTTGGCGAGGCAAGAGCTGCGTCGTAAATCTGTGAGGCATTGCTATTCTGACGACCAAATTTATTGATTGGAATCCAATATGGCGAGAGTGGCTCAATTGCCATAAGTAGGTTGTTGACTATCGCGCCAACATCACTCCACTCTCTCTGGAGCTGCTGTATAAGTAGCATACCATCCAAACCCCCAAATGGGTGGTTAGATGCAAAGATATAGCGGTCATCTTTAGGCAGTGGAGCTGTAAAAATGGGCTGGCAGTGCATATCCCAGGTATCAAGGATAGTATCAAGAGTCTGCTTATGGTCAAGACCCTCAACCTTTACAAGCAAATCGTTTATCTCGCGCTGATGAATAAGTTTCTCAAGCTGAGAGACAATCCATTTAGGCAGTTTTTTACCCGACCGCTCACTAATAATCCTACCGATATCTACCTTAATGCTCATAATACTCCAGTATTACAGGCAAAAATATCCAAGTTGCTCTATTTTATAATAGGTATAATTACCTATTTGCAATACTTTTTAATCCAAATACAACATTGGAGAGCGCGAACAAATGACACTGAATAGCACTAAATAGCATTTAATGACAGCGGGACTAAAATCCCTTAATAGTTTATAGGGTTTCTCGCGCGCTGTTATTCTATGCCATTAAGGGCGTAAGCCCGTTGCTATTCACTGTTATTTCTGCTATTAAACCGCGCGCACCAAGATAATATTTGTCGTTAGAACGCGGTAGATACAACGCTCAGCAAAAAATCCCATCGGTGGATAGTACGAAAAAGTACGGTCCACTGATGGGATTTTTTTGTTAGCGGAAGTAGGTATCCGCGCTATAACGACAAATTACTCGGCTGGAACCAATATACGACCACAATACTCGCACACAATCAGCTTCTTACCCTGGCTAACCTCTACCTGACGCTGTGGTGGGATGCGGTTGAAACAGCCGCTGCAAGCATCTCGCTGAACAGTTACAACTGCAAGACCGTTGTGTACCTTGCTACGGATTCTACCGTAAGCTGTAAGGAGGCGGTCGTCAATCTTCTTTTTTGCAACCTCTGCCTGAGCGGTAAGATCCTTAACCTGGTCAGCAGTCTCAGCCTCAATATTCTCAAGCTCGGTGCGCTTTGCAGCAAGGTCGATATTGCGCTCAGCAATCAGAGCCTCGGTCTCCTCAGCCTTAGCCTTCTTAACCTTTATTGCAGCTGCATACTCCTTGAGATGCTTCTCGGCGAGCTTAATCTCAAGCTCCTGATACTCAATCTCTTTTGAGATAGCGTCAAACTCACGGTTGTTGCGAACATTGTTCTGCTGCTCGTTATACTTAGCAATCATCAGATTAGCCTCGTCAATCTGGCGACGACGCTGACGAGTAAGAGCATTAAGCTCCTCAATCTCAGCATTGATGCCGTCAATACGGGTATTCAGACCTGCAATCTCGTCATCCAAGTCCTGTACCTCGTCTGGAAGCTCGCCCTTTACCTTGTTGATTTCGTCAATCTGCGAATCAATCTTCTGCAACTCGTAAAGAGCCATAATCTTCTCATACATCGAGTAATCTACCTCAACTGTCTTTTTTGTTGTAGCCATATATTATTGTTTTTGATATTCAAAAGTTATACAATGTGCCTGTAATCAGTATATTACAAATAGTAATTCACAGGATTTTTCAAACACGCGCTCTTATGGAGCGCAAAGGTACTAATTTTTTTTGAGAAATCCTCCAAAATCTCAAATAATATATCAACTGCGCAAAATTCGCTCTCAAAATGTCCCACATCACAGAGAACAAACTCTCCATCAGGCAGATAGAAGTCGTTATACTTCAAATCGGCTGTTATGTAGGCATCGCAAGATGCAGCTGCGGCGGCAGCTATAAGCGACGAGCCAGCACCTGTACAGAGGGCTACACGCTCAATAGTAGGCTTTGTAGGCTCACTATGGCGGATAACCTTTAGCGAGAGCCGACTTTTAAGCATGGCAAAAAAGTCGGCGGTAGCCATTGCAGTCTCTAAATTACCCACAACGCCAAAGCCGCTACACTCTGTTGTCTGTTCAAGAATCTGCATATTCTTCAGACCAAGCATTTTGCCAAGTCGCCAGCTCATGCCATCCTTTACAGAGTCAAGGTTTGTATGGCAAGCATATAGGGCTATATCATGCTTTATAGCACTCTCCACGCAACGCTCTACAACAGATGCAGAATTTAGGCGTTTAAGCGGATGAAAAACAATTGGATGGTGGGTTACAATCATGCCACAACCCTTATCTATAGCCTCACTGATAACCTCTTCAGTAACATCTACAGCAAGCAGCACACCGCCCCTAAGCTCACTATCAAGGCGACCAACTATAAGCCCCGCATTGTCGTATGACTCCTGCAAAGCAAGGGGCGCAAAAGCCTCTATACACTCTGTAATCTCCCGAATTTTCATACCTGCTTTAGAAATCAAATAGTGTCTGCTCAAGATATACAGGACGCTTTGGCTGCTCCTCACTCTGGGCAGCACCCTGCTCCTCTTTGCCTGCAACAACAGCCTGCTGAACGCTCTGCTCCTCGCCCAGAGAGTCTCTTACGGCAATAAGCATAGATTTTAGAGAGTAGAGACTATCAAGCAACTCAATATCCACACTGCGCTCAACCGTTGCCACAACGCGCTCCCCTTTAAGAGCCTTGCGCGCGCCATCAAGGGTCATACCACACTCCTTGACATAGTGGTAAATGCGCTTAAGTAGCTCAACATCTGCAGGAGAGAAGAGGCGATTTCCCTTGCGGTTGCGCTGCGGCTTGAGTGCAGGGAACTGTGTACCCCAATATCTGATAAGCGAGGCGTTGACATCAAGCATCTCTGCCACCTCTCCCATAGAGTATAAAAGTTTTTCTGACATATCTATAAGTTATTTATTTTTAGCGAATTAGGATATAGATTATTGACTCTTGCGCCAATCCTTTTTACAAATCCGAGAGCATAAGAGTCGCAGGTTACAAGGTTTATACCCTCTGCAAATTGCATCGGCGCAATATCGTGCTTGCGCAGGTAGTTAAGAGCCTCCTCTTTTGTTAATTCAACACAATTTACAGCCTCTCTATTGAGCCATACCGACTGCGAGAGCGACCACTCTGGCTTAAGTTTGCCCTTGAATATCTGCCCCATCTCAACGCCTGAGTAGATGACCGTCAGCGACTCTGCAAGCGACTTTACAGCACTATATTGTGCCTTAGAGTAGCAGTAGTAGCTGCCTGCCACCTCTGCAAAGGCGAGATTTTGAGACTCATACACCCATCTTGACAGTTCCTTTACCATATCCTTTGGCACATCTGTCATAACCTTTTTGCGAGCCTTCGGAGCGCACTCTCTGCCACCTACATCAGACCTCTTACGCGCCACGGCAACAAAGAAACCCTCGCTCTTTGCCCTGTGAGGGAAGAATCTGAAGGCTTGAAAATCCCCAATTTGAAGCTCCTCAATGCCCCACTCAGGTTGCACCTCAACACGCTCAAAGCTGCAAATTTCATCGCCCCACTCTGAGAGCATCTGGCGCACAACCCCCTCATCCTCAGTTGTATTAAAGGTGCAGGTGCTATATATAAAGACTCCTCCCGCCTTAAGGCTCTTCCACGCCTGACTAAGGATTGACATCTGGCGAGTAGCACACATCTCTACACTATTTCTGCTCCACTCACTTCGCGCCACAGCATCCTTGCGGAACATACCCTCGCCCGAACATGGCGCATCAACCGCCACAACATCAAACCAATTCTCAAAGGCTGCAATATGCTCTGGAGCATTATTTGTCACAACAATATTGCTCAACCCCCATTTGCGAGCATTATCTGCAAGAATATTTGCCCTATTACGGACATACTCATTTGCAACTACAATGCCCTGTGTGCCCACAAGTGAGGAGTATAGCGTGGTCTTGCCACCAGGTGCAGCGCACATATCAAGTATGCGGCACCCCTCAAGCTCTTGAGTTGATAGAATATGGTCTATAAACTGTGAGCCTGCCTCCTGAACATAGTATGCACCCGCAGCAAAGGGTATATCAGTGGTAAACTGCGGTCTAAAGCCCAAATACCTACCCTGCCTACTCCACGGTATAACCTCGCCCCACTCGCCACCGTGCCACTTACACGGATTAAGACGCACCGATACAGGCGACTCAGAGTCAAGAGCAGCAAAAAGCCCCTCCGCATCCTCGCCCAATTGCTGGCGCATATTCTCCATAAACTCAAGTGGAAGCATTGTTACAGGTATGTTCTCTATAGTTAATTTATCTTTTCACTATCTTTTCTCTTAAATCTTAGCGTTATAGCGGAAGTAAGAGTTCCGCTATAACGCCAAAATTAGAATAGGCTGGCTTGGCGGACAGCAGGATGCTCCGCATGAATCTCATCCAACCTCTTATAGAGCGAATCCAAGACCTTGATATTCTCAACAAAGTCCATATTGTCCTTATCAATGATAAACACCTCGCCATCGTAGTTCTCCACCCACTCGTTATAGCGGTCGTTAAGACGCTTGAGGTAGTCAATGTCAATATTCTGCTCATACTCTCTGCCGCGCTTATGAATCTGGCGCACAAGGGTATCAATGCTTGACTTGAGGTATATCAACAAATCTGGCTTTGGGATAAGGTCAGTTGAGATATCAAACAGTTTCATATATGTTCCAAAATCTCTGCCCGACATAAGCCCCATCTGGTGCAGATTACCCGCAAAGATGTGAGCATCTTCATAAATAGTTCTATCCTGAAAGACATTTGCTGAGCCATCTGAGAGCATATCCATAGTTTGGCGGATACGACTTGCAAGGAAGTGTACCTGGAACTGGAAAGCCCAACGATTCATATCCTCATAGAAGTCAGATATATAGGGATTATCCACATCCTCATAGTACGCCTTGGCTCCGTAGTGTTTTGTAAGTATCTCGGTCAGAGTGGTCTTTCCACTGCCGATATTTCCTGCAATTGCGATATACATAGTGTTTGATATTGGCTATCTGTTAATTAGTTAAAGTAGTATCCTATATTGCTTATTGCCGATGGCATAGCAAAGACAACAACGCGGTCATAGGCGTTTATCTGCATATTGCTTACGGCAATAAACACCTTGTCGCCACGCACAATTCCACCGATAATCACATCCTCTGGCAGCCCCATCTGACCGATAACAGACTTTGTAGCAGGGCTGTTTGGCTTGACAATAAACTCAAGCACCTCGGCATCACTGCCTGTAAGGCACTTGATGGCGAGCACATCGGTTGACATTGTAAAGCGGAAGATATTTGAGGCTGTGACAATCTTCTTATTGATGATTGTATCCACGCCTACCGAGTCGGCAATGTTGATATAGTTCATATTCTCAACCTCGGCAATAACCCTCTTCACGCCTAAACGCTTGGCAAGCATTGCGGTAAGAATATTTGTCTCGCTGCGACCCGTAACGGCAACAAAGGCATCCATATTTGAGAGTCCCTCCTCCATCATCGCCTCGGTATCTCTACCGTCTTGATGGATAATAAGGGTCTGGTCGAGCATCTCAGCAAGACGATAGGCTTTGTCAGCATTGTAGTCAATAAGTTTGATATTTACCTGCTCCTGTAGAGCCTGCGCAATCTGAACACCTATGCGGGAGCCGCCTAAAATCATCATATTATTGACTCTCACGCTACTTTTGCCCGACAGAGCCATAACATCGCCCACAGCATCGTGGCGAGAGATAGCATAGACCATATCGCCAACCATGTAGGTATCTGATGACTTTGGGATAATGGTCTGACTGTCACGCATGATTGCCACAGTACGGTAGCTGAGCATCTCTGCCTCATCAAAGCCAGATATTGGCGAGCCAATAAGTGACGAATTTGGCTCAAGACGAAAGACCACAAGCGAGAGCTTACCGCCAGAGAAATCTACAAACTCTGTGGTTGAAGAGTGACCCAGCAGGTTGATAACCTCCTCTGCTGCAATCTTTTCAGGATAGAAGAGGTAGTCAATGCCCATGTTGATAAACATCTCCTTGTTGTTTGGCTCAAGGTACTCGTTGTTATCAATGCGGGCAATAGCCTTTTTCGCGCCTAACTGCTTTGCCATGATGGCTGAGAGGATATTATCGTTCTCGATAGAATCAACGGCAATAAAGAGGTCGCACTTGCGAACAGAAGCCTTACGCAACACCGCAAAAGTGGTTGCATCGCCCTCAATGGTTATAACATCGGCGAGGCTGCCCAACTCTGCAAGCAGCTTGGGGTCTTGGTCAATAACCGTTATGTCGTGTCCATTGCCACTGAGCATCTTGGCAAGATGATTGCCCATCTCCTCAACGCCCGAAATTACGATTCGCATAAAAACTGTTTTGAAAATTTCAGACAAATGTATAAATTTGTAGCGAGATTTCAAAGTATTTTAAGGCTTTGATAAAAATTAAATTTAATTAAACCCCGTAAAGGCTTTATGTCCAACACTTTAACTGTTATACTTCTCGCCATTGGAGCGGTTGCTTTTTTTGCACTTGCAATGTCTCTGACACTTATTTTCAAGGGTCATCATATAGAGTCTGAAATCTCTACAAACCCCAATATGAAGAGGCTCGGAATCAAGTGTGCCGTGCAGGAGACTCGTGAGGATATGGCAGCCGAGAGCTGCGAGACCGACCAGGTCTGCACAGGCAACTGTGCTGGTTGCGATATAGACCACAATCAGGCAAAATAGCGACAAAAACTCGAATTAACAAGTAACCTAAATATCTATGAGACACCTATTTACACTTTTTGCAGCCCTTACTATGGGCGTTGCAACTTTGGCTGCGCAGAGTAACACAAGTCTGCCAAAAACAATCTTCTCAAAAGAGTGGAGAGCAGGTCATGTTCAGGGCTTTGCCGTTGATACTGAGCGCAAGTACATCTACTACTCTTTTACCACAATGCTTGTCAAGGCTGATATGCAGGGCAATATTGTCGGCACGGTAACAGGTCTGCTCGGTCACTTGGGCTGTCTTGATTTCAACGACCAAGATGGTCGTCTGTATGGCTCTTTGGAGTACAAGCACGACTCTATCGGCAAGGGCATCCTTAAGCAGGAGAACTCTACAAAACAGCTTGACACAGCCTTCTATGTAGCCATTTTCGATGTTGACAAGATTGACCGAGAGGGCATGAGCGCAGAGAAGGACCAGATTATGACAACAGTCTATCTACCAACCGTTTATGAGGACTATATGGCAAAAGTTAAGAATAACGGTAAGAGTGTAGAGCATCGTTTCGGTTGCAGCGGCTTTGACGGAATCACTTTTGGTCCTAAATTTGGCAAAAACGACGGAAAACACTATCTTACAATATCTTACGGAATATATAGCGACACTAATCGCACAGATAACGACCATCAGGTACTACTCCAATACGACACAACAAATTGGGCTAAGTATGAGAGGTCTCTATCGCAGGATAATATGCACCAATCGGGTCCTGCAAAACCTACTGGTCGCTACTTTGTATATACAGGCAACACAAGCTGGGGAGTTCAAAATCTTGAGTACGACAAGACCCGCAACTTCTGGTTTATGGCTACATACGCAGGCAAAAAGGAGGATTTCTCGAACTTTACACTCTTTGCTATTGACGGCAATATTGCGCCTAAGAAAGTAACTCTTAAGGGTGTTGACTACTGCAAAAAAGGGTGCCTACTCACACTCTCTGGTCGCGGACTTACAGACCCTAACCACACCTCTATCCGCGGTTGGCACTTCCCAAAATCCTCAACAGGTCTGCACGCCCTTGGCGACAACTACTTCTATGTCTCTCATAGCAAGAAAAACAAACCATACCAGAGCTGTACTGCAACACTCTACAAATTCGTCGGCAGAGAGAAAGACGCGTTTGTAGCGGTTGAGTAGTAGGGGCGCAGGATTTAGAAAAAGCCAGCATAGGCTCTATGCTGGCTTTCTGCTTCGCAGAAGACATTTTGTCTTGTACGGAAAAAAGTTGACTCATAAATTTAGTTTTTATGGGATCAG
>CAZIPR010000031.1:0-21745 GCA_964541245.1 uncultured Alistipes sp.
ACTCAAACATAAAAAGGCTGACTAATACATCCTTGCGGACTTTTTAGTCAGCCTCCGCTGTCATTAAATGCTATTCAGTGCTATTCACTGTCATCTGTTTGCGCTAATCCCTTACTGACTGACGGCACAAAGAAGCGCGCCTAAAGTTCAAGGGGCTCGATGCCCCGCAGAACTTTTCTGTTCCGCTCCTTAAGTTCCTTAAATTCACTAAACTCCCTAAACTCATTTTAATTTTCGCGCCCTCCTGTTTCTTTGTCGCTACTCCATCATAGCAATTTCGGCTTTAGCGCGTTTGCGTACTCGATAGAGGTTGTAGAGGCAGAAGATAAAGAGAATCCATAATACTGACGATAGTGCGCTCAGATGCCACATCTTCTCCCAATTGTTGTTTAACCCTGTGAAATATAGCACCATAGGCACTATTGTAAGTGCAGTGGCGGTCATTCCTAAAGCCCAACTTGAGCGACCCCAACGAGAGGCAGGGCATAATCTGCGATAGTAATTGAAATAACTTATTACCACCAATATTATTGCGCAGATAGATATAACCTCCATCTTGTATGGAAAATCTGGTATAAAAGAGATTTTATCAGCTCCCATCAGTATCATAGAGCCAAGGCATAGTGTAAAGTCTGCCCATTGCAGTCTGCCATCCTCTACATCAGGTGCAAAGAGCCTGCGACCCTTATTGCCCCAGCCGAAAAAGCGAACTTTCCCCTTCGGTTTTTGCTCTTCTAATTGTGCTTGGCTTGCCTTGACCCACTTGTGTAGGCATACGGCAAAGATAACCCACATAACAACTGAGCTGATGGCGATGTATATCATCGTAAGGCTCTGATTCTCTTTTGTAAAGTATTGTAACAGAGGTACAACTGTCCAAGCAATGGCTGCTGCGCCTGTAACAAACGCCGACTCACGCCATTTAGTAAGCGAAGGCATACTTCTAAAATTTAACACAACGGCTGTGAAGTATGAAACAATGGCTACAACAAAACCAAAGTCGCGAACCTGCTCATTATCAATAAATAGCGCAATAGACACCGCTACTATAGTGCATAGTACCAGAGTTGTTGTCAGTGTAGATTTTGACTCAGTTGTGGCAGAGCTATTACCCTTGCCTACTGAGAATTTTCCAATGCTGTATCTATTTTTCATCGCTCTGTGTTGTTTGTTTACGCCCTTTAGTTGTTGCACGAGGCTTGCGCCCTGCTCGGCGCAGAGCCTCGGCAATTATCCATTGCAGCTGTCCGTTGGTGCTACGAAACTCGTCTGCTGCCCATTTGTCGATGGCATCCATCGTCTCAGCATCTATTCGCAACACAAAACTGCGAGTATTATTCTCCTTTGCTGCCATAAAATCCAAACAACTTTTTAGTTATGCAGTGTGCCAGTGTTTACAACGGGTTGTGCCGCCTCGTCAGCACAGAGGACTACAAGCAGATTACTAACCATAGCAGCCTTGCGCTCCTCGTCAAGCTCAACAACCTCCTCAGTAGAGAGTCGCTCAAGGGCAATCTTTACCATAGATACCGCACCCTCAACAATCTTTTCGCGTGCAGAGATAATAGCATCTGCCTGTTGACGACGAAGCATTGCTGCTGCAATCTCTGGAGCGTATGCAAGATAGTTCAAACGCGCCTCCATAACCTCAATGCCTGCCATTGCAAGTCGCTCGTTCAACTCGTCTGTGAGGCGGTCGTTAATCTCGTCACCACCAGAACGAAGAGTAATCTCGCCCTGAGCATTTGAGTTCTCGTCGTAGGCATACATGCCTGCCACCTGGCGAAGCGCAGAGTCAGACTGCACTGCAACAAAGTTTTCGAGGATGTTCATACGAGTTGTAGATGTGGTCACAGTGCCAACCTCTGCTGGAGCATCAATCTCAAAGACTGCCTTGTAAGCACCGTCGTTCTTGATTTTCCAAACAAGCACAAGACCAATCATAATAGGGTTACCCGCCTTGTCGTTTACCTTGATAGGGTCAACATTGAGGTTGCGAGCGCGCAGTGAGAGCTTCTTTGCGCTCATAAATGGATTGAGCCACCAAAAACCTGTCTGGTAGAAGGTGCCGCGGTAGTTGCCAAAGAAGAGCAGTACACGCGCCTCGTTTGGCTCAAGCATCTTGTAGCCACATGCCATAATTATCGCAGCAATAGCTGCTACCCATACGCCTGCAAAGAATAGACCGTTAAACTCGTCACGATTGACCAGCTCAACAAACAACCAAACTGCAACACCAACAAGTGCAAGATTGATTAAAAGTGCCAGAAAACCGTTCATTTTCCAGCCTGAATAGGTGTAATTTCCATTAGCCATAACTGTTTTGTTTTAAGGTTTCACAATAATATCATTTTGATATCACAAAGATAATACAAAAGGTTTTGAATTTCCAAATATTTTTGCATTTTTTTTTGCAAAAAAAATATGCCGAGCACTACAAAAGTTCGGCATACCTATATTTATATAATACAATTTATAAGTTGGATATTGGGTCTAATATCAACTGACAACCTTGCTCAACTTCAAGTCCTGTTTCAAGAGTAAATTGCTGAGCTTGTATTTTAAGGGTTGACTGTTCGGATAAATGTAGCTCTTTTACCGTTGCAGTCTCGGCATACACCTCTACACAAGTGCCACTGCTGATAGATATATTGTTCAGCGTTGCTTGTGTGTCGTAATATTTGCAATCAGAAGTGATAGTACCCCCAGATAGCTCGTTTATGCTTGGCTGTAATGGCTCGTTTGTATTCTGTTCGCAACTAATCGAGAGCAGAGCAAACAGAAGGGCTAACCAGATTGTTTTCATAGTTGTACCTATTTATTTTCTAACTGTTGAATACGCCTTTCAAGCTCTGCAACTTTAGCCTCAAGCTCTTGAATAGCACCTGTGAGAACGGGTATAATGGTGTTGTAGTTTACCAATTTGTTACCCTCTGCATCAGTGGTTACCGCCTCTGGAACAAGTGTCTCTAAATCTTGAGCAAGAAAACCTAACTCTTGTGTAGAACACTTGTTAGGATTATTCGCATCAGTAGCTTTCCAACCATAGCTCATAGGTTTTAACTGCTTAGTAAGCGATAGGGCATTTGTCAGAGGCTTTATATTGCTCTTAAAGCGTGCGTCAGAGTTGGTATATACATTTTTAACATATATATCCTCATACGCACTATCGCCATAGAAGACAATATATCCGCCATTGCCAGATAGACGAACATTTTTCTCTTTGAGGTTTATCTTAAACCAAGTTTGAGAGCCGTAATTGTTGTTATAGGTGTAGTAATGCCCAATCCCCTGCCAACCTGTAACGCACTCTAAATTGTCAAGTGAAACCTGTCCAAAGAGTAATTTACCATCAGCGGTGTATTTCAACTGCGCACTTGCAGTGTTGATTGCAAACACCAATACAATCAGTGATAAAATTTTCTTCATAGGCGTTAGTTTTTAATTGTTATTTGCAAATATAATAAAAATATCTCAAAAATAAAAAAACAGCAAATAAATATCAAAAAAAATAACAGCAGATATAGAATAGCGGAATAACAGCGGGCGGTAATTGAGGTAAGACTTTCGTAAGTGCGGAGGGCTGTAAAAAATCCATCGGTAGATGATAGTACCTGAAGGTACAGCTGCCGATGGATTTTAAGGGATGTATTGTAGTGGTGTGCTATGACAAAGAGAGCATTTTCTTGAGCAGGATAGGGAACTTCTGCGAGTCAATGTTGTGCTTTATCTGTCCATTTTTGACAATGGAGATACTGCCTGTCTCTTCGGATACTACAACCACAACTGCGTCTGTAAGTTCGCTGATGCCGATAGCGGCTCTGTGGCGAGTGCCGTAGTCTTTTGGAACATCAGACTGCGTTACGGGCAGAATACACTTTGCAGCCACCACTCTGCTACCCTCAATAACTACCGCGCCGTCGTGCAGAGGTGCGTTTTTGAAGAAGATGTTTTTGAGTAGTGATACAGATACATTTGCATCCAGAGCAATGCCGCCCTCGATGATAAACTGCAAGTCGTCTCTTTGGCGAATAACTATAAGCGCGCCTGTGTAACTCTCGCTCATATCAAGGCAAGCCGATACTATTGGCGAGGTGTTTATATCCTCCTTTTTGCGAGAAGAGGAGAAGACTCTGGATATAAAGTCAAACTCCTTCTGACGCATGCCGATAAGCTGAAGGAATCGGCGAATTTCGGGCTGGAAAATAATGACAAGGGCTATAACTCCCACGCTGATAACATTGCCTAAAATCATGGAGAGCAGCTCCATGTTCAGCGCGCGCACCATTACCCACGCGATGCAGATAATGATTATACCAAAGAATATATATGGCGCACTTGTGCCCTTTGTGGCGCGATAGATGCCAAACATCAGACTCGCCACAAGGAATATATCAATAAAGTCAATCAGCGTAAAGGGGATAAAGCCCATAGTCTCAAATAGTTACTATACTACTATTTTGCAGCAGCCTTGTCAGCAGCGTAAAGCTCGTTTACCTTTGCAAGAACAAGTGAGGTAATATCAAGCTCCTCTGCGCCGTCAAGAAGTGCAGATGCGTTTACAATCATCTTGTAAGAGCCGTCAGCGTTAATCTCCTGAATTGCACGCTGGAGAAGGTCGCCCATGCGATTCTGGAATACTGCATTCTCCTCCTCAAGAGCGCGAATCTGCTTCTGCGCACTCTCCTGATAAGAGGCAATCTTTTTCTGAAGCTCCTGCTCCTTGCGCTGAGCCTCGATAGTGGTAATCAGACCCTTCTGATACTTCTCCTGAAGCTGTACAAGCTCGTTCTGGAGCTTCTGCTCCTTCTGTGCAAGTGAGGTCTGGGTCTTCTCGTTTTTGCTCTGGAGAGCAACACCCTCGCTCTTGAAAATCTCAGACTCTGCAAACACAGCCTCTGTGCGAACATAAGCAAGGTCAGTTGCGCCTACAGTGCTTTTTGGCTCTGCTGCCTCGGCGTTAGTCTTTGAAGTGCTGCCAGCGTTGTTGCAGCTAACGGCAAAAGTCAGTGCCAAAGCTGCGAAAAAAATCTTTCTCATAAAATATTCTCTGTTTTTTAGTTAAAATTCTTATTCAAACTACAAAGGTAGTAAATTTTTAGTTAAAACCTTATCTGTAGCCCGAAAAAATCAATGCAGAATTAAAATTCATCTAACTTGTAATGCACCATTGCATCCAAAATAACATCTAAAGCCTCCTTAAAGACGCCTTCAGCCTCCGAGGGGGTACTTGCGTATATTACTCCACACTTGTCAAATAGTAGGTTAGGCAGCTGCTCAATGCTTACCTTGTAGTATTCAGCCATTTGTTGTGTATCCAAGCTATCGACAATTGCGCGTTTTTCAAAATTGTAAGACGGCTTGTGATCATATTCATATCTGTATTCAATCACAAGACGCTTTCTGACATCAATCATCGCATATATATCTGCCAGCGCGCAACAATCTACATCTGTAGTAAATAAACACTTTTCACACATAACTATCACTGTTTCTTTTTTTTGCAAAGATAGTGCTTTTCTTGTTTTTTAGTCTCTTTTTGACTACATTTGTGGTATGAAACTCAATGCAAACTGCAAAATAAACATCGGCTTAGATGTTATCAGGCGACGAGACGACGGCTTTCATGACCTACAAAGCGTTATGTTCCCCGTGCGTGGACTGTATGATATTATAGAGGTAGAAGAGTCTGAAGAGACGAATTTTATCCCAAAGGGTATTGTGGTAGATTGCCCGCCAGAGAAGAATCTCTGTATCAAGGCTGCAAGGCTTATGCAGAGCAGGTATGGAGCAGGTAATGTGACGGTTACTCTTGACAAGCGCGTTCCTTTTGGTGCAGGTCTTGGGGGTGGTAGTAGCGATGCTACGGCGGTAATTGTGGCTATGAATAGTCTGTTTAGTCTCAATCTCTCTGAGACTGAGCTTATTACGGCTGCCGCTGCACTTGGTAGCGATACTGCATTTTTTGTTCGCAACACCCCTCAGCTATGTAGCGGTAGGGGAGAGATTATGACCCCTATAACCCTGCCATTAGAGGGTTTGTGGCTTGTGGTAGTCAAGCCCGAAGAGGGAGTCTCTACAGCCGAAGCCTATGGCGGGGTTAGACCGGCAAAGCCCGAAATACCACTTGCCGAGCGGTTACAGCTGCCTATAGATAGTTGGCAAGGTGTTGTTAAAAACGACTTTGAGGGGCATATCTTCGCCGCGCATCCCATCATTGCGCAGCTCAAAGAGCAGCTTTTGGCTTGTGGAGCTTTGTACGCCTCAATGTCTGGCTCTGGCTCTGCACTCTTTGGGTTATTTGACTATAAGCCAGAGTTACGATTTGATTCTAAAATTTTTATACACATAGAGCAATTATGAAAAGAGTTCTCACTTTAGCAGTCTTGGTTGCAGCCGCATTTTCACTCTCGGCGCAGCCACTCAATGTAGCATCCTACAATATAAGGATGCACTCAAAGGTAGATTACAAAAATGGCGACGGATGGACAGAGCGCAGGGATATTATGTGCGACCTTGTAGCCTTCTCGGCATTTGATATTTTTGGTGCGCAGGAGGTGTGCCATGACCAGCTGGAAGATATGCTACAGCGTCTGCCAGACTACGGCTATATAGGCGTGGCGCGCGATGATGGTAAGACAAAGGGCGAGTATAGTCCTGTATTCTACCGCAAAGACCGCTTTGAGGTGCTTGATAGTGGCACTTTCTGGCTCTCAGAGACTCCAAATGAGGTCTCTTTTGGTTGGGATGCAGTTTGTAGAAGAGTGTGCAGCTATGGATATTTCAAAGATAAGCTGACAAAGAAGAAGTTCTGGTTTTTCAATACCCACATGGACCATAAGGGTAAGACTGCTCGCGTAGAGGGCGCAAAGTTGGTTATTGCCAAAATTAAGGAGTTGTGCGGTAAAGATGCCAGAGTGATTCTTACAGGCGACTTTAATGTCCCTCAAAATAGCCCTGCATACAACACCTTTGCAGAGAGCGGACTGCTCAAAGATGCCTTTGAGGTAGCACCTATAAAGTATGCTCCAGCAGGTACTTTTAATAACTTCAAGGTCGGCACTCACTCAGACCGCAGAATAGACCATATCTTTGTTGCAGGCTGTGATGTGCTGCGATATGGTATCCTGACCCTCCACTATTGGAGCGACAAAAATGGCACCGAGAACACCCTGCGCGACGCTCCAAAGGAGATTACAGCTGAACATAGAACCGTCCACCTGCCATCCGACCACTACCCAGTACAGATTTTCGTGGAGTTTTAGCTACGCAGTACCGCAGCTTTTTGAAAAAAGCTGCACCAACCGACGCTGCTCGTGAGGGCAGAGGCTGCTTGCAGACTATGCCGAACTGCGAGGAGGAAAAGACATCGAAGATGGCTTAAAAACTTTTAGCAAAAACTTCGTTTTTGGGCTGATGCGGATTTAGGATAGCCTTGAGACTATTACAAAAAGAAAGAGAACAGTCGTTTTCAAGCGAGCTTGAACGACCGCTCTCTTTCTTTTCGCACCAACTCCGTTGGTTGTCCCTAAATCCGAGTACAGCGAAACTTAGTCTGTACTGTAAGCGCGCAACACTAATTACCTCTAACAACCTCTAATAGCCGCTAACCTTTGCGCGCAGCCATTAAACCGCGCGCCCAAGACAAATCACCTATGCCATTTTAGGACCATGGCAGTTCTTGCGGTGTTATAAATCTTGATATAATGGTGCAGGTTGCCAGCCTCGTCTTTTGCTGAGTAGGAGAAGTGTTCCGAGCCTACACTATTGCGACCATGACCGCCAAAGCGGGTGTCGTCTGTAGTAAGTTCAACGGTGTATTTTCCTGGGCGAGGTACCTCGGTAATATAGTCAGGGATTGACGCCTCAGGGTGCCAATTGAAGACAAAGAGCAGGTTGCGGTGCGAGAAGACAAGGGTTTTGTTGTCATAGTCTGTGTTCCACTTCCACGGATAGCCATTTTGCAGCACCTTATTCTTTTTTACAAGGCGAATCATGGCGCGGTCAAAGTCTCGGAGCTGTGAGTAACGCAAAAATCCGTTCTTAGAGAGTGACCAGAGGCGACGAGCGTGGGCATAACTCCAGTTGTTGCCCTCGCGCGGGAAGTCAATCCACTCTGGGTGTCCAAACTCGTTGCCCATAAAGTTGAGGTATGCATCGCCACCTGTAGAGATGGTCATCAGACGAATCATCTTATGTAGTGCCATGCCGCGCTCAACAACAAGGTTTTCAGAGGAGCGATTCATTGCAAAATACATCTCCTTATCCATCAATCGGAAGGCTATTGTCTTGTCTCCCACAAGAGCTTGGTCGTGCGACTCGGCGTATGCAACAGTCTTGACACCTGGTAGGCGGGAGGTCATAATACCCCACATCTCGTCAAGATTCCAATCCTCGTCTGGCACATCTTTAAGCAGCTTAATCCAGAAATCTGGGATTGCCATGCCAAGGCGGTAGTCAAAACCTATACCGCCATCCTCTATAGGGTTGCACATGCCAGGCATGCCGCTAACATCCTCTGCAATAGTTATGGCAGTTGGGTTTATGGAGTGTATAAGTTTGTTTGCAAGTGTCAGATAGACAATGGCATCGCGGTTTACACCCTCATCAAAGAACTTTTCGCGGCAGTCAAAGTCTGTGTAGCCGTGGTGGTGGTAAATCATTGAGGTTACGCCATCAAAGCGGTAGCCGTCAAAGTGGAAACAGTCCATCCAATACTTAACATTTGAGAGCAGGAAGTGTTCAACTTCGCGCTTGCCGTAGTCAAAGGTCTTAGAGTCCCAATACTGCTGATAGCCAGCCCCGCCCTCCTTTGAGTAGAGGTGCTGCGAGCCATCAAGCTCGTTGATGCCCTCGTTGAGGTTTTTGACATAGTGGGCATGGACAATATCCATAATCACTGCAATACCCATAGAGTGTGCAGTGCGAATTAGCGACTTAAGCTCCTCTGGAGTACCAAAGCGTGACGAAGGGGCAAAGAAGTTTGATACATGGTAGCCAAACGAGCCGTAGTAAGGATGCTCGGCAATAGCCATAACCTGTATTGCATTGTAACCTGCTCTGCGCACCTCTGGTAGAATCTTGGTCTCAAATTCGCGGTATGTGCCAACGCCCTCCCTCTCCTGAGCCATGCCGACATGGGTCTCGTAGATAAGCAGCGGAGAGCATTTTGCGGCACTGAAGTTGTCATCTGACCAATCAAAAGGCTGCTCAATCCAGAACTGAGCGGTGTAGTCCTTTGTCTGCTCGTCCTGCACAACACGGGTAGCGTATGCAGGGATGCGGTCAAGCCAACCATTTGCACCGTGAATATGGAGTTTGTAGAGCGAGCCGTGAGTTAAACGATAGCTATACATGGCATCAGGTAAAAATATGCTCCACACGCCATTTGTATCTTTGTTCAGACGCAATTGAGTACGCTGCCAAGAGTTGAAGTCACCAAAAATATAGACATCATACGCCTCTGGTAGCCACTCTCTAAACCACCATCCGCACATTGTCTCATCATACTGCCAACCAAAATAGCGATAACCGTTTGCATAATCAACAATAGAGCCACTGCTGCTGCAAATAGCCTCTAAACGAGACTTGTAAAGGTCGTGTCTCAGAGTAATCTCCTCCTCAACAGGTTTTAGCCACTCATCAGCCTCAACAATGCGCAAACTCTGTTTCTGTGCCATAGAAAATCGTTTTTATAGTTACACTATTGCAAATATAATAATATTTCGGCAAAGTACAAAATGGAAAGTGTGGATATGGTAAGTATTGAATAAGAAAGCGGCTCCTTGCCGCACAGCGGATATAGTTAAACGCAATAGAAAAGTCAGCATGGGCATCGAGCCCATGCTGACTTTCTGCTTTGCAGAAGAGTCTCTAGAGACACTAGAGTCCTTAGAGCCCCTAAAAAATAGCACTAGCGCGCCTCGTTAATCTCACTAACCTCTTTCCTCCCTAATTCCCTAAAAATCGCGCGCCGAGATTAAAACGCCGTATTTTGTTGTCTGAGTGGCGTATTTACCACACTCGGCAAAAATACCCGCGAAGGGAAATACGCTTCGATATTTCCCTTCGCGGGTATTTGTGTTAGCGGTAGTAGTTGCCACTATTACGACAAAATTATTTACGCTTTCTATACTTAGCTCTAACCTTAGTCGGTGTGTCTCCCAGATACTTCTTGCAATACTCTCCTAAGTGGCTTGAAGAAGAGAAACCGTACTTCTTAGAGATAAAGTGTATTGGTGCATCGGTGTCGGCAAGGTCAGAGAGAATCTCATCTTTGCGCTGAATCTGCATCCAAACACCTGGGGTAATACCTGGATAGTGGCGGCGGAAGATTACATTGAAGGTGTTGATGTCGTATCCACAAAGCTCTGCAAGGTGGTTAAGATTGCGAGCCTTAACGCGGTTGCCCTCAACCATTGTGCGGAACGATACGGTGTGGTCGTAGAGGTTGAAGAGTAGCTTTGCCAAAGTCTCTACAGGGTAGTAGAATCTGAAAACAATAAAGAGTAACTCTATCATTGACTCGTGCATGTGTGCACATGGAATACCGTCGTTGATATAGCGATTGAGCATGGTCAGAAACTCGCTGAGCTGCTCATTGATAGCTACAGACTCGAAATTATACTTAAATCCCTTCTGCTCCTTGGTGTACTGCAACAGCGATGCTATATCGCATGCTGCACCTGGGCGAGAGAAGTATGCAACAATAATCTCTGTGTCAGATGTAGCCTTGATAGAGTAGTGACCGCAGTTGTAGCAGAAGAAGAGGTTGTTTTGAGTAACTACATAATTATCGCACTCCTCAGAGTTGATTTCAACACTTCCTGAAAGGACAAATACCAAGCTGTTTACATCACCTGGTTTGATGTACATAGTCTCTCCAGCTGCATAGTTTTTCTTGTAAAAGCCAGCAAATGGTTCTTTTGCCGAAGGGCAAGATTTTGGACAAGTTTGTTTCATTTTATTTGGTATTAGGTTAATTATAATAATGTAATAGTAATGTTGGGTTTTAATTTTTTTCGTTTACAAAGATAGTAATATTTTCTTAGTTGCCAAATTTTTTAGGTACTAAACTTACTCTTTGTTGCATTTTTTAGCCCTCTGTAGTTTAATAAATCTTTAATTTGTGGCAAAAAGTTTAGTAATATAACAATTTATTACTACCTTTGTGCTGGTATGAAACGCCTATCCGCAATATTAGTCTTTATCTCCATATTGGTTGTGGGGCATATCTCTGACTCCGTAAGCCAAAATGATATGGATGGAGCGTTTAGCTACAAATATTGCGCACAAACTCTCACAGATTATAGTGACTACTCTCCCATGCAGCTTGCACCAAGCAGCAGCAACTCCACCTCTATAAATAATGGCAGGGGTCTGTCTCGTAGCTCAAGGAGTAGGCAGACAAGCTGTTGCGGTGTTGTGCATAATCACACTATTGAGAGTTGTATATTCTTCGCCTTTCATAAGCTCTATAAAATATCATTGCAGAGTAGTACAAACACTCTGAGTTTAGTCTATATCCTGAACAATATAAGGATATAGAGTTGGATAGTAATCGTACACACATATTGTATATTATTCTAATCCATAAACTCTAAGTAAAAAATCAATGGACTATATTATTCTTGCCATTGCACTTGTTGCAGTGGTTTGGGGAGCCGATAATTTGGTTAATGGGGCTGTTGCAATAGCTCGCCGTTTTAAGATTTCGGACTTTGTAATCGGTGCTATTATTGTGGGCATCGGAACTTCGCTACCAGAGCTTGTTGTAAGCTCTTATGGTGCAATTAAGGGCAATGTAGATGTTGCTATTGGCAATGTTGTAGGCTCAAACATCTTTAATGTTTTGGGAATTTTGGGTCTTACTGCGCTGCTATACCCCGTGGTAGTAAATAGAGAGAATACCCGCTTTGAGATACCTTACTGCATCGCAGTATCTGTGGTTGCAACACTGTTTGCCTTCAACTTTTTCAATGGCACTGAGATTGTAATTGGTAGGGTAGATGGACTTATCTTCCTTGCGCTTTTTGCAGCGTTTATCTATGTCTCTTTTATGCGCGACCGCAAAAAGGGTACTCCAGAGCCGACTACAGAGGAGAGTGGCAACCAGAATATGGGCATTGCAACGCTCAAGGTTGTTGCTGGACTTGCTGTGCTGATTACAGGTTGCCACTTCTTTGTTGAGAGTGCTGTTAAAATCGCTACAGCGTGGGGTGTTAACGAGGCGTTTATCTCAATTACACTTATCGCCTGCGGAACATCTCTGCCAGAGCTTGCAGCCTCTATAGCAGCAGCTGTGAAGAAAAACTCTGCAATTGCTTTGGGTAATATTGTCGGCTCAAATATCTTCAATATCACATTTATCCTCGGCGTAAGCTCCCAAATTACCCCGCTTCAGGGTGGTGGCATCACTTTTGTCGATTATATTGTGATGATTGCCGCAGCAATAGCTCCTATAGCACTCTGCCGCAAGGGCGTTATCTCTCGCGTTGCTGGTGCAGCTATGCTTGCCTCTTATGTGGGATATAGCGTATATCTGATTCATACTCAGAGCTTGCTTTAGGATAATTAACTTAGTAAACTAATGTCAAACAAATTATAAACATTATGATTTTTCAAATTCTAACCCTCCTTGGAGCCTTGGGTATGTTCCTCTACGGTATGAACATGATGAGCTCCGGACTTCAGAAGGCTGCGGGTAGCCGCATGCGAAATCTTCTTGGTGCCATGACATCAAGCCCTTTTAAGGGTGTGATGACAGGTCTTACAATTACCTCTATCATCCAGTCGTCAAGTGCAACAACTGTTATGGTTGTTGGCTTTGTAAACGCATCACTGCTGACCCTTAACCAGGCTATCGGTGTTATTATGGGTGCTAATATCGGTACTACAGTAACTGCTTGGTTGGTCTCTCTGCTCGGTTTTAAGGCTGATATCTCAATCTTTGCAGTGCCGCTGATGGCTGTCGGCTTTTTGATGAGTATCGCAAAAAAGGAGCAGTACAGAAACATTAGTGAGTTTATCATCGGTTTCTCACTTCTTTTCCTCGGTCTGTCTCTGATGAAGGAGTCAGTGCCTGATTTGAACGAGACACCAGAGATTCTCTCATTTATTCAGCAGTGGACAGGTCACGGCTTCGGCTCAGTGCTTATCTTCCTTGTTTTTGGTACTGTTCTGACCCTTATCCTGCAATCTTCAAGTGCTACAATGGCTCTTACCCTTATTATGATGAGTATGGGTTGGATTCCATTTGATATGGCAGCAGCTATGGTACTTGGCGAGAACATCGGTACTACAATTACAGCAAACCTTGCCGCTGCTGTAGGTAATCCAAACGCACGCCGTGCAGCTTTGGCTCACACACTGTTCAATGTCTTTGGTGTGTGCTGGGCACTGTTGCTCTTCCGTCCGTTCCTCTCACTTATCGGTGTTATTATCTCTTGGATGGGCTATCCAAACCCTGCTCTGCTCGACTACTCAGTACCTATTGAGTCAGGCTCAGATGCATCTACCGCAGCACTCTATGGTGTATCTATGCTCCATACCTTGTTTAACACATTTAACACTTGCATCCTTGTTTGGTTTATCCCAACAATTGCAAAAATCGTTACCTTGGCAATCAAGGGCAAACCAGAGGACGAGGAGCAGACTGTTCGCCTTAAGTTTATCAACGCAGGTCCTATGGGTACTGCCGAGCTTGCACTTGGCGAGGCTAAGAACGAGATTGTACACTTCGCTCAGATTTGCCGCAACGGTCTTGGATATATCCGCTCTGCTGTACACGCAAAGAACGAGGAGGAGTTTGAGACTTACCGCAAGAAACTTGTAAAGTATGAGGAGATTGCAGACCGTATTGAGTACGAGATTGCCACCTTCCTCAATGCACTGCCTCAGGATAGCATCAGCGAGGATACTCGCAATAAGGTTAAGGCTATGTATAAGATTATCGGCGAGCTTGAGAGCCTTGGCGACTCTGGCGAGGCTGTTAGCCGCATCCTTTCACGCCGAAATATCCATAATAAGCAGTTTACAGATAAGAATATCGAGAAAATTGATACAATGCTCAACCTTGTTGATAACGCATACGGTATTATGATTGAAAACCTCCAGAACAATAATAATACCCAGGCAGACCTTCGCCGTGCTGTAGATTGCGAGATTGAGATTAACGATATGCGTAACACTCTGCGTGAGGAGGAGATTCTCAAGATTGAGAAGAACGATACCGAGTACCAGAGCAGTGTCTATTATATCGACCTTATCAACGAAATCGAGCGCATGGGCGACTATATGATCAATGTCTCTGAGGCATTGCAGTAGCTGCACCGCGAAAAGAGAGCTAACGCATCATTGCGTTGTGCTTGTGTGTTGTGATTCAGAATAGCCTAACGGCTATTACAAAGAGAAGAGAGTCCTCGCTTCCAACTACCCTTAAGCGACCACTCTCTTCTCGCCTTTTTTCTAAATCAGAGAAAATAAGCCCATCACAGTTTGGATGGTTGCTGTAGTAGTTCTTGCAGGGTTGGGAGGGCGACTGTTGTTGAGCGGAGAAGGTTTGCAATTTTTAGTTTTACGGTGTTGTTGTGGCTCTGAAAGAGGTTTTCAATCTCTTGCAGAGCCTTATCTTCGCCTGCGATAGCTGCGTTGGGGTCTATTAGCAGCATGGCATCTGTTGGGTGGCGGTGCAGCAGTGTGGGGTCGTAGCTCAGGGCATTAAGAGCTGTAGAGATAAGGGCTATAGGGTAGTCGTCTATCTCCTTGGCTGATAGGTCCTTGCGATTTGGGTGTTGATATCCAGCACTGCCCCATGCATAGGTCGGGTGTGTGCAAAATTGCGGGTGGTAGATGCTGTCAAAGTCTATGAGGCTGAATTTGTCGCTATGCACTATTATATTTGATGGTTTCAGGTCGCCATGTGCCCACTCTTGGTTGAGTAGCCAAAGTGCAAAGGCGTCAAATCTGTGGGCGAGGGTTGCAAAGTCAGACCTCGTTACAGCAGAGGCTATCTCTTGTGATAAATCGCGCCCTTCAATCCACTTTTCAAGTACAACATCGGCATAGATAACCTCCGTCTCCGAGAGCGAAACCTTGAGTTCAGACTCAAAGAAAGAGTTGTTGTATATCAGCTTTAGATAGGGCTTGGAGTCAAAATAGCAGCGCAGTTTGTGTGACGCGCCATTGTATTCAACCTTGAAAATCACTGCCGAGCTGCCGACAATAAATTGAACTCTGCCAGAGCTATCCCTACATGGTCTTATACCCTGCAAGGTGCGCCAAAGACCATTGCACTCCTCTATTGCCGATATGTATGCATGGATAGGTATCATTGCAAATAACTGACTCTGCAAAGAGTGCTCAGACTCTCTTTTAGAATAGTTTTAGGGTCACACAGGCGTTGTAGATGCCATCTTTGTCAACATCTGTTGTGACAAGGTCGGCTCGCTCTTTAAGGTCGTCAATGGCATTGCCCATAGCGACCTTGGTCCAGCCATCGACAAACATAGATAGGTCATTTGCTGCATCGCCAAAGACTACAATATCTGAGTCTGTGGCTCCAAAATGCTCCATTATCTTGCGGATACCAAAGGCTTTGTCAGATGGCTCAACAAAGAGGTACTCTTTATGAAAACGACCCCACTGCACACTCTTTAGCGACTCTAAACTCTGCTCAGCAGGCTCATAGCAGGCTATATATGCCTTGTAGATATTCTCGTAGTTATTTGGGTCAAGACCTTCGACAATTCGGGTCTGCATATAGACATCGTGGGTAAAGTCCTCAAATCTTGAATCGGGTGCAACTCTGACTGTGGTATTATCAACCTGCAAAGCCCACGGAATATCCTTTGCTTTGCACTCGTTAATTACACGGATAACATCCTGCTTAGGTAGGGGAGTGATGCCGAGCAGTTTGCCCTCAACTGTTACCCCATATCCGCCATCGCTTACCATATTCTCAAAGCCTAACTGACGCATATACTCAACTGCCATAGCCTGAGAACGCCCTGTGGCAATGGCTAAAAAGTGCCCTGCCCTTCGTAATAGCTCAAGAGCCTTCTTTGTTGAGTCAGGGATGTATGTGTTGCCATATCCGCCCGCAGCAAGTGTGCCATCTATATCAAAAAAGAGGTATTTTCTTCTCATGGTTAAGATATTTACGGATGCAAAAGTACAAAAAATAGGATAAGATTCTTAACTTTGTACTTAGAAGTTTGAAAATATTGGCATCCCACAGAATATACCTTATTATATGAATAGAGTTGTTATCATAGGAAATGGATTCGATTTGGCACATGGTCTAAAGACAAGCTATGCTCAGTTTATTGGTGATTATTGGCAGAGGAGTGCAAAAAGTCTCTGTTCTTGTAGTTTGTTAAGGTATGAAGATCAGTTTATAATCTGTGGCTATAGCAACATCACGCCTGAGATAAGAATGATGTCGCAGGGCTTGGGAAGAGACCTTTTTGAGGATCTGCGGTTTGCCTCTGTAAAGTCTAAAAAAGAGATTGAAGAGTATATAAAAGCGCATAGTACTCGTGTTACTCTTCGTGCGAAGTCTCAATTTTTTGACAATATTAACAAAGCTGTTGAAACCAAAAAATGGGTTGATATAGAGAATGAATACTATAGCCTGCTGAAAAAGTATCAAGAAGATGGTCTTGCTCAGGCGGCGTGTGAACTAAACGACGAACTTTCAAAGGTTAAGGATGCTCTTATAGAGTATTTATATGGTGTAAACGCGCAAATATCTGATAGTATGATGGTTAACTCTATATCAGAGCAGCTCTTAGAGCCCTTTAATGAGCGAGATATTGCAACAAAGTCTCTATCCTCGCTAAAGGGTATGTTTAGAGAACAGTCACAGAGCCTTGTGCCAAATTCGGTAATACTCCTAAATTTTAATTACACAAATACCGCCTCGCTATATGCTAAAGACAATCGGAAGATAACAGTAAACCATATACACGGTAGTCTGGAATACCCACAATCGGTTATTTTTGGGTATGGAGACGAGATGGATGAGAACTATAAAAAGATTGTAAATCTCAACGATAACAACTTTCTGGCAAATATCAAGACCTTCAAATATCTTGAGAGTGATAACTACCGCAACCTGCTGCAAACCCTTGATAGCATGCCTTTTCAGGTCTATATTATGGGGCACTCATGCGGAAACTCTGATAGAACATTGCTGCATACCGTTCTTGAACATCCTAACTGTATATCCATTAAACCATACTACCACTTAAAGGAGGATGGTAGCGATAATTATACAGACATTGTGCAGAATATATCTCGAAACTTTAGCGATATGACACTTATGCGCGATAGGGTAGTGAATAAACAATTCTGTAAACCACTTGTTTTTTGATTTTAATTCACTAATTTTGCACTAATTCAAGCGGTTTTAGGTGTGTTCTATAAATTAGGTTGAGGATCAAAGCGACCGAAATAGAATTTACACTAAGTCGAAAATAATGTATTACTAATTTATAGAATATACCTTTATATGTTTCGTTTTCTATTTTACCCAATTATCCTACTTGTAATAGCCCTCGGCGTTACAGAACTTATCCCCGCAGTTAAATGGTGTGTTGCGCACTATATGGTATATAAATATATAGGTATAGGTATGGCGGCATACTTTCTGTTGTCTATTCTGAGGATTTTTAATAAAAACTTAGAGTGGCTTCAGACATTCTCTCATGAGTTGTCGCATACAATTGTTGGTATGCTGTTTCTTAGAAAAATCCACTCTTTTGAGGCTAAAGAGGGTACAGGCGTTATGAGCCATAGCGGCGGATTGAGGTTTGGAGATATTTTTATCTCACTTGCACCATACTGCCTGCCACTGTTTACATACCTGCTGCTCTTCCTTAGGGAGCTGGGTGCTGCAAAGTCGCTCTATATCTTCGATATTATGATTGGCATAACCGTAGCTTTCCATATTGGCTGCTTTAGAAAACAGACAGGTCTGCACCAGACAGATATCACAAGCATAGGCGTTGCCCGCTCGTCACTCTTTATCCCTGCAATGTGGATTATCAACCTCACAGTGCTACTGATGAGCATCCGCTTTGGTGTTATAGATAGCTTTGTAAAACTTGCAAATGAGTATTGGAGTACCACTGTTGATTGGTGGGAGGTGGTCCTACGATTTGCCAAGAATTTAATAGCAAAGATTTAATAATTTGGGGATGGTTAGAAAATAACCATCCCCAAATTATTAAATCATAAATTCTACCTTGCAACTATCCTGTCTGCATTCTGCTGGTGTGCCCATGCGGCTTTGTAGGCGTCGTATGACTCTGCTGGAACATAAATTGTCAGTTTATCAGAGCCGTGATTCAGTACGCGACTATCAACTTGAGATACGGTAGGAGGCACTGTAGGCTCACAAACGATTGTTGTCAAATTGTCGCAGAACAGAAATGCCTCATTGCCAATCTGGGTAACACGGCTCGGAATAGTTATACTCTCCAGACTTGTGCAGTTAAGGAAAGCGTGGAAACCAATGTTTGTAACACCAGCAGGAAGTACAACAGTCTTAAGCGATGTACAACTGTCAAACATTGCGCTTGAGGTGCCTGTTAAATTATCTGACAGAGTGACATCCGTGAGCGCATAGCAATGCCCAAATAACGCATCCCCAATATCCGTTACACTATTTGGCATTACAAATCTCTCAAGAGATGTGCAATTGCCAAAAGCCGACACTCTAAGATTTGTAACACTATCAGGAATAGTAACATCTGTAAGTGCAGTGCAGCCATCAAATGCATACATACCCACAGTTATCACAGAGTTAGGGATTATCACGCTTTTTAGTGTAGTGCAATTCTGAAAAGCATAATCTGGCAAATACTTCATCAAACCACTTACAACAAGCGTTCCTGTACCATTTTCGTAGGTGTTGCTTACTACATCTGAGAACTTAGAAACATCTACAGTATTACCGTCTGTAGTGGTATAGGTAATAGTTGTTGTAAGCTCTGAAAGTGGGTAAATAGCATCTGCGTAATCCTTCCAGCCGTCAGCTGTTTTGTAACTGTCAACAGACGAGTTTGGAACATAAATCTTTAGCTCTGCCAGGTTCGAGTCGATAAATATTTCCACTCCGCCCTTAGGTGGTTGAACGGCGTGGCAGACTACAGTCCTCAGATTGCCATTGCCGCCAAATGCTTGCAGCTCAATTTGCGTAACTCCGCTGCCGATAATAGCGGTCTCAAGAGTTCCTGCAGCAAAGGCATGCTCTCCAATGGTTTTAACAGAATCTGAAATCTCTACGCTCTTAATATTGTTCCAAACAAATGCTCTATCCCCAATATCTGTAACACTGCTTGGTATAGTATATTCAGACTTGCCTGCTGCGTAAGCATACGAATATAAAGATACATTATCAAAGGTAGTGTTGTGCAAAAGCATGCTGTTGTCGTCTGAGTGCCAGCTACCATAAAATCCCTTAAGCGACCAACAACACTCAAACGGATTGCCTGTGATGGTGGTTATACTATTTGGTAGAGTAACTTTTTGCAGGGTCTCGCAACCATGAAAAGCATTTACTTCGATAATCTTTACCCCCTCCTCAATAGTTAGCTCAGTTAGTGAGGTGCAACTCTTAAAGGCATCACCTTTTATTTGTTCTACAGTTCCTGGGATTGTTAAGGTCTTTAGATTTTTACATTGATTAAAGCTCTCGTACTCGATAACTTTCAGACCACTTCCAATTTGCAGAGTATGCATGCCGCAAAGTTGAAATGCTCCACCCTCTATTGTGGTAACAGAGTCAGGAATTACCACATCCTTAAGCTGCGAACAGACATTAAATGCCCAAGACTCAATCTCTGTTACAGAATTAGGTATGTTGATACTCTCTAAATATTCGCAACCATTAAAAGCACCAGCCTCAAATATTGTAGCACCATAAGGGATTATTACGCTCTTAAGTGTTGAACAGTGGGAAAACGCTTCATTTCCGATTTTGGTAATGTTGTTATCAAATACAACTACACCCTTTCCATTTTCGTATGTGTTTGAGATTATATTTGCACCAAATACTGTCGAATCGTGAGGCTCAACTATATTTCCGTCGGTCGAGGTGTACCAAATCTCGTTTGCAAAAGGCTCTGTGGCAGGTGCTGCTGCGAGCTGGATATATTCAGAGGTTATGTTTGTATTGCCGTCTGAAATGCCGAGGCGTGCGCTCACTGTTTGCTCTCCAGTGTAGAAATTAGCTGCAAGGTTGCTGCCCGATGCTGTGACGGTAATAACACCGTGCTGAGTGTCAGCTGTGCAGCCCAAAATCGGCATATCAATATAGGTCACAGCGCGGGTCTGGGTATTTACAGCCTTAAGAGACAAAATTGTCTCCCACTGCGCTGCAATATCCGCTACAGCATCCTTTGGCGAGACCTCAAAATCCAACTCAAGTTGAGAATTGGCGGTTGAAGAGTAATATACAGTCGCCTTGCCGTCGCTGTATCTTGGAACATAGCTTACTGACTGCAATTTGTTAAATAGATAACTGCTTGATTTTGGAACAGTTAACACAGTGCCATCTGCAAGAGTGAATATTACATTATTCTCGTCTTGAGTCACGCTCTGGAAGAACGAATCGCCGTCTTTACCCGCAGCTCCGTCAGAGCCATCTTCGCCTGCAGCTTTGCCGAGGGACTCCCAACTCTCGCCATTGTTGTACGAAACATACCAATATCCGTTCTCGATTTTGAGCTGTGGAGTTACGCCGTCCTTACCATCCTTTCCATTTGTGCCATCAGTGCCATCTTCGCCATCTTTGCCGTCGGTGCTTATAGCCTTGACCTTCTCGCCCTTGTCGTTGAGCAGCCACTCGCCGTTCAGAGTCCAATAATAGACCCCGTCAGTGTCCTGCTTAACGCCCACAATAGGAGTTGAGCCGCTTGCGCCATCGCTACCATTTGAGCCATCTGAGCCGTTCAGACCGTCGCTGCCATCCTTACCATGATAGATTGTAATCGCGCCACTCTTTGAGAAAGTGATTGTGTAACCCACCTCTACACCGCTCTGGGTAATTGGTGCAACACCTGTAACAAAGTCGTTATTTTGCAGAGCGGTTACAATGGTTTGCAGAGACGAAATATTTGTATTCATCTGCTTGCACTGCTCCTCAAGGGCTGTTACGCGGTCTTTAAGTTCGATAATATTGCGCTCAAGTACGCTTGTGTCAAAAATCTTACTACAGCCAACCGCGAGCAGCGCGACTGCAAGAAATGTAAAAAGTTTTTTCATGGCTATAAAATAAAAGGCACAACAAGCCAAAAGACCTGCTGTGCCAAGTTAGTTACAAAAATACAAGGGTCAAATACCCCCCCCCTAAAATGCTGATTATCAGCAATTTATAAAATATCACAACTTATTGTAGTTACTCTTTATATGACAAAATTAGCAAAAAATCCTCATTTTACAAATTTTGGCACATACTTTTCACATTATCCTGTAACAACTCTTTCAAACTATATTTTACTGTAAAAAGCGAAAAAAACTCAATTTATTTTGGCATTTAAGAAAAATGTTTTACCTTTGCACCACCAAAAACGATTTGGTGCGATGAATTCGTAGCTCAGCAGGTAGAGCACAACACTTTTAATGTTGGGGTCCTGGGTTCGAGCCCCAGCGAGTTCACCAGACGACTGTCGAAAGGCAGTCGTCTTTTTTTGTGTATATCTTAGAAATCGTAGCCTACAATCGCATCAGCATACTCTTT
>CAZIPR010000032.1:0-21193 GCA_964541245.1 uncultured Alistipes sp.
AAAAAATCCCAACAAAACAACAAACGCAATTAAAGAACGGGATTTTTTTGAATTTTAGACGAGGGTTTACAACGCTGTTGGGTTTTTGCTCGGTGGGAGCATACCAAAGCGCACAAGACCATCAAGCAAAAAAATCCCAACAAAACAACAAACGCAATTAAAGAACGGGATTTTTTTTGAATTTTAGACGAGGGGTTACAACGCTGTTGGTTTTTTGCTCGGTGGGAGCATACCAAGGCGTATGTGACCACTGAGCAAAAATCCCAACAAGGCAGTAAACACCGTATAAAAACAAAAAAATATGAGAGAAGACAATGCTAAAATACAGATGCGCAAGGGCATTTTAGACTACTGCATACTTGCGATATTGGCGGGAAAGGACTCTTATGCTCCAGCGATTATTGCGGAACTTAAGAGGGCTGAGATGATTGTGGTGGAGGGTACGCTCTACCCTATCCTTTCCAGAATGAAGAACGCGGGCTACCTGACATATCGTTGGGAGGAGTCTCCACAGGGTCCGCCGCGTAAATACTACACCCTTACAGAGGACGGCAAGGCTTACCTTGCATCGCTTGACGAGGCGTGGGATAAACTTGTAGAGCAGATTAACGCCATCCGTGGCAAATAAATATTGAGGTTATGAAGAGGTTTGTTATAGTTTTAGTGGCACTTTGCACCATTTTTTCTGCTTCAGCGAGCAGTAAAGAGAATAGCAATGTAATAATGAAGGCTGTAAAGAGCAGCATGGAGTTTACTGCAATAGAGGTAAACAACCCTATCAGAGTAATTGTTGAACAGAGAACTGAGGGTAATATTATCATCCGCGCAACAGAGAGCATTATGCCGCACATACAGCTCAGCGTAAGTGGTAATAAACTGATTGTAAGTTCAGATATTAAGAAGTTTAACAAGAAGGATATCACCCCTATTGCAGAGGTATATATCCCATACAATGGCAAGTTAAACGACTTTGAGGCAACCGCTGTATCTTCAATAGAAGTTAAGCCCTTTATCTCTACCAATAACCTTGATATAGAGTGTGTTGGAGCATCGCAAATTACCCTTGCAGCAAAGGCAAACAATGCAACAATAGAGGTCGCTGGCGCGGCAAGCGTAAAGGCTGATATTGAGTGTGTAAAGATGGAGGCAGAGGTTGCAGGTGCCGCTTCAGCGACACTTAAAGGCAGTGCTACACGCGCCCATTTTGAGGTTGCAGGCGCATCAACCCTCAAAGCCAGCGAGTTTATCTGCACTCAGGTTAAGGCAGAGGTTGTAGGTGCTTCAAAGGCAAAAATCAACGGCTCGATGGCTAATGTAGAGGCTGTCGGAGCATCAAATATCACAGTAGCATGCGACCTACAGCTTGATGCTACAGCCATAGGTGCATCAACAGTAAGATATACAGGCAACTGCCAGGTAAATATAGTAGATAACATCGGAGCAAGCTCTATAAAGAAATTATAGGTAGGTTCTATAGATTAGTTCGAGGCGATTTGGGAGCTATTTTGAACATATTTCAATTTGGAAGATGCCAAAAAGAGTCCTCAAAGCGACCGAAATAGAATTTACCTTAAGAACGAAAATAATTGATTACTAATTTATAGAACATACCTATAGTATGAACGAGATTAAGAAATGTAGTATATCAGGCATCGCCTTTATACTTGAGAAGGAGGCATACACCCGTATCAACGGCTATATAGACTCTCTTAAGAGGGCTTACAAAGATAACCCTGACTCTTCGGAGATTATAGCCGACATTGAGGCACGAGTTGCAGAACTTATACTCTCTGCGCAGAGAGACCCTGAGCAGGTTGTCTGTCTGCCACTTATAGAGAATATAATCGCGCAGTTGGGCAGCGTAGAGGATATATCTGAGAGCCAGAGCAGCGGCAGCGAGCCTACAACAGAGACCCGCATACCTCGCAGGCTCTACCGCGACCTTGAGAACAACAAACTTGGTGGCGTATGTGCTGGTCTGGGTAAATATTTTGACATTGACCCCGTATGGATGCGTCTTGTAATCTTTTCGCCAATTGTTTTAGTACCTGTAAGCAGCCTCTCAAACTTGGGACTCAACCTGTTTACAATTATGGTCATAATATACCTTATTCTCTGGTTTGCTGTGCCGCAGGCGAAGAGTGCGCGTCAGAAACTTGAGATGGAGGGCGAGGCGGTAACTGTAAAATCTATAGCCGACCGTCAAGTAGCAACGACAGACGAGGAGCGCGCAAAATCGAGCGTTGCCACCTTTATTGCAGGATTGGGCAGATTTGCAGTAATATGTCTTAAGGCTTTTATGTTCCTTTTGATGTTCCCGCTCATATCGGTATTTATGGTGCTGATTTTCACTCTATTTGCCGCCTTCACAGGTGCTGGAGTTGAGCTTTTGAGCCTCGGAAACTTAGGAACGCTGGCAGAGGCTATTGATAGCTTTGGCACTGCACTTCCTGTACTGACTGTCATCGCCGTACTTATTCCAATAGCGGTTATACTATACCTGCTGGTGGCTCTTATAATAGGCAGCCGTCCAAGGTGGTGGGTACTTATCAGTTCGCTGATAATATGGATACTACTCGCTATAGGCGTAGTTACCAAGGCTACAAGTGTTGTATCTGGCATGCACGAAAACGAAGTTGAGAGGATACTCAAGAGCGATTGGGACGACAGAGCTATTGACGAGCCTTTAGACTCTTTGGAGTACAACAGGCTGCTCAACGACCCAAATGCAGCAAAAATTGACTAATGAGCGGGCTTGTTATGGAAAACTACCTTGAGATAGCGGGCTTTATCATAGGTCTTATCTACCTGTGGTTAGAGTACAAGGCGAGCATATACTTGTGGATTGCAAGTATTATAATGCCTGCTATATACCTCTTTGTCTATTACGATGCTGGGCTATATGCCGATACGGTGCTAAATATCTACTACCTTGTAATTGCAATCTACGGATGGGTTGCCTGGAAGTACAACTTTACGCTCTTTGGCAAAAAGAGCAGCTCTAAAGAGCTGAAAATCAGCCACACACCACCTCGCAGATGGATTTCACTTTTCCTACTCTATGCTGTGGCTCAGGTTGTAACCTCAACGCTGCTAATTGAGTTTACAGATAGCACTGTACCATGGACAAACGGGCTTACAACAGCTCTGAGCATTGTAGGTATGTGGATGCTTGCTCGAAAGTATGTAGAACAGTGGCTTGTATGGCTTGTTGTGGATATTATCTCGGCAGGACTATATATATACAAAGGTCTCTACCCAACCGCTGCGCTCTATATGCTATATACAGTAATTGCTGTTTTCGGGTATCTGAAGTGGAAAAAATTGATGAAAGAACAAGATGAATAGAGACAGAATAGCAGATGCAGTAATAGTTGCAAATGGCTACTTCCCCACTGCCAAGGCTCCGCTACAGAGGCTGCTACAGAGCAAATTTGTAGTGTGCTGCGACGGCGGAGCGGACAGCTATATTGAGCGTGGATATATCCCCGATGTTATTGTGGGAGACGGGGACTCACTCTCTGACAAAAACAGAGAGCGTTTCAAGAGTATTATCCACTATCAGCCAGACCAGCAGACAAACGACCAGACTAAGGCTGTAAAATTTCTGATAGAAAGGGGGGTAAAAGTTATTGATATCGTGGGAGCTACAGGCAAACGCGATGACCACACAATAGGCAATATAGCCCTGCTTGCAGAGTACCTTCGCATGGGGGCAGATGTTCGCAGCTATACCGACTATGGGGTCTTTATCCCCTGCCGCGGCACAAATAGTTTCAGTTGCGAAAAGGGGGCGCAGGTCTCTATTTTCAATATCGGAGCCAAAAATCTTAGTTCCCAAAACCTTGTCTATCCGCTCTACGACTTTGACGCTTGGTGGCAAGGCACACTAAACGAAGCGGCAGAGGAGTGTTTTACAATCTCAGCCGAGGGAGAGTATATTGTCTATATCACTTATTGATTGGATATTGGGAAGCACTTGCGCGAAATGACAGCTCACATTTAATAACATTTAATAGCAGCGGGCATAAGCCCTTAATATCTAAGCGGTACAGTAAAAGTTCTTCGGAGCATTGAGTTCTCGAAGAACTTTTGCTTATAGGGCATCAGCCCGTTGTTATTCTATGCTATTCTGTCATTTTTTTGCGCACATCATTTGCAGTAAATCTGCTAATTCAAAAATATTTCGTATTTTTGGGGAAAATATTAGGTATAATATGGCAACTATCAAGTGTATTGGAATACTCACATCTGGAGGCGATGCCCCAGGTATGAACGCGGCGATTAGAGCCGTGACTCGCACAGCACGATTTAACGGCTGGGATGTCAAGGGTATAATGAGAGGCTATAAAGGTCTGATTACGGGAGAGATACTCGAATTTCACTCAAACAGTGTAAGCAATATAATCCAGAGGGGCGGCACTATTCTAAAGACTGCGCGCTGCAATGAGTTCAAGACCCCAGAGGGTAGAAAGTGCGCCTACGAGAATATGAAAAATGCAGGCATTGATGCCCTTGTGGTAATTGGTGGCGATGGAACAATTACGGGTGCAAAGATTTTCGCCGAGGAGTTTGATGTTCCGATTGTCGGGCTGCCTGGCACTATAGATAACGACCTCTCTGGCACAGACACTACTATAGGCTACGATACTGCACTAAATACCATTGTTGATGCGGTGGATAAGTTGCGTGACACTGCAACCTCGCATGAGAGGCTATTTTTTGTAGAGGTTATGGGTCATACAGCAGGCTATTTAGCACTCAATGGAGCTATTGCCACAGGTGCTGAAGCGGCGATAATCCCAGAGTCCCAGACAGGCGACGACCAGCTTAAAACGCTTATAGACAACGGCTTCCGCAAGAGCAAAAACTCGGCAATTGTGCTTGTAGCAGAAAATCCTGCGACAGGTGGAGCTATGGGGCTTGCAAAAAGGGTTGAGCAGGAGTATCCTCAGTATGATGCAAGGGTTACAATTCTGGGACACCTTCAGAGAGGAGGCTCGCCGACTGCTGCCGACAGAATTTTAGCCTCACGCCTCGGTGCATCTGCAATAGAGGCACTTAAGGAGGGTCAGCGCAATGTTATGGTTGGAATTAAAAACGGCGAGATTGCCTACACCCCATTTAGCCAGGCTCTAAGCCATACTAAAACCGTAAAACAGAGCAATATAGAGCTTGTAAAGATACTTTCAATCTAACCCAGAATATACCTACAAATAGATGAAGAGAGTCATTGGTATCGGTAACGCGCTTACCGACATGTTAGTAAACCTGAACAACGACAGTGTACTTGAGAAGTACGGCATTGCAAGAGGCTCAATGTCGCTTGTTGATAGTTCTTTGCAGTCAGAGGTCTCCAAAGCTGTTGCTGGTCGCCCCTACTCACTATCTCTTGGCGGCTCGGCAGATAACACTATTCGCGCCATGGCACGCCTTGGTGCTAAGGTCGGATTTATTGGCAAGGTAGGCTGCGATACTACGGGCGACTTTTTTGAGCGAGCCTTGGAGAATCTATCTATCGCACCTATAATCTTCCGCGGCAAGGGTCGCTCTGGCAAGTGCGTCTCGCTTATCTCAACTGATGGCGAGAGGACTATGCTCACACACCTTGGCGCAGCGTTAGAACTTTGTGCAGAAGAGATTGACTCCTCGGTTTTTGAGGGTTACGACTGCCTTTATATCGAGGGCTATCTTGTTCAAGACCATACACTTATAGAGTCTGTCGCAAGGCGTGCAAAGCAGTGTGGGCTTACTGTAGCCATAGACCTTGCCAGCTTTAATGTGGTTGAAGAAAATCTTGAATTTCTGACCTCTCTTGTTGAAAACTATGTAGATATTGTCTTTGCAAACGAAGACGAGGCTAAGGTATTCTCTAAGGAGAGCGAGCCTATAAATGCGCTGCAATATATCTCTGAGATGTGCAGCCTTGCCGTTGTAAAGGTTGGCATGAAAGGCGCGCTGATAAAACAGGGCGAGAGAGTTGTCCATGTAGGCATTATGAAGGCAGCAAAGAGGGTTGACACCACAGGTGCGGGCGACTTCTACGCGGCGGGTTTCCTCTATGGACTTACCGAGGGGCTTGACCTGCGCCAATGTGGTACTATTGGAGCTGTGACCGCAGGTAAGGTTATCGAGGTGGTCGGCACTACGCTCAGTGATGAGGCATGGGAGGAGATTGACAGATATATTGAGAGAATAAAAACCGAAAAATATCTTTTTTAATGAGAAACCTACTACTTTTTCTGTGCGCCATTATAACCTTTGGTGCCACAGCCGAGAATCGTCGCCTACTGACTATGGAGGAGGCGATACTTAGCAGAGAACTGATACCCGAAAACTATCGTCTCTTCTGGAGCAAAGAGCATCCAGAGTGCTATCTGCACAAAGAGGATACACTGCTTATTGCCACTAATATCCGCAATGGCAAGCAGAAGAGTGTAACCCTTGCTACAGAGAACAGCAGCAAGGCGCATGCAGAGCTTAGAGAGAACAACATTGTCTGGATTGACAGTAGCGGCATAGAGAGTAAAGTGACCGATTTTGCAGACAAAAATATAGTCTGTGGCAGCTCTGTTTCGCGCAACGAGTTTGGCATTGAGGGCGGACTATTCCCTTCGCCAGACAACACTCTGCTTGCCTTCTATCAGAAGGACGAGAGCGGTGTTACAACCTTTCCGCTACTCGATATTACAACCCGCACAGGTACTCTGAAGGAGATAAAATATCCGATGAACGGCATGACCTCTGAGAGGGTCAGCGTTGGCGTGTATAATACTACCACTAAGGCTGTTACATACCTTAATGTAACAGATTTTGACTCTGAGCGATACCTTACAAATCTGACTTGGTCGCCAGATAGCAAGACTATCTATCTACAGGTGCTTGACCGTAAGCAGAAAAACATGAATCTCAACGCCTACTGCGCCGCGACAGGTGCTAAAACCGCCACCCTGCTTACAGAGCATAGCGAAAAGTATGTTGAGCCACTCTACCCACTCTACTTCTTAGACTCAGACCCCGACAAATTTGTCTATACCACCTCAAACCGTAGCGGATATAGAAATCTATACCTCTGCTCACTCTCTGAGGGCACCATTGATAGGTTTACAGATGTTGATGCCGACACAGAGTATCTTGGGCAGGACTCAAAGAGCATCTACTACTACTCGGCAGAGGTCTCGCCTGTAGATAGGCACCTATTCAGAAAAGAGATTAAGAGCAGAAAGACAACAAGACTTACTCGCAACGAGGGCTGGCACAACTGCACACTCTCGCCCGATGGTAAATATTTCAGCGACAACTACTCCTCACTCTCTGTTCCGAGGGTTGTTGCTGTAGGTAGCACCGATGGCAAGATTTACCGTGAGGTTTTCACAGCCAAAGACCCTTCTGAGGGGTACAACTACTCTACCATAGAGCTTGGCACGGTAAAGAGTGCCGACGGCAAGTATGACAACTACTATCGCCTTATCAAGCCGCTTGATTTCGACCCTACGAAAAAGTATCCTGTAATACTCTATGTCTATGGCGGTCCACACTCACAGATGGTGCAAAACACCTTCCAGGCACAGCTGCGCCGCTGGGAGATGTATATGGCACAACGAGGATATGTGGTCTTTGTGATGGATAATAGAGGTACATCAAACAGAGGGATGGATTTCGAGCAGGCTATACACCGTCAGTGTGGTGTATGCGAGATGGAGGACCAGATGGCGGGCATCTCTTGGCTTACAAGCCACAGTTGGGTTGACAGTGAGCGTATCGGCGTACACGGCTGGTCGTATGGTGGCTTTATGACAATCTCGCTTATGACCACATACCCTGATGTATTCAAAGTAGGTGTTGCAGGTGGTCCTGTGATTGACTGGAAGTGGTACGAAGTGATGTACGGCGAGAGATATATGGAGACCGCTGAGAGTAACCCGCAGGGCTTTGCCAAGACCTCACTGCTTCCAAAGGCAAAGGAGTTAAAAGGTAAGTTGCTTATCTGCCAGGGTGCTGTTGACAATGTTGTTGTATGGCAACACTCGCTCAACTTTATCGACGAGTGTATCAAGGCTCGTGTACAGGTTGACTACTTCCCTTATCCGCGCGCAGAACACAATGTTAGGGGCAGAGATAGAGTCCATCTGATGCAAAAAGTGACTGATTATTTCGAGGATTACCTAAAGTAGTTGAATTTGTGCTATTTTTTGTATAATTTTGCACTTTTAACCCAAACCAGATATTATGGCAATTAGGAATAATGTAATGATTGTGCGCCAGACGCTGCTCAACAGACTTATTGAGCTATGGAACAGCGGAGAGCTTGTAGAGAAGATTGACCGTCTGCCACTTGAGCTTAGTCCACGAAACGCAAAGCCTGTAGGTCGTTGCTGTATTCACAAAGAGAGGGCTGTAAACAAGTACAAGACCCTGCCGCTGCTCGGTTTTGATATGAGCGACGAGACAGACGAGCTTACTCCACTCTCAGCATACGCCAAGGCAGCTCTTGACAGAAAGAGCCTCAAAGAGAATATTATGTGCGTTGTTGACGAGGCTTGCTCTTCATGTGTACGCACCAATTTCCAGATTACAAACCTCTGTCGCGGTTGCGTGGCACGCTCTTGTGCTGCAAGCTGTCCAAAGGGTGCTATTGAGTTTGATCCAGAGACCAGCCAGGGCAGAATCCACCGCTCAATGTGTATCAGCTGCGGTAAGTGTTACGACAACTGCCCTTATCACGCCATTGTACACATCCCCGTACCTTGCGAGGAGTCTTGCCCTGTAGGAGCTATTACAAAGGACGAGAACGGTGTTGAGCATATTGACGAGACAAAGTGTATCTACTGCGGTAAGTGTGTAAATAGTTGCCCATTTGGTGCCATCTTTGAGATTTCGCAAGTATTTGACATACTGCAATCTATCCGTCGTGGCGAGAAGGTTGTTGCACTTGTTGCTCCAGCCCTACTCTCTCAGTATGACGCGCCAACAGAGAAGGTATATGGTGCAATAAAGGCTGTAGGTTTTACAGATATTGTAGAGGTTGCTCAGGGTGCAGTGATTACCACCGAGAAGGAGTCTGCCGAGCTACAGGAGAAGATTGAGGAGGGTCAGCCATTTATGACCACCTCTTGCTGCCCTTCATATATAGAGATGGCAGAGAAGCATGTACCTTATCTGAAGAAGTATATCTCTTCTACCCGATCTCCGATGTACTACACAGCACAGATTGCTAAAGAGCAGTTCCCAGATGCAAAACTTGTCTTTGTAGGTCCATGTATTGCCAAGCGCAAAGAGGCTCGTAAGGATGATTTGGTCGATTATGTGCTTACCTTTGAGGAG
The DNA here is from genome assembly GCA_964541245.1 of uncultured Alistipes sp. GTDB lineage: Bacteria > Bacteroidota > Bacteroidia > Bacteroidales > Rikenellaceae > Alistipes. Next base: position 9,325 of record CAZIPR010000032.1, read on the forward strand.
CTACACGCAATCTTTACAGGTATGAAGATTGATATTGCTCAGCAGCAGAGTGTCACCCTACCTCAGAGCGCACCATGCACTGCACACGGTTTTGCTCAGGGTGGCGGTGTAACAGCTGCTGTAAAGGCTCATGTAGGCGAGGGTTTCAACTACTCTACACTGCAAATTGCCAACCTGACAAAGAAAAATGTTGCCCTACTGCGTGCATACGCCAAGACAAGTAAGGCTCCAGCACAGTTTATTGAGGTTATGGCTTGCGAGGGCGGCTGTATTTCTGGTCCAAGTTCTCACTCAGCATACGATACAGGCAAAAAGATTTTCGCTGCCGAATTAGAGAGACGATGACTATTCCAGCTCTAAGCACTACTCCACTGCAAGGTGCAGAGCTTAAGGCTCTGCTTACTTGCGATAGTAGCAGCTTTGAGGCTATCAGAGTTGCCGCTGTAGAGAGTGCGCAGAGGGTATTTGGCAACAACATTTTTGTCAGAGGACTGATCGAGATTTCGAGCCACTGCAAAAACAACTGCCTCTACTGTGGACTTCGTCGTGACAACACCTCTACTGAGAGATACCGTCTTACGGCGAGCCAAATCTTAGAATGCTGCAAACTGGGTTACAACTTAGGTCTTAGAACATTTGTTCTTCAAGGCGGGGAGGATAGTTTTTGGAGCGATTCGCGCCTTATCCCTTTGGTGGAGAGAATAGCCACTCTCTACCCCGATGCAGCAATAACCCTATCCCTTGGAGAGCGTAGCAAGGAGTCTTACAAGGCACTCTTCAGCGCAGGTGCTACCCGCTACCTTCTAAGGCATGAGGCGGCAGATAGTGAGTTATACCACGCCCTGCACCCCTCAGATATGTCTTTTAATAATAGGATGCGCTGTATAGAAAACCTGCTTGAGATAGGTTTCCAGACGGGTGTAGGCATGATGGTAGGCGTTCCAGGGCAAACAATAGACCACATGGTCCGCGATATTGAATATATTGTATCATTAAACCCTCAAATGGTGGGCATAGGTCCATTTATACCCCACAGCGCAACCCCTTTTGCAGGCAATAGTGCGGGAGATATTGACCTCACACTCAGAGTTATATCACTTATAAGATTAGCCCTGCCTGGTGCCCTTATTCCAGCCACCACAGCACTTAGCACACTCTCTAAAGAGGGTCATAAGGCGGGTATTAGAGCGGGTGCAAATGTAATAATGCCAAACCTCTCTCCAGCAGATGTAAGGGGTAAATACAACATCTACGCAGGCAAGGTCTCAAGTGGCTGTGAAGCGGCAGAGGGGTTAAAAAGTTTAGAACAAGAGCTTGATAGCTTCGGCTACAGAGTTAACTACGATAGAGGAGACTATAAGTATGGGGAGATATAATCCACACTCAGACAGTGCAGCTCAATTTATAGACCACGCTGAGGTTTTAGAGAGTCTTAGCTATGCTGCGGCGCATAAAAACGACACCGCCCTTGCCACTGAGATTCTTAGCAAGGCTGCGCTGTGCAAGGGTATTAGCCATAGAGAGGCGGCAGTGCTTATGGAGTGCGAGAATGAGCAGATTACAAACGCCCTTTTCAACTTAGCGCGCACAATTAAGCAGCGAATTTACGGCAACCGTATTGTTATGTTTGCCCCGCTCTACCTCTCTAACCACTGCATAAACGGCTGTACATACTGCCCTTATCACAGCACCAATAGCTCTATACCGCGCCGAAAGCTAACCCAAGAGCAGATTGCTGCCGAGGTTATAGCCCTGCAAGATATGGGTCACAAGCGCATAGCCCTTGAGGCGGGTGAACATCCAAAGCTAAATCCGATAGAGTATATCTTAGAGTCTATTGACACCATCTACTCCGTGCGCCACAAGAGCGGAGCTATTCGCAGGGTAAATGTAAACATTGCCGCAACAACTGTAGAGAACTACCGACGACTAAAAGATGCGCAGATTGGCACCTACATCCTCTTTGAGGAGACCTACAACAGGGAGGTATATCAAAAGCTCCACCCTACAGGTCCAAAGAGTGATTGGGCATACCACACTGAAGCTATGGATAGAGCCATGCAGGGCGGCATTGACGATGTGGGCATAGGTGCGCTATTTGGGCTTACAGACTATCGCTACGACCTTGTGGGGCTGATAATGCACGCAGAGCATCTTGAGGCAAAATTTGGCGTAGGTCCGCACACTATCAGCATACCCAGAATACGACCTGCCGACAATATTGACCTTACAGCCTTTCCGCACGCCGTCTCAGATAGTGCATTTCTCAAAATCGCAGCCATACTACGCATCGCCGCACCATACGCAGGTATGATTGTATCTACCCGCGAGACAGCTGAGTGCCGCAAGGCAGTTCTGGATGTGGGTGTTTCGCAGATAAGTGGCGGCTCAAAGACCACCGTAGGAGGCTATGCAGAGAGTGACAACTCTCGCGGCTCCGAGCAGTTTGATATCTCAGACAACAGAACTCTTGACCAGGTTGTCTGCTGGCTACTTAAGCTCGGATACCTACCAAGTTTCTGCACCGCCTGCTACCGTGAAGGCAGAACGGGCGACCGTTTTATGTCACTTGCCAAGAGTGGAGCTATTGCCAACTGTTGCGCACCCAATGCGCTGCTTACCCTGCAAGAGTACCTTACAGACTACGCCTCTGAGGAGTGCCGAGCAGCTGCCGCAGGGGTTATGGCAGCCGAGCTAAAAAAGATTCCATCAGACAGAGTGCAAAAACTTACTTTGGAGCGACTCCAAGAGATAGTTAACGGCAAGAGAGATTTTCGTTTTTAGAGCCATGAACACACCCGCATCAGAGAGAGTACATATTACCATTTTTGGTCATTGCAACAGCGGCAAATCTGCCCTTATAAACGCACTTGTAGGGCAGGATGTAGCCATTGTATCAGATATTGCAGGAACTACCACCGACCCTGTCTCAAAGAGTTTTGAGCTACCAGGCGTAGGCGCGGTTTTGCTTACAGATACCGCTGGCACAGACGACAGTTCACCACTTGCAGACAAACGCATCGAGCAGACACTTAAATCACTGATGCACACCGACATAGCAGTTGTTATTCTACCTATAGAACAGAGTTTTATAGACCGAATATCAGAGCTTAACATTCCTATTATAGGTGTTGTCTCAAAGGCTGACACTCTAAACCAAATTCCCACCTCTATACAGGGCATTTCGACCCTTGCCGTAAGCGCAAAGACAGGCTTGGGCATAGAGAGCTTGGTTAGGGAGATTGCGCTATGTATAGAGAGCGAAAAAAGGAGTATTACAGAGCATATTTGCAGCAGAGGCGATAAGGTTATACTTGTTATGCCGCAGGACGGCTCTGCCCCAAAAGGGAGAATTATCAAGCCACAGGTAGAGGTTATCCGTGAGCTTTTAGACCGCGGCTGCACACCTATCTGCACCACCCCCGATACGCTGCAAGATACCCTTGAAAGTCTCAATTCTCCTCCGCGGGCGATTATTACCGACTCTTCGGCATTTGCTGCTGTAAAACCGCTTACACCTCAGGGAGTTACGCTGACCTCGTTCTCTATACTCATGGCTCGCTACAAAGGGGACTTGGAGCTATTCAAAGAGGGTGCAAAAACCCTTCTCGCACTACCTGCGACAGCAAAAATTCTTATCGCAGAGGCGTGTTCACACACCCCGCAGAACGAGGATATAGGCAGAGTAAAACTGCCCAACTTGCTGCGCAAAAGACTCGGCGACAAAATATCAATTACAGTGGTCAGCGGCAATAACTTCCCCGATAAACTTGATAACTACGATATTATCATCCACTGCGGAGCCTGCATGTTCAACCGCCGCCATGTTATGAGCCGCATCGCCGCCGCAAAAAGAGCAAACACCCCAATCACCAACTACGGCGTAGCCATCGCTGCCCTCACTGGGGTATTCTAACCAGCAATACCTTCAGTCAGTAAGGGATAGCGCGAATAGATGACACTGAATAGCACTGAATAGCACTGAATAGCATTTAATGACAGCGGGACTAAGGTCCCTTAATAGCATAGCGCAACAAACTCCTTTACGGGGTATCGGCATTTGCGCGCTGTTATTCTATGCCATTAAGGGCGTAAGCCCGCTGCTATTTCCTGTTATTCCTGCTATTAAATCGCGCCACCCTAATTAAAACACCATCCGCAGGTAAATACAAACCACTCACAGCAATAAGTTTCTTATTGTCAACGGTTTTACATATTTTCGCGAGTCTGAAATCACATAAAAATTTATACTATAATGAACAGAAACATGATGTCTAATTACGCAGCTCCTGCAATAAAGCAGATGGCTGTAAAAATCGAAAGGGGCTATGCTTATACAGGTGGTCCTGGAAGTATTGATGATTTGGAGAACGGAGCTCCTGTAGAGTGGTAATTATGAAGAAGATTTACTCAATTTTTGTCGCTATTGCGACTCTGGTACTTGCTGCATGTAGCACCGATACCACATCAGATTTCAACTACACTGTAATGGGCGAGGATGTTACTCTTGAGTTCAACGCCTCAGTGTCAGCTGACAGCCGCACACAGCTTAGCGGCAACTCTATCCACTGGAATGCCGAGGATGCTATTGCCGTATTTGCTTTTGACGGCACAACATACTCTGCTCCAGCCAAGTTTACAATCAAGAACGCGGACAGCTACACAACCTCTGCCGTTGCAACCTTTACAGGTCAGACTGTAACAGCAAAGAGCTATCTTGCAGTATATCCATACTCTGAGGCTCTACAGATTGTAGGCTCTACTCTTAACGCAAACATCCCTACTGTACAGAGTGCTGTAAAGGATAGTTTTGACCCTGCTGCTGCACTTGCTGTGGCTGTTACAACCTCTGCTGAGTTAGAGTTCAAGAATCTCTGCTCTTACCTCAAGGTTACAGCTGCAAACGACGGCACAGTAACCGTACAGTCAAACGACGGCACAACTTTTACAGGCGATATTACAGTTGCAGGCTTTGAGACAACTCCTGCTATTGAGAGTACATCAGATACAACTGTAACCCTTACAGGTTGCCAGAGCGGAGGCACATACTACATCGCAACTGCTCCTGCAACTATTGAGGGCGGAATTGCGCTCTACAACAATGGCGGCATTGTAAGACAGACTGCAAACACCGTTACCCTTGAGAAAGGCAAGATTCACGACATGGGCGACAATGCATATCCAGAGGCTGTTCCAGGTCTTGTAATTGTTGGCTCGCACAACAATTGGGACATAAACAGCGGCACACCTCTCTATGAGATTGGCGGCTACTATGTAGCTTACTGCACAACTTTGGGAAACGAGTTTAAGTTTGTCAATGGCGAGGCTTGGATTGGTGGCTCACGCCCAGCAGAGGAGAACACTCCTATAAACGAGTGGCAAGCAACCCTTTCAGAGAACGGAGGTAACAACATACACCTCTCAGAGAGTTTGTCAAATGTAGAGGTATATATCAAGAAGAACTTTAGCTCTTTCTACATCAACACCTCCTCTGCCCCTATGCAGCCATTTACACTCTCACTAATTGGTGCAATTGAATCACTTTCAATGAATTGGGACAGTGATTTGACTCTCAAGTACGACTCTGCCAAGGCTCTTTACTACACCACAGGCGTTACTATCGCTGCTGGCGAGGAGTTCAAAATCAGAGCTTGCAAAGATTGGAGTGAGAGCTACGGTGCATCTGCTGAGGGCACTTTTGCTGTAAATGCAGACACTATCACAAAGATTGTAAACAACGGCTCAAACCTTACCGTTGCTGCAAGCGGCTCTTACGATATCTACTTCAACTACAACACCCTTGAGTTCTACCTTCTTACTGCTGGCAACTCTCCAGAGAACATTACCCCTACCCCAGAGCCTACAAATTGGGGTGTAGTTGGCTCATTTAACGAGTGGGGTACAAATGTAGCACTACAGGCTACCACAACAGAGGGTCTCTATGTTGCTAAGGATATTGTTTTGGAGCAGTTTGCTGAGTTTAAGTTCCGCGAGGGCGATAATTGGGATGGCAACAACTTCGGTGCTGAGTTTAGCTACACAGCTCCTAACAGTGTAGTTAAGGCAATCTCTCAGGGTAACAACTGTTCTGTTGCTCAGGCTGGTACTTACGACCTCTACCTCGATATGACCAACGAGAAAATCTACATCATGACCGCTGGAACAGAGATTACAAACGCTGTTGAGCAGACCGCAAACGGTCAGGGTCCTGTTGTTATTCCAGATGCAAATTGGGGCGTTGTTGGCTCATTTAACGATTGGGGTGCAAATGTAGCAGCTCTTAAGACCTCTACAGATGGTCTGTATGTTGTACAGGGTATTGCTCTTGATGCTTTTGCTGAGTTCAAATTCCGCGATGGCGAGACTTGGGAGGGCAGAAACTTCGGTGCTGAGTTTGGTTACTCTGCTCCTAACAGCGTTGTAAATGCTGTTGAGAACGGCACAACAAACTGTTCTGTTGCTCAGGCTGGTACTTACGACCTCTATCTTGACACTGTAAACTCTAAGATTTACATCATGACAGTAGGCACTGAGATTGTTAACGCAACAGCTCAGACTGCAAACGGTCAGGGTCCTGTTGTTGACGAGCCTGTAGCTTGGGGTGTTATTGGTGCATTTAATGATTGGAGCGCAAACCTCGCAATGGAGAGGACTACATCAGAGGGTCTGTATGTTGCCAAGGCTGTAACTTTGGCTGAGTTTTCCGAGTTTAAGTTCCGCGAGGGCGACAATTGGGACGGCAACAACTTTGGTGCTGAGTTTAGCTACACAGCTCCTAACAGCGTAGTTAACGCAATCTCTCAGGGAAACAACTGCTCTGTGGCTCAGGCTGGTACTTACGACCTCTACCTCGATACTGTAAATTCTAAGATTTACATCATGACCACAGGTACTGAGATTACAAACGCTGTTGAGCAGACTGCAAACGGACAGGGTCCTGTTATTATTCCAGATGCAAATTGGGGTGTTGTTGGCTCATTTAACGGTTGGAACGCAAATGTAGCAGCTGTTCAGACCTCTACCGTTGGTCTCTATGTTGTTGAGGGTATTACTCTTGACGCTTTTGCCGAGTTCAAGTTCCGCGATGGCGAGACTTGGGAGGGCAGGAACTTCGGTGCTGAGTTTGGTTACTCTGCTCCAAACAGCGTTGTAAATGCTGTTGAGAACGGCACAACAAACTGTTCTGTAGCTCAGGCTGGTACTTACGACCTCTATCTTGACACTTTGAATTTGAAGATTTACATCATGTCAGCAGGCACAGATATTGCCAATGCGACAATTCAGAGCGCAACAGGTCAGGGTCCTGTTGTAGAGGTTAATCCAGAGGCTTCAGAGTGGGGTATTGTAGGTGGTTTCAACGATTGGAAAGACGATGTTGTCCTCTACACAACCTCAACCGAGGGTCTGCTTGTAGCTAAAGATGTTACACTTACCGCATACGGCGAGTTTAAGTTCCGCAAAAATCAGAATTGGGATGTAAACTTCGGTGCTAAGTATGCTTACACAACCCCTAACAGCGTTGTAGAGGCTGTATCTAATGGTGGCAACTGCTCTGTAACAAAAGATGGCGTATATGACCTTTACCTTGATACAAACGCTGCTAAGATTTACATTATGACCGCTGGCAGTGACATCTCAACTGCCACAGTTCAGACCGCAAACGGTCCTAAGCCAAACCCAGAGGGTGTATCTTTCGGCATTGTTGGCGTTGACACAGGTTGGGGCAACAGTGCAGATATTGCAATGACACTTGACAGCACAACAGGCATGTATAAGGCTACAAATGTAGCACTTACAGGCGACTTTAAGGTGCGCGGTAATAGCAGCTGGAGTTCTGGTTTCAACTACGGTCTTAAAGGTGGTGCATCAGTTGTTGTAGGTCAGGCAATAGCTGTAGAGAACGGCTCTAGCAACAATATCACCGCCCCTGCGGGCACATACGATATCTACTTCAGCTACGGTCTTGATGTGGTATATCTTATGACCCCAGGCAGCGTACCTGCAATGTAAAGTAGTAGCATAGTAGCGCATTTTTTGAAAGCGAAGTGCTAACTTGATAGCGCGAAAAGCCAGCATAGGACATTGAAGCCTGTGCTGGCTTTCTGCTTCACAGAAGAGATTTAGGGAGCATAAGGGGTTAACGAGGTTAGGGAGCGGCGGCATAATAGCGCGCACCACTAATTTCCTCTAACAACCTCTAACAGCCTCTAAATCCCCTATAAACTCGCACGCTGCCATTGTGTGTCATTAAGGGCGCAAGCCCGTTGCTATTCTTTGTTATTTATGTTATTAAATCGCGTGCCCTAATCAAAGCACCTTCAATTACAAAAAAAATTGAGCATATCGACCATTATTTCCCATTTTTTTACTACCTTGCGAAGAATCTAAAAACCCTTCGAAAAAAATGAAGACGAAACAACTTCTACCGCTGTTGCTTGCCGCACCTTTGGCTTCGTGCACAAAGAGCGACAATCGCCCAAATATCGTCTTTTTCCTTATTGATGACTTTGGATGGCTTGACAGCTCTGTTGCCTACGGAGAGGAGCGTTATCCAAACAATCTGCGTTATGACACCCCAAACATGGAGCGTCTTGCAGAGCAGGGCGTAATAATGACCTCAGCATACGCCTGTCCTGTATCTTCGCCAACCAGAACATCTATTATGACAGGCATGCACCCTGCGCACATGGGTATTACTATGTTCTGTTCAAACAACTATGACATACCAACCGATGCTACAGGAGGTATGCGTGGCACATTTACAGCAAACGACAACACTGAAGATACCTTTATCCGCCCAGAGTGGAATTGGAACGGCATTTCGCCAACAGAGGGCACTCCGAGGAGTGTAGCTGCAACGCCTATGGTGCAACTGCTCAAGGATTCGGGCTACTTTACAATACTTGCAGGCAAGGCTCACTTTGCCACAATGGGTACTCCCGCAGCCTCGCCATACAATCTTGGATTTATTGTCAATCTGACTGGTCACTACGGAGGTATGCCGTCAAGCTATCAGGGTCAGGACCACTATGGCAACAAGCCTGGCAGCTGGAAATACCACGCCGTACCAGGTCTTTTTGACTATTGGGGAACAGATACCCATCTTACTGAGGCTCTTACAGTTAGCGCACTCAAGACGCTTGACTACCCTATTGAGAACAATATTCCGTTCTACCTTAATTTTGCCCACTACGGCACTCACACCCCTATTCAACCAGATAATAGATTCTATGAGAAGTATCGCAGTCGCGGCATGGACCACCTACAGGCGTGCTACGGCTCTATGGTTGAGGGTGTTGACAAGAGTTTAGGCGACCTTCTGGACTACCTTGAGTCAAAAGGTGTTGCCGACAATACGGTTATCATCTTCTACTCAGACAACGGCGGACACAGCGTAAACACCTCTAAAGGTGGCGAGGCTCATGTATATAATCTACCACTCAGAGAGGGCAAAGGTTCAGTTTATGAGGGTGGTGTAAGGGTGCCAATGATGGTCTATATCCCTGGAAAGACCGCTGCGGGCACAAGAATCAATACCCCTGTAAATCCGCAGGACCTCTTCCCTACTATTCTTGAGCTTGCAGGTGTTAAGGATTACAAAACCGTGCAAGAGGTTGATGGTCAGAGCCTTGTAAAACTTATCACAGACGGCTCACAGTATGTTGCCGCGGCTACAAAGCGCGGAGAGATTACAAACCAGAAAGAGGCAAACCGTTTTGTAGTTCCCAAGAGCGTATCGGGTCTTGACCCTCAGAGAGCTGTAATCTCGCACTTCCCGCACCAGTGGCGCATAGAGGACCAGTATGATGTTGACTTCCTGAGTGCCATCCGTCGTGGCGAGTGGAAACTTGTATATCGCATGCACGATGCAGCCCTTGAGCTATACAACCTCAACAGTGACCTCTCTGAGCGCAACGATGTTGCAGCAGAGCATCCAGAGGTTGTTAAAGAGCTTGCCTCAGAGCTGAGTAACACACTCAGAGGGTGGAATGCCCCAATGCCGACTGTTCGTGCAACGGGCAAGAGTGTACCAATGCCTGATAAATTGTGAAAATACAAGGTAGGTTCTATAAATTAGGTCGAAGCTATTTTGAAGATTATTTTGAGCAGGTTTTGGCTTGTAAAGCGCAGAGAATAGCGGGCTATTTTCAAGATTTTCAAGACAAAAGATGCCAAAATAAATTCAAAAGCGACCGAAATAGAATTTACCCTAAAAGCGAAAATAATTGATAACTAATTTATAGAACATACCTCAAATAATTATGATGAAAAACACCAAACTCCTCACAAAACTATTCGGTTACGACCCGAAGAAGACCTCAATCTCTACGGAGATTATGGCGGGTCTGACAACCTTTCTTACAATGGCATACATCCTTGCCGTAAACCCTGCCATCCTTAGCGAGACAGGTATGGACAAGGGTGCGCTATTTACCTCAGCGGCTCTGATGTCGGGTATAGCAACGCTGCTTATGGCAGTAATTGCGAAGTTGCCATTTGCGCTCGGTCCAGGCATGGGTCTTAATGCCTTTTTTGCCTACACGGTGTGTATCGCCATGGGCTACAACTGGCAGTTTGCCCTCACAGCTGTATTTATTGAGGGTGTAATCTTTATTCTGCTGACTGTATCAAACCTTAGAGAGCATATTGTAAATAGTCTGCCAAAGACCATACAGGGTGCTATCAGTGTGGGTATCGGACTATTTATCGCCTTTATTGGTCTGCAAAATTCAGGCATTATTACCGCAAGCAAGGGCACACTTGTAACCTTAGGCGACATAACCTCCGGCGCGCCACTGTTGGCTATTATCGGCATGATTATTACCGCAGTGCTTATGATTCGCAATATCAAAGGTGCAATGCTTATCGGTATTGTACTGACCACCCTTATCGGTATCCCTATGGGCGTAACCCACTTAAACGGCGTTGTAAGCACACCTCCGTCTATTGAGCCTATTTTCTGCAAGTTAGAGTGGAGTAGCATCTTCACAAAGGATATGTTTGTGGTTGTATTTACAATGCTATTCATCGACCTATTTGACACCATCGGCACAATTATCGGCGTATGTAATAAGGCAGGCATGATAACCCCAGATGGCAAAGTTCCTCGCCTACAGCAGGCATTCTACGCCGACTCAATCGCTACAACCCTGGGTGCAGTTATGGGCTCAAGCACCGTTACAACATTTGTAGAGAGCGCAGCGGGCGTAAACGAGGGCGGCAGAAGCGGACTTACAGCATTTACTGCATCTATGTGCTTCTTCATCGCACTCTTCCTTGCTCCGTTCTTCCTCTCAGTGCCAGGCGCAGCAACAGCACCTGTGCTTGTGTTCGTGGGTCTGATGATGTGTAGCGGTCTGTCAAAGATAGACTTTACAAACTACCTTGATGCTATCCCTGCATTTATCTGCATTATCTTTATGCCTCTTGCATATAGCATCTCTGACGGTATCGTCTTTGGTCACCTCTCTTATGTGGTTATCAACCTATGCACAGGAAATTATAAAAGAGTCTCAGTCGGCATGCTTATCCTCGCCGCCTTCTTCCTTATTAAGTTCCTGCTGTAGCACAGACTAAGTACCGTCCCTTTTTGAAAGCGAAGTGCTAACTTGATAGCGCGAAAAGCCAGCATAGGCATTGAGTGCCTGTGCTGGCTTTCTGCTTCGCAGAAGAAATTTAGGGAGTATAGGGAGGTTAACGAGGTTAGGGAGCGCGAACAGATGACAGTGAATAGCACATAATAGCAGTTAATGACAGCGAGGCTGACTAAAAAGTCCGCAAGGATGTATTAGTCAGCCTTTTTTATGTTTGAGTTTTTTGTGAGGGGGGGGTAAAAATTGGCTATTCCGTTGAAAAACAATGGAATAGC
>CAZIPR010000033.1:0-20954 GCA_964541245.1 uncultured Alistipes sp.
CTTTTATCCTTGTATCAAGACTATACTGTCAACCTATTTCAGGAAACGACATTTAAGGAGATTAGTGAGATTAGGGAACTTAAGGAGCGATATAGTAAAAGTGCTTCGGGGCATTGGGTCCCCTTGAACTTTCTCGCGTGCTTCTTAAATCTCGCTAAACTCAAAATAAGTACATCCTCTCTTGCGTTTCCATATAATTTTCGCTAACTTTGTGCCGATTATGGAACAATTTGTAGTATCGGCTCGAAAATACCGTCCAGCGACCTTTGCATCGGTTGTAGGACAGAAGCATATTACCTCAACGCTTAAGAATGCCATTGAGCGTAACCAGTTGGCGCACGCCTACCTTTTCTGCGGTCCGCGCGGTGTGGGTAAGACCACTTGTGCCAGAATCTTTGCGAAGGCTATAAACTGCCTTAATCCCGTTGGTGCAGAGGCGTGTAACGAGTGCGACTCTTGTCGCTCATTTAACGAGGGCAGGTCGCTCAATATTCACGAGCTTGATGCCGCATCAAACAACTCGGTAGAGGATATTCGCAACCTTATCGAGCAGGTCAGAGTCATACCTCAGATTGGTCACTACTCGGTATTTATCATCGACGAGGTTCACATGCTCTCGCAGGCGGCTTTCAATGCCTTCCTTAAGACTCTTGAGGAGCCTCCGCAGCATGCAATTTTTATCCTCGCAACAACCGAGAAGCACAAGATTATCCCAACAATCCTCTCTCGCTGTCAGATTTACGACTTCAACCGTATTCGCGTAGAGGACGCAGTTGAGTATCTTCGCTATATAGCTGACAAAGAGGGCGTTACAGCCGACGACGAGTCCCTAAACCTCATAGCTCAAAAGGCTGACGGAGGTATGCGCGATGCGCTGTCGATGTTTGACAAGGCGGTCTCTTTCTGTGGCACTACGCTTGAGTATCGCACTGTGGCTCAGACGCTTAATGTCTTAGACTACGACACCTATTTCCGCTTTACAGATATGCTTCTTGCGGGCGACTATGTAAGTTCGCTGCTTGAGTTTGACACGGTGCTGAGCAAGGGCTTTTCGGGTCAGATTTTCATGAACGGACTCAATCAGCACATGCGCGATTTGCTTGTCTCAAAGGGTCCTGCGGCTACTCTTATCGAATACACAGGGGCACTGATGGAGCGATACCGCACTCAGGCGGCAGTATGTGAGGTGGCGTTCCTATTCGGGGCAATCTCGCTACTCTCGGAGGCAGATGCCAAGTTGCGCACAGCCTCTAACCAGAGGCTTGTTGTGGAGCTTACCCTTATGAAGATTGCAGCATTAGCTCAAAAAAAAAAGGGTGATTTGACCCTCCCCACCGAGGAAAACTACCCTCTGCCACAGCTTGATGCAGTTCCAAAGCCTGTAGCACAGCCGCAGCCAGCGGTGCAAGCGCAGCCGCAGGTGCAAGCACAAGTAGAGAAACCGCGACCTCAGCCGCAGGCAGTACAGCAACCGCCTGTAGCACAAAGAGTTGAGACAGCAGCAGCCGAGCCTGCAAAGCCACAGGTGCAGGTGCATATTCAGTCTGCGACGACTCAAAGAGTGGGCAAGAGCAGTGTTGCAGACGCGCTCAGGTCGGGCTCTATAAACGAGTTGATGAACTCAATGTGTATTGGCAACAACGAGGCTGAGTCTGTTCGCATAGACCCTCAGAGCGAGGCGAAGCTCAAGGCGGCAAAAGAGAGGATTATTGAGAAGGTTGTCAGCCGTCATCCTCGTTTCAATTTAGCCTTTGAGACGATGTACATATCGGGCAACAGGGTCTCTATAGAGGTACCTACGGCAGTTATGGAGAGCGACCTAAAGGCAAACAAGGGCGAGATAGTTGACATTATTGCCGACACGGCAGGTATTGATGGCAACTTAGAGCTTGCAGTGGTACTCAAAGAGGTAGAGGTCAAGCTAAAGCCCGTAAAACTTGAGGATAGGCTTGAGCATGTTGCAGGTTGCAACCCACTCTTTAGCAAACTTGTAGAGGCACTAAACTTAGAGGCTGATTAGCCCCAAAAAACAGATAACAATAATAAAACAGATATTATGGCAAGAAAAAATTTTGTAGAGGAGCTCAAGTGGCGCGGCATGATTCATACAATTATGCCAGGAGCCGAGGAGCAGCTTGAAAAGGAGATGACAACCGCATATTTGGGCATTGACCCTACAGCGGATTCACTGCATATAGGTCACCTTGTGGGCGTTATGATTCTCAAGCACCTCCAGATGTGCGGACACCGTCCTGTAGCACTTGTAGGTGGCGCAACAGGTATGATTGGCGACCCAAGTGGCAAGTCTCAGGAGCGCAACCTGCTTGACGAGGCGGCTCTGCGCCACAATCAGGAGGCTATCAAGGCTCAGCTCGCTCGCCTTATTGACTTTGACTCAGAGGCTGACAATGCGGCAGTGCTTGTAAACAACTACGACTGGATGAAGGAGTTTTCATTCCTTGATTTTGCAAGAGATATTGGCAAGTGCATCACCGTAAACTACATGATGGCAAAGGACTCTGTTAAAAAGCGTTTCAACGGCGAGGGTGACGGTATGTCTTTCACAGAGTTTACATATCAGCTGCTTCAGGGTTACGACTTTTTGCACCTCTACCAGACCATGAACTGCAAAGTGCAGCTTGGCGGTGCTGACCAGTGGGGCAACATCACAACAGGAACTGAGCTTATCCGTCGTAAGTTAGGCTCTGAGGCTGAGGCATTTGCAATTACCTGTCCACTGATTACAAAGGCTGACGGTACAAAGTTTGGCAAGACCGAGAGCGGCAATGTATGGCTTGATGCAAGATACACCTCTCCATACAAGTTCTACCAGTTCTGGCTCAATGTTTCAGACGAGGATGCAAAGCGATATATCAAGATTTTCACACTTCTTGACCGTGAGACCGTAGAGGCTCTTATTGCTGAGCATGAGGCAGCTCCGCACCTTCGCGTGCTGCAAAAACGCCTTGCAAAGGAGGTTACAACAATGATTCACTCCGAGGAGGAGTACAACAAGGCTGTAGAGGCTTCAAGCATCCTCTTCGGTGGTGCTACCTCTGAGGCTCTGCGTCGCCTTGACGAGCAGACTCTGTTGCAGGTCTTTGACGGTGTGCCACAGTTCACTGTAAGCAAGAGCGAGCTTGGCTGCTCATTTATCGACCTGTGCGCAGAGAAGACCTCTGTATTCCCATCTAAGGGCGAGTGCCGCAAGATGATTCAGGGCGGTGGCGTATCTCTGAATAAGGAGAAGGTTACAGATATTGCTGCAACAGTTAGCGCAGATGACCTTATCGCAGGCAAGTATCTGCTTGTACAGAAGGGTAAGAAGAACTACTATCTGATAACTGTCAATGAGTAGCAGCAGACTATATACTATCAACCTTGAAGGCATGGAATTTCATGCCTTTCATGGTTGTTATGAGCTTGAGAGGCTGAGCGGCAGCCACTTTGAGGTGGCATTAAAGATTACCACCCCGCTGGGTGCTGTGGCAGAAAAAGATGATGTGACTCTGGCGGTCAACTATCTTAATGTCTATCAAGTTGTCAAGGCGCAGATGGCTATAACAAGGCACACCATTGAGAGTGTTGCTCAGGCTATTATAGATGCTCTGCACCACAATTTTGAGCAGATTGTATCTGTTGAGTGTTGCGTCACAAAGCTCGCTCCGCCACTTGGTGGCAAGGTTAGGCGGGTTAGTGTAACGCTGGTAAGTGATTTTTAAGGTAGTTTAGGTTATATTAGGTTATATGAGTAAAAGAGATTCTTTCGGTAGCAAGATTGGAGCAATACTTGTTGCCGCGGGTAGTGCAATCGGTTTGGGAAGCATCTGGCGATTTCCATACATGGTTGGAGAGAACGGCGGTGGAGCCTTTCTGTTGGTATATATTCTGAGTGTTTTTATCGTAGGTATTCCTGTGATGCTTGCCGAGTTTGGCATCGGAACTTTTACCCGCAAAAGCCCCGTTAAGGCGTACAATCAGCTCTCGCCACGCTGGACTTGGCTGGGTTACAACAGCATTATTGTATCACTGCTCATTTCGGGCTTCTACTACATTGTAGCAGGTTGGTCGTTGGAGTATTTTGTATCATCTGTCGATGGCTCGCTCTACTCTGCGGCAGATTTTCATCAGAATTTTGTGCAGTTTACAGACTCTTGGCGTGAGCCGTTCTACACTCTGCTATTTATCCTCATGACCCACTTTATTGTGGTTATGGGCGTGCAGCAGGGGCTTGAACGCATCTCAAATATAGTCATGCCTATACTCTTTGTCATGCTTATAGCCCTTGTCGTTCACTCAGCAATGATGCCTGGCGCAGCAGAGGGCTATACCTTCCTATTCAAACCCGATTTTGAGAAGGCATTCTCTGTAAAGACCGTGGTCAGTGCCATTGGTCAGTCGTTCTTCTCGCTATCTATCGGCTTGGGCTGTATGATTGCCTATTCGTCGTACTTCAAAGAGGGCACAAACCTTACAAAGACCTCGCTTTCGGTCTCTATTATGACCTTCCTTGTTGCTGTGCTGTCGGGCATGGTAATCTTCCCTGCCGTCTTTAGCGTCGAGGGTCTTGAGCCTACAGCAGGTCCTACACTGCTCTTTGAGACTATGCCGTTTATCTTTGCCGATATGCCAGCACCTGAACTCTGGTCGGCTATATTCTTTATGCTCGTTATTCTGGCGGCTCTAACATCAACAATCTCTTTCCACGAGGTACTGACCCAGTATCTTCAGGAGAATCACAATATCAAGCGTGTAAATGCAGCGCGAATTACCACTCTGGCAACAATTTTGCTCTCGGCAGTCTGCCTGCGCTGGGGTTGGTTTTTCAATACCTTTGACTCTATTACAGCAGATGTGTTGATGCCTATCGGAGGATTGCTCACAGCCGTATTTGCAGGCTGGGTATTTGACAGAAAAGTCTTCCTGGGCGAGATTTCAAACCATGGGCAATTTAAGGCAAAACTCTTCCCACTGCTTATTTTTATGCTCAAATGGGTGGCTCCAATACTACTCAGTGTGGTATTTGTGTGGAATTTAGTGTTTTAATTGCCTGAAATTGAGAAATTTTTAGTATTTTTGGCACGGAAAAATTCATTTTAATTAACTATAAAAACTAAACAACTATGATTTCTTACAAAGAAATTGGTCTTGTAAACACTCGTGAGATGTTTGCAAAGGCAATCAAGGGCGGTTATGCAGTTCCTGCTTTCAACTTCAACAACATGGAGCAGTTGCAGGCAATCATCATGGCTGCTGCTGAGACTAAGTCTCCTGTAATCCTTCAGGTATCTAAGGGCGCGCGTAACTACGCAAACCAGACCCTTCTCCGCTACATGGCTGAGGGTGCTGTTGAGTATGCTAAGGAGCTTGGTTGGGCTAACCCACAGATTGTTCTCCACCTTGACCACGGTGATAGCTTTGAGACTTGCAAGAGCTGTATCGACATGGGCTTCTCTTCTGTAATGATTGACGGTTCACACCTCCCTTACGACGAGAATGTCGCTCTTACAAAGAAGGTTGTTGACTACGCTCACCAGTTCGATGTAACTGTAGAGGGCGAGCTCGGCGTTCTTGCAGGTGTTGAGGACGAGGTTTGCGCTGAGGAGAGCCACTACACAAAGCCAGAGGAGGTTGTTGACTTCGTAACTAAGACTGGTTGCGACTCACTCGCTATCTCAATCGGTACTTCTCACGGTGCATACAAGTTCACCCCTGAGCAGTGTACTCTCGACCCAGAGACTGGTCGCCTTGTACCACCACCATTGGCATTTGATGTTCTTGAGGCTATCGAGAACGAGCTTCCAGGCTTCCCTATCGTACTCCACGGCTCATCTTCAGTTCCACAGGAGGAGGTTGAGACCATCAACAAGTACGGCGGCGCACTTAAGGCAGCTGTAGGTATCCCTGAGTCTCAGCTCCGTAAGGCAGCAGAGAGCGCAGTTTGCAAGATTAACATCGACTCTGACTCTCGTCTTGCTATGACCGCTGCTATCCGCGAGGTATTCGCAACTAAGCCAGCTGAGTTCGACCCTCGTAAGTACCTCGGTCCTGCTCGTGAGAATATGAAGAAGCAGTACATCCACAAGATTGTAAATGTACTCGGCTCTGACGGCAAAGCAGAGTAATCACTTCTCTATACAAAGAAAAGGCTGACCTCAATAGGTCAGCCTTTTTTGTCTGCACCAAGTGCCGCGGGTACTTTTTGCGCCGAAAGTCAGAAAGGTATTAACGCAAACAGATGACACAGAATAGCATTGAATAACATTTAATGACAGCGGGACTAAAGTCCCTTAATAGTTTAGCGGTACAGGGTATCGGGTTTTACGCGCACTGCCATTGTGTGCCATTAAGGGCGTAAGCCCGCTGCTATTCTCTGTTATTCTCTGCCATTAAACTGCACGCCCCGATTAAAGTGCCTCCCAATTTTAGCGTCAGAGTGCGCCAGATGCGGTGCATCGTGAAAAATCCCATCGGCGGATAGTACCTAAAAGGTACAGCCCGCTGATGGGATTTAAGGGATGTGTCGCAGGTGGCGTGCTATCACGCTAAAATTACTTGCGGGCTTCTTTCGCCTCAATACACTCCGTCGCATGAGGGACTCTGAGCAGTCGCTCACGAGGGATTAGCTTGCCTGTGGTTTTGCAGATGCCATAGGTCTTATGTTCGATGCGCACAAGAGCCATCTCTAAGTTCTTGATAAACTTGAGCTGATGAGCTGCCAGACGCTCAATCTCCTCCTTCGAGAGTGTCATAGCACCCTCCTCCAACACTTTGAAGGTTGGCGAGGTATCCTCGGTATCATTGTCTGCCGAGCGAGTAATAGAGGCGCGCAACTGCTCGTAATCGTGGCGCGAAACCTCCAACTTTTCAAGAATCAGTTTTTTGAACTCAGCAAGCTCTGAGTCACTGTATCTTGTCTTAATATTCTCTGCCATAATCAATAAGTTTTAAGGTTTCATTTACCAAAATTAAAAATAATTTCTCAGATATACAAATATCAGGCAATTTTTTTACAGCATAAGGTACAATATCAACAGTATAACGCACTACAACGGGATATTATTTTGGAGGGGCAGAAGATAGTGTTGTCTCTTTCTGCTCTTTTCTTATCTGCGCAGGCGTTACCCCATATATAGCTCTAAACTGCCGTATAAACTGCGAAACGGTAAGGTGCGGAGCACACTGAAAGCATATCTCAAGCAGAGATAGGCTACTATTTTTCAGAAGCCTTGTCGCAGAGCTAAAATCGCACTTATTGCTGTGATTCTCTCTAATTTGTGTCATAATGTTTTTTCTATTTGCTGGCACAAAATTACAACTGCTAAATTATATTCAGCCAAAAAGTGCAAACAATTTTCGCTGTTCCAAACCACCCTATTTACCTCACATACAGACTATATTAACACTCTAAAATGTTGTATATATCGCAATTTTGGCAATTTGCAGCAAGTTGCCAGAATAGTTTGCAAATTTAATTCTCAAAACTCTATTGCAAAGTTTTTACAAACTTCTGGGCGGGCGGGCGCGCAAAGGATAGCGGCTATTAGAGGAAGTTAGAGGGTATTAGGGGAAGTTAGTGGTATGCGCACCACTTTCCCAAGAGGTTGAATAAAAAGAGCTATTTTTAGGCTTATGAGCCCGAAAAAGCGGAGCATACTTAAGCGTATGTGAGCATTTTGAGGGCGAGCGCAACGACAAAATAGCCTTTTTATTCAGCCTCGGACAAAAAAAAGAGATTGGTTATACAACCAATCTCTTCAAAATATTCTATACACTGACTATTTTGCAGTGAGCAGACCCTCGACATCAGCCTTAAGACCGACCATAAGGTTGTCATACTCGCGCAGACCTGTACCGCCAGGGATACGACCGCCGCAGATAACATTTTCCTTAAGGTTAACAAGGTTATCGGTCTTAGCCTGAATTGCAGCCTCATTAAGCACCTTGGTAGTCTCCTGGAAGGATGCTGCCGAGATAAAGCTTGTTGTCTGCAATGCGGCGCGGGTGATACCCTGAAGCACCTGATTTGAGGTTGCAGGTACGATAGGACGGGTCTCTACGGTCTTCATATCACGACGCTTAAGAGCTGAGTTTTCGTCACGCAGCTTGCGTACAGAGATAATCTGACCTGGATGTACATTCTGTGAGTCGCCAGCGTCGGTTACAACAACCTTATCATACAGCTCGTCGTTTACATCCATAAACTCCCACTTATCAACAATCTGATTCTCGAAGAAGCGAGAGTCTCCTGGGTCCTCAATCTGCACCTTGTTCATCATCTGGCGAACAATTACCTCGAAGTGCTTATCGTTAATCTTCACACCCTGCATACGGTAAACTTCCTGTACCTCGTTTACGATATACTCCTGTACCTTGGTAGGACCGAGGATTCTCAGGATATCGCTTGGAGTGATTGCGCCGTCAGAGAGTGGCATACCTGCACGAACAAAGTCGTTCTCCTGAACGATAATCTGGCGTGACAGTGGCACAAGATACTTGCGAATCTCGCCAGACTTAGAGGTAATAACAATCTCGCGGTTACCACGCTTAATCTTACCAAATGCTACCTCGCCATCAATCTCAGATACGATAGCTGGGTTAGATGGGTTACGAGCCTCGAAGAGCTCTGTAACGCGTGGAAGACCTCCGGTGATATCGCCGCCGCTCTTACCTACAACACGAGGAATCTTGAACAGAATATCGCCGACATGTACTCGACCGTTATCCTTAACGGCGATGTGAGCCGAAACAGGGAGGTTGTAAGAGCGGAGCTCGTCGCCCTCCTTGCTTACAATCTTGATTACAGGGGTGATATTCTTACGGTCACGCGACTCAACAACAACTCTCTCAGAGAGACCTGTCTGCTCGTCACGCTCCTCGCGGTATGATACGCCCTCGATAAGGTTTTCGTAAGCTGCCTTACCCTCGTACTCAGAGATGACAACTGCGTTGTATGGGTCCCACTCGCAGATAAGATCACCTTTCTTAACCTCTGCACCATCAGCCATAAAGAGTGTTGCACCGTATGGCAGTGCGTGGGTATAGAGTACAATCTCGGTCTTAGGGTCAACAATACGGAACTCTGACTGACGAGAGATAACGATATTGATAGCCTCGCCCTGTGAGTTCTTGCCCTTAACAGTTCTAAGCTCGTCAATCTCAAGACGACCCTCATACTTAGAGACAACATTGGTCTCAACAGTAGAGCCGCCCGCAACACCACCGACATGGAATGTACGCAGTGTCAACTGAGTACCTGGCTCACCGATAGACTGTGCAGCGATTACACCGACAACCTCGCCCTTCTGTACCATGCGTGCTGTGGCAAGGTTACGACCGTAACACTTAGCACAAACGCCGTGACGAGAGACACAAGTAAGCACTGAGCGAATATCTACAGACTCGATTGGAGACTTGTCGATTGCAGTAGCAATCTCCTCTGTAATCTCCTCGCCTGCCTTGCAGAGTACCTCGCCGGTAAGTGGGTTGATAACATCGTTGAGAGCTGTACGACCCAAGATTCTGTCATAAAGAGTCTGAACAACATCATCGTTACGCTTGATAGCTGTTGCATTAAGACCACGCAGAGTGCCGCAATCATCCTCAGTGATAATAACATCCTGAGCCACATCTACAAGACGACGAGTCAGATAACCTGCATCGGCAGTCTTAAGCGCGGTATCGGCAAGACCCTTACGCGCACCGTGGGTAGAGATAAAATACTCAAGCACTGACAGACCCTCCTTAAAGTTGGAGAGAATTGGGTTTTCGATAACCTGCTGACCACCCTCAACACCTGACTTCTGAGGCTTTGCCATCAGACCACGCATACCTGAGAGCTGACGAATCTGCTCACGAGAACCACGCGCACCTGAGTCAAGCATCATATATACAGGGTTGAAACCATCCTGGTCTTTGGTCAGAGTATCAACCACCTGCTTTGTGAGTTTATTGTTTACATTGGTCCAAACATCAATAATCTGGTTGTAACGCTCGTTATTGGTAATAAGACCCATGTTATAGTCATCCATAATGGCATCAGCCTTGTCGTAACCCTCCTGTACCAACGCCTGCTTTACATCAGGGATAACTACAGCGTCAAGGTTAAATGACAGACCACCACGGAACGCCATCTGGTAACCCATATTCTTAATATCATCAAGGAACTTAGCCACCTTATCAGCACCCGCTTTCTTCATCACCTCGGCGATAATATCACGCAGTGACTTCTTAGTAAGCAGTACATTGATGTAGCCAACCTCCTCTGGAACAACCTGGTTTACAAGGATACGACCTACAGTAGTCTCCTTGAGTACCTCTACAGGGTTGCCGTTCTCATCAAGGTCACGAACACGACACTTAACAGTTGCGTGAATATCAACTCTGCCCTCGTTGTAAGCGATAATAGCCTCCTCTGGACCGTAGAATACAAGACCTTCGCCCTTAACACCTGGACGAGGCTTTGTGATGTAGTACAGACCAAGGACCATATCCTGTGAAGGTACGGTAATAGGCGCACCGTTTGCAGGGTTGAGGACATTGTGTGAGCCGAGCATCAGCAGCTGAGCCTCCAGGATTGCAGCATTGCCAAGTGGCAAGTGAACTGCCATCTGGTCACCGTCGAAGTCCGCGTTGAACGCAGTACAAGAGAGTGGGTGGAGCTGCATTGCCTTACCCTCGATAAGTTTTGGCTGGAATGCCTGGATACCGAGACGGTGAAGGGTAGGAGCACGGTTCATAAGAACTGGGTGACCCTTTATCACATTTTCAAGGATGCCCCAGATTACAGGGTCCTTGCGGTCGATAATCTTCTTCGCGCTCTTTACAGTCTTTACAATACCGCGCTCAATGAGCTTACGGATGATAAATGGCTTGTAGAGCTCTGCCGCCATATCCTTTGGAATACCCATCTCGTGCATCTTAAGCTCAGGACCTACGACGATAACTGAACGCGCTGAGTAGTCAACACGCTTACCGAGCAAGTTCTGACGGAAGCGACCCTGCTTACCCTTCAGAGAGTCTGAGAGGGACTTAAGAGGACGGTTGCTCTCGTTCTTTACTGCGTTGCTCTTACGAGAGTTGTCAAACAGTGAGTCAACAGCCTCCTGGAGCATACGCTTCTCATTGCGGAGGATTACCTCTGGAGCCTTAATCTCAATAAGACGCTTGAGTCGGTTGTTACGGATAATCACACGACGATAGAGGTCATTGAGGTCTGATGTTGCAAAACGACCACCATCCAGCGGAACGAGTGGACGAAGCTCTGGCGGAATAACCGGAATAACATCAAGTACCATCCACTCAGGGCGGTTTTTACCCTGCGATGCACGGAAAGACTCAATGACATTGAGCTGCTTGAGGCTCTCGCTCTTTCTCTGCTGTGAGGTCTCGCGTGATGCGCGGTCACGAAGGTCGTAAGACATCTTGTCCAAATCAACCTCCTGCAAAAGAATCTTGATTGCCTCAGCACCCATCATAGCTACGAACTTGTCTGGATCGCCATCTGGCAGGCTCTGGTTGCCTGCTGGAAGTGCATCGAGTACATCGAGGTACTCCTTCTCAGCAAGAGTCTGGCACTTGGTAATGCCCTGCTTCTCTGCTGCACCTGGATTGATGACAACATAACGCTCGTAGTAGATAATGCCCTCCAACTTCTTAGATGGGATACCGAGCAGGTAGCCAATCTTTGATGGAAGAGACTTGAAGTACCAGATGTGTACTACCGGTACAACAAGTGAGATGTGACCCATACGCTCACGGCGAACTTTCTTCTCAGTTACCGCAACACCGCATCGGTCGCAGACAATACCCTTGTAACGGATACGCTTATACTTTCCGCAGTTACACTCATAATCCTTTACAGGACCAAAGATGCGCTCGCAGAACAGACCGTCACGCTCCGGCTTGTAGGTACGATAGTTGATGGTTTCAGGCTTCAGCACCTCACCGCTCGACTGCGCCAAAATCTCCTCTGGAGAGGCGAGGCTAATCGAAATGCGGCTGTAACCGGTTGAATTATCTTTATTGATTGCCATATCTGTTTATTTTTCTATTTATACCTACTTGTTATTACTCTAATTTTACTGACAGAGCAAGACCACGAAGCTCATGCAACAATACATTCATAGCCTCAGGGATACCTGGCTTAGGCAGATTGTCGCCCTTAACGATTGCCTCATAGGTCTTTGCACGACCTGTAACATCGTCACTCTTAACGGTAAGAATCTCCTGAAGAATATTTGCTGCACCGAAGCCCTCAAGTGCCCAAACCTCCATCTCTCCGAAACGCTGACCACCAAACTGTGCTTTACCACCGAGTGGCTGCTGTGTGATAAGAGAGTAAGGACCGATAGAACGGGCGTGCATCTTATCGTCAATCATGTGACCCAGCTTAAGCATGTAGATTACACCAACAGTTGCTGGCTGGTCGAAACGCTCGCCTGTGCCACCATCGTAGAGGTATGTTCTACCGCTGCGTGGAACACCTGCCTGAGCTGTATATTCGTTAATCTGCTCAAGTGATGCACCGTCGAAGATAGGGGTTGCAAACTTAAGTCCCAGCTCACGACCTGCCCAACCAAGAACAGTCTCGTAAATCTGACCCAAGTTCATACGAGAAGGCACACCAAGTGGGTTAAGACAGATATCAACGATAGTACCATCCTCAAGGAACGGCATATCCTCGTCGCGGACAATCTTAGCAACAATACCCTTGTTACCGTGACGACCCGCCATCTTATCTCCTACCTTCAGTTTACGCTTCTTACCGATATATACCTTAGCAACCTGGATAACACCTGCCTGTGGCAGCTCGTCGCCATTGGTAAGGTTAATCTTCTCACGCTTGATTGCAGCGTCAACCTTCTTAACCTCAATGGTGTAGTTATTTACGATGCGCTCAATAAGGGCGTTTGTATGCTCCTCTGAAGTCCAAGTAAGTGGACCAAGGTTGAGGTAGCCAAGCTCCAAGTGGCTCTTCTCGTCGATAGTCTTGCGAGAAATCTCGTCAAGCATCTTCTGAGTAAAGCGTGCGCCAGGAGCATAAAGCTCTGCGCCGAAGTAGTCGCGGATGCCTGTTGTGGTCTTACCCTGAAGAACAGCCCAAAGTTTGCTTACAAGCACCTTTGTAAGGGCAAGAACCTGCTCACGATGTTTCTCGTCAATCTTTGCAAGTGCCTCCTTCTCGGCATTGCGATTCTTCTTATCTATGCTGCCTGCACGGCTGTAAAGTTTAGTGTCAATTACCACACCGTGGAGCGATGGCTGAGCCTTGAGTGATGCATCCTTAACATCGCCAGCCTTGTCTCCGAAGATTGCACGCAGCAACTTCTCCTCTGGAGATGGGTCGCTCTCGCCCTTAGGGGTAATCTTACCAATAAGGATATCGCCTGGCTTAACATTTGCACCAATACGGATAATACCGTTTGCATCCAAATCCTTAGTAGCATCCTCGCTAACATTTGGAATATCAGATGTAAGCTCCTCCTTACCACGCTTAGTGTCACGCACCTCAAGGATATACTCGTCAACATGTACTGAAGTGAAAATATCCTCACGCTGGATACGCTCAGAGATTACAATCGCATCCTCGAAGTTGTAACCCTTCCATGGCATGAAGGCAACCTTCAAGTTACGACCCAAAGCAAGCTCGCCGCCCTGAGTAGAGTAACCCTCGGTAAGAATCTGGTCTTTCTCTACACGCTCGCCTGTAAGAACAACAGGTTTGAGTGTGATAGAGGTATTCTGGTTTGTACGACGGTAGCGTGGCAGCTCGTAGGTGGTAATCTCTGGCTCGAAGGTGCAGAGAGTCTCCTCTTCAGTGCGGTCGTAGCGGATATCAATGCGGGTTGCATCAGCAAAGACAACCTCGCCCGCGCCACGAGCCACAATCTGGATGCGGCTGTCACGAATCATATCCTTCTCAATACCTGTTCCGACAATTGGAGCCTCACTTGTTACAAGTGGCACTGCCTGGCGCATCATGTTAGAGCCCATCAGTGCACGGTTAGCATCGTCATGCTCAAGGAACGGAATAAGGCTTGCTGCGATAGAGGCAATCTGGTTTGGAGCCACATCCATCAGATGTACATCTGTGTCGTGAACTACAGGGAAGTCTGCACCCTCACGAGCCTTGATACGGTCTGCGTTGATAAAGTGACCGTCGTCTGTAAGTGGCTCGTTTGACTGAGCTACAATCTGACCCTCCTCCTCTTCAGCTGAGTAGTAGCGGATATGTGAATTGTCAAGATCTACAACGCCGTTCTCTACGCTACGATATGGAGTCTCAATAAAGCCCATGTCTGAAATCTTTGCATAGACGCAAAGTGATGAAATCAGACCGATATTTGGACCCTCTGGGGACTCAATAGGACAGAGACGACCGTAGTGTGTATAGTGTACATCTCGCACCTCAAAGCCTGCGCGGTCACGAGAAAGACCACCAGGACCGAGAGCTGAAAGACGACGCTTGTGAGTAACCTCAGCAAGTGGGTTAATCTGGTCCATGAACTGCGAGAGCTGAGAAGTTCCGAAGAAGGAGTTGATAACGCTTGACAGGGTCTTTGCGTTAATCAAATCTACTGGAGTGAACACCTCGTTGTCACGCACGTTCATACGCTCGCGGATTGTACGAGCCATACGAACAAAACCAATAGAGAACTGGTTTGAAAGCTGCTCGCCAACGGTGCGAACTCGACGATTTGACAAGTGGTCAATATCATCAAGCTCTGCGCGAGAGTTGATAAGCTGGATAAGGTACTTGATAATGGCGATAATATCCTCACGAGTAAGGGTGCGGATAGCTGGGTCAATTCCAAGCTCAAGTTTCTTGTTGATACGGAAACGACCTACATCGCCCAAGTCGTAACGCTTGTCTGAGAAGAAGAGTTTGTCAATAACATCACGCGCTGTAGCGTCATCTGGAGCCTCAGATGCACGCAGCTGACGATAGATGTAGCGAACTGCATCAACCTCAGAGTTACAAGTATCCTTCTGCAATGTGTTATAGATGATTGAGAAGTCAACGCCTGACGGATTCTCCTTGTGCAGGATAATAGTCTTCGCGCCGCTCTCAATAATAGCGTCAATGTGGCTCTCCTCAAGGATGGTCTCACGGTCAACAACTACCTCGTTACGCTCGATAGATACTACCTCGCCGGTATCCTCATCTACGAAGTCCTCTACCCATGTTGAGAGAACACGCGCAGCAAGTTTGCGACCAACCGCCTTCTTAAGATTTGCCTTAGTAACCTTTACCTCGTCGGCAAGGTCAAAAATATCGAGAATCTGCTGGTCGGTCTCGTAACCGATAGCACGCAGAAGTGTTGTTACAGGCAACTTCTTCTTACGGTCGATATATGCATACATGACATTGTTAATGTCAGTTGCAAACTCAATCCAAGAGCCCTTGAAAGGGATGATTCGAGCAGAATAGAGCTTTGTTCCGTTTGTATGAACGCTCTGACCGAAGAATACGCCTGGAGAACGGTGCAACTGAGATACAATAACGCGCTCTGCACCATTGATAACGAAGGTGCCTCGCTCCGTCATGTAAGGAATATTACCGAAATAGACATCCTGAACGACAATCTTGAAATCCTCATGATCGTTGTCGTTACAAGAGAGACGCAACTTAGCCTTAAGCGGAACATTGTAGGTCAGTCCGCGCTCAAGACACTCCTCAATAGTGTAGCGTGGAGGGTCGATATAGTAATCGAGGAACTCCAGAACAAAGTTGTTGCGAGTATCGGTAATCGGGAAATTCTCCTGAAAGACTCTGTATAGACCCTCACTCTTGCGGTTTTCCGCAGTGGTGTCCATCTGGAAGAAGTCTCTAAATGATTTGAGCTGTATCTCCAACAGGTCTGGATAAGGCACACGATTTTTGACCGTGGAGAAGCTGATTCGATTTTGTGTTTTTGTGGACATAAATTGATCCGGTTGTTTTTTGTGAGCACTCAAAAGGGGAAAAACTACCCTTAATGCGGTTCTCTTTCACACCGCTAATGCCCCCATTGCTGGCACAATGTGCCGGTGAGAGCATCCGTAGGACTGAAAACATATTTGCGTCACACCCTAACAACCGAACTGTTTTTCGTAATAAAAAGCGTGTCTCTCTTCCACTTTTTGCCACGAGCTGTCTCTTCGTGATGTTAGAAATGTGGGCAAGCTATGCCTGTCCTCTATCTCTATACTCGGCACAGCTCAAATGGCACTCCGAATATACAGATTTTAATCTTTTGTGGTCCACCAAATCCGCAAATTGCGCAAAACGGATTTTAAGACCAGAAAAGGCATAGAGCTTACACTGCAGTAGTAAGCTCTACACCTGAGATGTGTTTAGTTAAACTAAAGCAATAATTACTTAAGCTCAACCTCAGCACCAGCCTCCTCAAGAGTAGCCTTGAGAGCCTCAGCCTCCTCCTTAGAAACACCCTCCTTAACAGCCTTAGGAGCTGCGTCAACAAGAGCCTTAGCGTCACCAAGTGAAAGACCAGCAGCCTCCTTAACGGCTTTAATAACCTGAAGCTTAGCCTGACCTGCGCTCTTAAGAACTACATCGAAGGTAGTCTTCTCAGCAGCAGCAGCCTCACCTGCAACAGGTGCAGCAGCAACTGCAACAGCTGCAGCAGCTGGCTCAATACCGTACTCCTCCTTGAGGATGGTAGCCAATTCGTTTACTTCCTTAACAGTCAAGTTTACCAACTCCTCTGCCAATACTTTTACATCTGCCATAGTTGTAATTTTTATTAAATTTTGTTTTTGATTCTTTTAACTAATTGTTTCTTTCTTCGAGAGTCTTAACCAGACCCGCGATCTTCTCGCCTGCATTAGCACGCAGTGCAGAGATAACATTCTTTGCAGGAGACTGGAGCAGTGCAACGATGTCGCCGATAAGCTCCTCTCTGCTCTTGATGTTGCACAGTGTATCCAACTGATCGTCGCCAACATAGATACAACCCTCAACGCATGCAGCCTTGATAACTGGCTTCTCGCTCTTCTTACGGAACTCCTTGATAAGAACTGCTGGAGCCTTGCCTGTGTTAGCAAGCATGATTGCAGTAGGACCTGCAAGTACATTTACAAGCTCAGCATCGTTCTTATTAACACGCTCAAGAGCCTTCTCAAGCAGGGTGTTCTTTACTACGATAAGCTTAATATCGCTCTCGAAGCACTTACGACGAAGAGTCGCAGTCTGTGCAGCGTTAAGAGCCTCAATGTCGGTAACATAAAAGTGAGGATACTCGTTGAGCTGAGAGACAAGGTTGTCAATAACAACTGCTTTTTGTTCTTTAGTCATTGTTTAATCCTCCTTTTTATTTGTTGTCAACTGATTTTGGGTCAACCTGTACGCCTGGGCTCATGGTTGTTGAGAGATAGATGCTCTGAACATAAGTACCCTTTGCAGCGGATGGTTTGAGTTTGATAATGGTGCTCATTACCTCCTTAGCATTCTCCTCGATCTGCTCTGGAGAGAAAGAAACCTTACCAATTGAAGTGTGGATGATACCGTACTTGTCAACCTTGAAGTCGATCTTACCGGCTTTAACATCCTGTACAGCTTTGCCGACCTCCATAGTAACCGTACCGGTCTTTGGGTTTGGCATCAAGCCACGAGGACCGAGGATACGACCGAGCGCACCCACTTTACCCATTACATTAGGTGTACAGATGATTACATCAACATCAGTCCATCCAGACTTGATCTTATCAACATACTCATCCAAACCTACGAAATCGGCACCTGCAGCCTGTGCCTCTGCCTCTTTATCAGGGGTACAGAGTACGAGAACTCGTACTACCTTACCTGTTCCGTGAGGGAGAGTTACAACACCACGAACCATCTGGTTAGCTTTACGAGGGTCAACACCTAAACGCACATCGATATCTACTGAAGCATCAAACTTTGTAAAGGTGATTTCCTTCAGAAGAGCGGCAGCCTCACTGAGCTTGTAAGCCTTGTGTGGCTCAATCTTTGCGTAGGCAATCTTTTGATTTTTTGTCAACTTACTCATCTTTGTAATTTAATTACGCGTTAGGAAATTCACCAACTACGTTGATACCCATACTGCGTGCAGTACCAGCAATCATACGCATTGCAGCCTCAAGTGTGAAGCAGTTAAGATCAGGCATCTTGTCCTTTGCAATCTCTGCAACCTGTGCCCAGGTAACCTCACCAACCTTTGAACGGTTTGGCTGTGCTGAGCCAGACTTAACCTTGGCTGCCTCTTTGAGCTGAACGGCTACCGGTGGCTGTTTTACGATGAAATCAAATGATTTATCGCTATAAACTGTGATGATGACTGGAAGAACCTTTCCTGCCTTGTCCTGTGTACGAGCATTGAATTGCTTACAGAAGTCCATGATGTTGACTCCCTTAGAACCCAAAGCCGGACCTACTGGAGGTGAAGGATTGGCAGCACCACCTTTGATCTGCAACTTAATAAATGCAGCAACCTCTTTTGCCATAATTTTCCTTGGTTTATTATTCTTTTTCTACTTGTGTGAAGCTCAACTCCATTGGAGTCTTGCGACCAAATATCTTCACTGAAACAGTTAGCTTGCGCGCCTCGCTGTTGACACTCTCAATGGTACCTTGGAAGCTTGAGAATGGACCGTCCGTAACTTTTACGGTCTCGCCAACAACAAACGGAATCTCCTGTTCCTCTTCTGCCTCATTTAACTCATCGACGCGACCCAATATGCGACTTACCTCCTGTGGACGCAGAGGTGTTGCAATCAGTTTGCGGCTCTCTTCCTTAGTATCACCAAGGAAACCGAGTACATTTGGCGTATTGCGAATGATATATGGAATTTGTCCATCTAAAACAGCCTCTACCAACACATAGCCCGGATAAGAAACTCTCTCCTTTGAGACCTTCTTTCCGTTGCGGATGGTATAGACTTTCTCTGTTGGGATAAGGACCTGTGATATCTGCTCTTGCAAACCGTGGCGACGAACCTCTGCATCAAGGTACTCTTTTACCTTATGCTCTTTGCCACCGATTGCGCGAACAACATACCACGCCTTCTCCTTCTTTGTTTCGCTCATAACCTTTGCCTAAATCTTACTGACCAAGATTACCCAGGAAGCTATATACTCCCTGCATTACGGTCTCAAACGAAACATCCATAACAAGTACGATAATCGCAAAGATCAACGATGCGACCATTACAACGATTGTCGAACTCTGTAACTGAGCAAAAGAAGGCCATGTAACCTTCTCTACCAGCTCTCTATATGAGTCTTTGATATATCCCATAGTTTTTTCTTTTTTACTTTGGCAGGAGCAGAGAGATTCGAACTCCCATCAACGGTTTTGGAGACCGCTATTCTACCCTTGAACTATGCTCCTAAATTAGGGGCGGCGAACCGCCCCTTGGGTTATTTGTCGTTGTTGAAATTACTCAACGATGTTCAACACCTGACCTGCACCTACTGTACGACCACCCTCACGGATTGCGAAACGCAGACCCTCGTTGATAGCTACAGGATAGATGAGTGTTACAGTGATAGTAACGTGGTCACCTGGCATTACCATATCTACACCCTCTGGAAGAGCAACCTCACCGGTTACATCCATAGTACGGAGGTAGAACTGAGGACGATACTTGTTGTGGAATGGAGTGTGACGACCACCCTCTTCCTTCTTCAAGATATAAACCTCTGCAGTGAACTTAGTGTGAGGCTTGATTGAGCCTGGCTTAGCTACAACCATACCACGCTTAACCTCCTTCTTGTCGATACCACGGAGAAGCAGACCTACATTGTCACCAGCCTCACCCTCATCGAGGAGCTTACGGAACATCTCAACACCAGTACAAGTAGAGTTCATTGACTTCTCGCCAAGACCTACGATCTCAACTGGATCACCAACATGGATGATACCTGTCTCGATACGACCAGTTACTACAGTACCACGACCTGTGATTGAGAATACATCCTCAACAGGCATAAGGAAAGGCTTCTCGTTCTCACGAGCTGGGATTGGAACATACTCATCAACATTGCTCATGAGCTCCATAATCTTCTCCTCCCACTGTGGCTCACCGTTAAGACCACCGAGTGCAGAACCGCGGATGATAGGAGCGTCCTCATCGAAGTCATACTTAGCGAGCAGGTCACGAACCTCCATCTCAACGAGGTCGAGCATCTCTGGATCGTCAACCATATCACACTTGTTGAGGAACACAACGATCTTAGGCACATTTACCTGCTTTGCAAGAAGAACGTGCTCGTTGGTCTGAGGCATAGGACCGTCAGTAGCAGCAACTACAAGGATAGCACCGTCCATCTGAGCAGCACCAGTAACCATGTTCTTTACATAGTCGGCGTGACCTGGGCAGTCAACATGCGCATAGTGACGGTTTGCAGTCTGATACTCAACATGTGAAGTGTTGATGGTGATACCACGCTCCTTCTCCTCTGGTGCGTTATCGATAGAATCGAAAGAACGAAGCTCAGAGAGACCTGCCTTAGCAAGTACAGTGGTAATAGCAGCAGTAAGAGTAGTCTTACCGTGGTCTACGTGACCGATAGTACCGATGTTCACATGCGGTTTCGAGCGGTCAAATTTTTCTTTTGCCATAGTTGTAAATTATTAAATTTTGTTAAAAGTTACTTTATATTTTGTTCTAAGGTTTTTCTTATACCATGCAAGCAATACACCCTTTTACTATGGGGTGTATTGCAAAACATTAGAGCGGAAGACGAGGCTCAAACTCGCGACCCTCAGCTTGGAAGGCTGATGCTCTATCAACTGAGCTACTTCCGCAAGAAAAAGCGCACATACTCTGCTCTTAGTGGGAAGAGATGGATTCGAACCACCGAAGGTAAAAACCAGCAGATTTACAGTCTGCCCCATTTGGCCACTCTGGTATCTTCCCAAACGATTGGTGTAAAACTTGGAGCCGATGGAGGGATTCGAACCCCCGACCAGCTGATTACAAATCAG
>CAZIPR010000034.1:0-20857 GCA_964541245.1 uncultured Alistipes sp.
CTCAAACATAAAAAAGGCTGACTAATACATCCTTGCGGACTTTTTAGTCAGCCTCATTTTTGTTGTTCTCGGTTAGCTTTAGGCTCTAAAAATAATTCTTTGTCGCAAACTCGTACTGTTCAATAAAAATATGCTTGAAAGCAGTGATATTATTTTGCTCGTAGAACATCAGCATAGCCTTTTTGTAATCCACTGAATCAACAGTTCTAAACGAGAGCGGGCAGTATCCCCATGCCATAAGTATTGCATTACTTGTAATGCGAGCTGTGCGTTTGTTACCATCAGAGAACGCTTGTATATACGACAAGAGGAGTAATGCAAGCAGTGCCTTCTCAAAGATATTCTTCCTGCCATTTATCAGTGTACAACTATCTTCCAATGCCTCACGAATCTGAAACTCATTATCAAGCGGACGATAGTTAGTACCTGTAATACCTACTCGTCTAGTACGAATACCCCCACCAACGCCCAACTCCTTGGTTAGTATGGCGTGAATATCCTCAATACGCCTTGTAGTTATCTCCTTTAAGTAGTCAGTGTTGTCAAGTATAAAATCAAGTGCATCCTTATGGTTAAGCAACATCACCGCCTCATCTTTTGTCTTGCCTTGGGCTGTCTGTTTCTCCTTTAGTAGTCGCTCTGTTTCAAGAAGCGAATAGGTATTACCCTCAATCTGCGATGACTTCCACGACAGGTCCACACCTAAACGCTCCATCTCCTTGCGATACTCCACCTCAGAAAGTGTCTGCATATTTGCTAAAAACTGTTGATGCGCCACATAAAGGCGTTGCGTCTCCTCCTGCGTAAAAATATCAACCTGCGGGAGTGTAGTGCGAATAAGATCGAAGTTAAACGACTCTTGCACCTTGCGCTCGTCAATATCTTTAAGGAAATAGGTATCAATATCAAGGGGCATCATAAGCTGAGCCTGTGCAGAGAGTGAATAACGCGTCGCCTTGCCCTTACCCTCCACAACAATATCGCCACGCTGAATACAGTCGGCAATAATTCGCTTGAGTGTTCGCTCATTAGGCGCATCAGTTAACCCCGCAGCAATCTGAACCCTACTTGAAGAGGGGTTGTAATGTAAAAATTGGAGTATTTCAACCTGTATTGTCATACGCACTTTACTTTATTCGGGACAAATATAGTGATTTTATTTGAAAATACGGGACAAACAACATGCTAAATGTCCCGACAATAGCCAATTTTGTCCCGATTTCAAT
The DNA here is from genome assembly GCA_964541245.1 of uncultured Alistipes sp. Classification (GTDB taxonomy): domain Bacteria; phylum Bacteroidota; class Bacteroidia; order Bacteroidales; family Rikenellaceae; genus Alistipes. The sequence goes on from CAZIPR010000034.1 coordinate 1,227, forward strand.
ATTTTAGAGTCAATAGGGTCTCTAAAGTATAGGGAGTGGTACAATTAAAGTTCTGCGGGATATCGAATCCCTTGAACTTTTGCGCGCTCGCTAATCTCACTAAATTCCTTAAAAAAACCGCGCGCCAAGATTAAAGTACCCCCTCCGCTAAATTAAAGCCCACATTTGTTGTCAGAGTGCTGTAGTTGTAACGCTCGGTATATAAAACAGCGAAGGGCTGTACTAAATCGTACTGCCCTTTGCTTGTTTTATATATTAGCGGCAGCATTTGCTGCCTTTTCACGGCAAATGATTATTTCATTGCCTGCTGAATAGCAACAGCTACTGCAACAGTTGCACCTACCATTGGGTTGTTACCCATACCGAGGAAGCCCATCATCTCAACATGTGCTGGAACTGATGAAGAGCCTGCGAACTGTGCGTCTGAGTGCATACGACCCAGTGTATCGGTCATACCGTAAGATGCAGGACCTGCGCCCATGTTATCTGGGTGGAGGGTACGACCTGTACCACCGCCTGAAGCTACAGAGAAATACTTTTTACCTGCAAGAACACGCTCCTTCTTGTAAGTACCTGCTACAGGGTGCTGGAAGCGGGTTGGGTTTGTAGAGTTACCTGTGATTGATACATCTACATCCTCTTTCCACATCACTGCAACGCCCTCGCGTACATCGTCAACGCCATAGCAGCGAACTTTTGAACGAAGACCGTCTGAATAAGCGATTGTCTCTACCTCGTGTACCTCGCCTGTGTAGTAGTCAAACTGAGTCTGAACATAGGTAAAACCGTTGATACGAGAGATAATCTTTGCAGCGTCCTTACCAAGACCGTTAAGGATTACGCGGAGTGGATTCTTACGAACTTTGTTTGCCATCTCAGCAATCTTAATTGCGCCCTCAGCAGCAGCGAAGGACTCGTGACCTGCAAGGAAAGCGAAGCACTGAGTCTCCTCGCGGAGAAGACGAGCAGCAAGGTTACCGTGACCAAGACCTACAAGACGGTCATCAGCAACTGAACCTGGGATACAGAATGCCTGCAAGCCCTCGCCGATAGCCTCAGCAGCATCAGCAGCATTTGTGCAGCCCTTCTTAATAGCGATTGCAGCACCTACAACATAAGCCCACTTTGCGTTCTCAAAACAGATTGGCTGAGTCTCCTCGCACATTGTGTAAGGATCGATGCCCTTAGCCTCGCAGATAGCCTTAGCATCCTCAATGCCGTTGATACCATATTGTGCAAGCACAGCGTTAATCTTATCAATTCTGCGCTCATAGCTCTCAAATAATGCCATAATTCTCTAAAATTTAATGGTTTAACAATATGGTTTACTCGTGACGAGGGTCAATATACTTAACAGCATCCTTGAAACGACCGTAAGATCCCTTAGCCTTCTCAAGTGCCTCAACTGGCTCGATACCCTTCTTTACAAAGTCCATGAACTTGCCGAGGTGTACAAACTCATAACCGATAATCTCGTCGTTAGCGTCAAGACCCATGCGAGTACAGTAGCCCTCTGCCATCTCAAGGTAGCGTGCACCCTTTGCAAGAGTACCGAACATAGTGCCAACCTGTGAACGCAGACCCTTACCAAGGTCCTCAAGAGAAGCTCCGATAACAAGACCGCCCTCTGAGAAAGCTGACTGGGTACGACCATAGACAATCTGCTTGAAAAGCTCACGCATAGCTGTATTGATTGCATCGCAAACAAGGTCTGTATTAAGAGCCTCAAGGATAGTCTTGCCTGGGAGAATCTCAGAAGCCATAGCAGCTGAGTGAGTCATACCAGAGCAACCGATAGTCTCAACAAGTGCCTCCTGGATAATACCATCCTTAACATTGAGGGTCAGCTTACAAGCACCCTGCTGAGGCGCACACCAACCAATACCGTGAGTAAGACCGGAAATGTCTTTAATCTCCTTGGCGCGAACCCACTTGCCCTCCTCAGGAATAGGAGCAGACTCGTGATTTGCACCCTTCTTTACGCAGCACATCTGCTGCACTTCGTGTGAATAAATCATAGAGTTTGATATTTATTAAAAATGTTTTAAAAAATATATTCCTACACAATCTATGGCAAAGATAATAAAAAATTAGAGACTTAGAACACAATTGGCAAAAATTATTGCTCCTTTGCCCTCTCGATAATCTTTGCAGCCTGACGCTCAGCCTCTTCGATAAGTTTTTTACCTGCCGCCTGAGCCGCCACTTTGGCTATTGGGTTTTTAGCCTTTGCGACCAACTTATCACTCTCAGCCTTTGCTGTCTCAATAAGTTTTGCAGCCTGAGCCTCTGCCTGGGCAATAAGCTCCTGCTTGGCATTATCCACCTTAGAGGTAACCTGCTCACTTACCCCTGCCTTCTCAAGTACGCTCTTAACGCTCTGTGCAGTGTCAAGTGTAACTTTTGGAGAGGTAAATGTGCCACCAATCTTAGTATGGATTGTTGCTTGAGGCAGTGCCACGGCGACCTTATAGTCTATGCTACTATCAAGCCCCGTAAGACCAGAGAGGGTCAACTTTGTCTTTCCAATATTTACATCAAATGGTTTGGTTATAACATTGCCGTTCTCTATTATAAAGCTGATAACAGTAGCCTGCGTAGTCTCTATACTACTCAGATTACTACCCTTGCCCACAACGCCCGCAACAAGCTCAAGAGCTTTAACATTTGAGAGCTTAAAGCTGCCCGATGTAATCTTTCCGTTTCCATTTACGCTCTTCAAAATAGGTGACATAGTGTTATCAAGCCCCATTTTGCAGGCGAGCGACATATTGTATTTGCCCTCAATCTTCTCAAAGAGTGGCACCATCTTCTGCAACATCTCAAGCTGCTCAAAGGTGGTCTTAAAGGTAGCATCCGCAAACGATGCATCCAGAGTCACAGCTGCACCACTGCTCTTTGCTGTCGAATATGAGGCAGAGGCGGTAGCTGTACCGTCAAAGAGTCGCATCTTCAGATTGTCAAGGGCAAGAGTGCCGCCCTTAACCGACGCTGCACCCTTAAGGTCTGCAATCTCCATCTTCTGGAACAGCACCTTATTAAGATTGCAGTTCAGTGCAAGATTTAGGTTTTCAGGCACCTTTATAACCTCAGTTGTCTCCTGACTATCAGCTGTTTCTGCGCTCTGCTCTGATGTCTCATCACTCGAAACTGATGCCATAAGCTCATTTAGGTCAAGCAGTGAGCTATTCAAGGTAAGCGTTCCCGACAGGGTCTTATCATAGAGCAGGTAGCCCCAATAGTTTGTCAGCGAGCCTGTTGCAGAGATATCACTGCGACCAATCTTAATATCAAAGCTCTCAAGTGCCATCTTTGACGAAGAGAGCGTTGCCATTGCATCATTAACCTCTACCGTAGGCAGAGAATCCATCTTAACCTCGATGCCTTTAACCCCCGCTTTGCCATTTATGGTCAGTCTATCGTATGCCCCCTTCTCAATGTGCGACATACGACCAGATGCCTGTGCATCGGCTGTAATTATGCCCGCAAGTGTCATATCCTCAAGCGGATAGACCTCCTTTATCGCACCCAAATCAATAGTTCCGCGCAGCGTAGCGGCAAAACTAAGGTCTGAGATAGGAGTTGCCGCGCTAAGTGTCGCAGCGAGGCTCTGTCCACCAAAAGAGGCGGTGAGCTGTGGCACCTCTACCTTTGTAGCATCAAGTGTTCCGCCAGGATTTAAGACCGAGGCTGTGATATTTATGCCACTTACGCTCTTTGGCAAGTCGGCATACTTAAACTCTCCATCTTTAACCTTGAGATTAAGATTGAAAGCTGGATAGTTCTCGCCACTCAAACGACCCTTTACCGCGCCTGTAAGTGATACCGCGCCAGAGGCTGAGAGCTGTTTGAAATCCTTTGTATATAGTGCTGGAACAAGCGAAAGTATGCTCTTAAAGTTGTTTTTAGAGCAGTCAAGGGTAATATCTGTAACAATATCCTCGCCATCTAACTCCACATATCCATCAAGGGCGGCAACAACATTATTAACCGAGAGATTAAGACCCTTAAGTGTATAGCGTGAAGCATTAAAATCGGCAGCCACAGTGCCATTGAGTGCCGCACTAAGACTTGAGGCATAGGTCTCGCCGCCACTTACAAAGGTTATCTCCGAGGCATCGGCAGCAAGGCGGAGTGTTGTTGTATCAGCCGACAAATCGCCACTAAGTGCAAGATTTACAGGGGCTGTACTAAAGGTCATGCCACTCTGGCTATCAACATACTCCACTGTTGCATTCTCTATTGCCACAGAGGTTATTGAGAGGCTAAAAGATGACTCGCCACTCTGCTCTGTCTCCTCCTCAACCTCCTCTACCTGCTCCGAAGGCTTTACAACATCCCAATTGGCTCTGCCATCAGCAAGCACAAGTGCATGAATCTCAGGACTTTTGAGCCACACCTTGCTAATTTCAAAACTATCGCCAAAAATAGAGAGGATATTCACCGCAACCTCTACCCTATCGCCCGCAGCAAGGGTTTTGCCCTCAAACTCTCCAACGCCCGTAACAGAGAAGTTGTCAAGTTCTAAAGAGAGGTTTGGAAAGTGTCTAAATAGAGAGATGTCGAGTTTTGTAAAATCAACCCTACAATTGAGCATAGCATTAGCCTCGCGCTTTACAATATCGCCCAACTTACCGCTAAACGCCATAGGGAGGACTACCATCAATGTCACAACAGCAAGTAACACAATTGCTGTAATCTTGAAACTTTTTCGCATATTATTCTGTTTTTAGCTTTCAAATTTAACTCTTTTTTGGTAAATTTGCACTACTAAACACCAAAATTTATATCACAATGAGAAAAACAGTGCTTATAATTCTGGCACTCTGCACCCTATCTGCCGCAGAGGCTCAATGGCTTGACGCTCTGAAAAAGGTTGCCACAGAGGCTATTGACAAGGTTACAGATGGCAAACTTACACAGATGGCGATAGTGGGCAAGTGGTCGTACAAAGCCCCTGCTGTAAAACTATCAAGCGAAAATATCGTCTCCGACATCGGCGGCAGCGCAATAAGTGCAACAATCAGCTCTAAGATGGAGAGCGCATTTGAAATGGTAGGCATAAAGGAGGGTTTCTGCTCAATAACATTTACAGACGACGAAAAATTCTCTATGCCCGTAGTAGGTAAAGAGATTAGCGGCACATATACCTACAACAACAGCGACCACTCAATAACCCTCTCTGTTGGCGATAGCGGCAAGATAAACCTTAAGGGCTACGCCTATATCAGCGGCTCAAACCTGCAACTTCTTCTGCCCGTAAATAAGTTCACAGACCTGCTGGTAAGCATCGGCTCAAATATCAGCTCCCTAAGCACAATTACCGAGGTGGTAAAACAGTACGAAGATATCTACTTAGGCTTCGAGTTCGCTAAATAGCTACGCAGTACTGCCCGTTTTTTCGAGAAAAAGCAATGTCAGTAAGGGAGAGCGCAAAAATTTTGCAAGGAGTTTAAGGAGATTAGAGAGATTAGTGAATTTAGGGAGCGGTACAATTAAAGTTCTGCGGGGCATCGAGTCCCTTGAACTTTTACGCGCTCCTCAGAGACCCTACTAAACGCCCGTTGCTATTCCTTGTTATTCCCTGCTATTCAACCACGCTACTCCTCTTCGTTTGTTGTCAGAACTCGGTAGTAGCCGCCTTTTGCTGGACCGATACGCTCAATTGTTCCCGCGGCTTTAAGGTTGGCAAGGTGTTTCTCTACTGCCTTTGCAGAGATGCCAATCTTCTTTGCAAGAGTCGCTGCACTCAGTTTACCATTTTCCGAGAGCAGAGCCACGATTTTATCCCTACTTTTTGTCGGTTTCTCCCTACCATTTTGAGTTTTCTCACTACTATTTTCACTTCCTATGGATTCTAAGTAGGTGGTAATCTCATTTTGTATGTGTTGCTCCATCATACCCGTCATAAACCCTCTGAAAATATTGAGATTACCATCCTCGCGTGTAGCTACCAACGCCTTAATGTAATCCTCCTTATCCTCTTTAAGGATTTTTGTCGGTATGAGTCCAAACTCAAACTGCAACATATTCATTACCAAGCGAGCCATACGACCATTGCCATCAGCCCATGGATGTATCGTCACAAGGTTGTAGTGGGCATCAAAAGAGAGCTGATACAGCTCGTCAGCACTCCTTTCCGACGCTTTTTTTCGCTCAGCATTTAGCTTCTCGCAAAACTCAGCCAACTTAGCAGGTACTTTGCTATAATTCATATATGAGCGACCGCCAACACCCGCTGTAACATTAAGCAGGCGTAACTCTCCACGAGCCGATGAAAAGTCGCCAAGAGCGGTTTTATACTCCTTGCCTGTATTCTTCATCACAAGTGCCGAAAGCGAGATGAGTATATCTACTGTGATTGGCTTATGCTGCTTTGCAAGTTCAATTGCCTTTTCGTATGCAACCTTCAAATCGAGGTTCATACTCTGCTCCTCAATACTCTTACCTTTTAGGCTCACACCGTGGTCGAACATTATCTGATTCTCCAATTCAGTGATAGTTGAGCCCTCAATGGCTGTTGAGTGGGTAATCAACGAGTAGAGATAGAACTTGTCGTAGTCTATCTGCTTATCAATACCCAACTCACGATATTTGGTTAAAAGTTGTTCCAATTTATTCGGCATAGTATCTAATCAATTATAGTTTTATCCCTACTTTTAATGCAAAGATAATACTTTTCTCCCTACCTTTTACAACTTTCACCCTACTTTTATACTTTTTAACCACAATATTTGGGTGTGGCTAAGCGGCAATACTATTTTCGTGGATACTGCAACACTATTGCCACTACGACCATCACACCTATTCCTACGGGATAGTAGAGGTATGGGATTATCTCCACGGGGCTGACTTTTGAGAGTCCGGCAGCCATAAGCAGTTGTGCGCCGTATGGGATTACGCCCTGAACAAAGCAGGAGACGGTATCCATTATAGATGCGGTTTTGCGTGGTGGGATATTATACTGCGTAGATAGATTACGAGCTATAGAGCCTACGGTAAGAATTGCGATGGTATTATTTGCCGTGCAGAGGTTAGTCAGCGCAGTAAGCAGTGCCACAACGCCCTCTGCACCACGGCGGGAGGTTATTTTCGAGGTCAGAACGCGGATAAGGTAGTCAAAGCCGCCCGCCTCCTTGACGATATTCATCACACCGCCCGCAAGCAGTGTAACAAGGATAAGCTCGCACATAGAGTTGAGCCCCTCGCCCGCGGAGGTAAAGATTGTAACAATGTCAAAATTGCCACAAGCAAGGGCTATAACATCAGTCAGAAGCGTACCCACAACAAGTACCACAAGCACATTTACGCCAATAAGTGCCAGCAGAATAACAAGCAGGTATGGCAGAGCAGCAATCCACTCAACGCTCTGTGTCTGAGCAACATATTCAGCCGTATGTCCACCAAAGATATAGAGTAGCAGCGTGAAAATAGCCGCGGGCAGGACAATAATAAAGTTGGTCTTAAACTTATCCTTCATCTTACAGCCCTGACTCTGAGTTGCTGCAATAGTGGTATCGGATATAAAGGAGAGGTTGTCTCCAAAGAAGGCTCCACCCACGACAATAGCCACAAGCCACGCCTCATTACACCCAATTTGAGATGCCATAGCCGTAACAACAGGCACAAGAGCCACAATAGTACCCACAGAAGTTCCAATAGCCATTGAGATAAAGCAGGAGGCTATAAAGATACCCGCAGGAAGAAAATTACTCGGCACAGCATTAAGCGTAAGTGCCACAGTGGCATCAACAGCCCCCGCAGCCTTTGCCGAAGAGGCAAAAATGCCCGCAAGGCAGAAAATCCAGACCATGTACATAATATCCGGATTTGCCGCGCCCTTGGAAAAGACCCCTATACGCTCCTGAAGATTGTAACCCCTGAGCATAAAAAGACCATATATAGCCGCCACAGTAAAGGCTACCGAAATAGGTATGCGGTAAAAATCGCCCGCAAGCAGCGAGCCCGCAAGATATACAATAAGTAGCACCAATATCGGCGAAAGAGCCAAAAGTCCTCTTGAATTTTTCATTTTTTACAAATTTTGCCACAAAGATAACAAAAAATTGACTTACTATGATGTATGCTAACGCAGTACCGCAGCTTTTTGAAAAAAGCTGCACCAACCGACGCTGCTCGTGAGGGCAGAGGCTGCTTGCAGACTATGCCGAACTGCGAGGAGGAAAAGACATCGAAGATGGCTTAAAAACTTTCAGCAAAAACTTCGTTTTTGGGCTGCTGCGGATTTAGGATAGCCTACAGCTATTACGACAAAAAATAGAGTCCTTTTCGCTTTCAAACAAGGTTGAGCGAAGGACTCTATTTTTCATCGTACCATCTTCGATGGTATTCCCTAAATCCGAAAACAGCGAAAAAAGTCTGTACTGTTTTACAGGGTATCGGCTTTTGCGCGTTCCCCTAATACCCTCTAACGACCTCTAATAGCCGCTATCCTTTGCGCGCTCGCTAAACTCCCTAACCTCACTAAATTCCTTAAATCCCTACTAAATGCGCGCGCTGCCATTGTATGTTATTAAGGGCGTAAGCCCGCTGTTATCCACTGTTATTCTTCTGTTATTAAACCGCGCACTACCCCTAACTTCCCCTAATAGCCACTAACAACCTCTACTTCCTCTACTAACCGCGCGCTAAAAAAAAGAGAGGATACTCAGTGAGCATCCTCTCTTTTTTTGTGAACAACTACTAAGGAACATAGTTGAAGTAAGCATTATCTCTCAAGTAGATCTCCTTGCTCTGGAAACCACCGTAGATATACTGCTCGAAGTTGCTCTCGTTAAGAACTGTACCGTTTACAGAGCCACCTACAGCAGCTGCCTCAAGGCGAAGTGCATGCTCAAGGGTACAAGCTGTACCGATTGAAGATTCGTGCTGTGTACCGAGGATAGCACCTGTTGTTGAGCCAGGGTTTGTTGACTGGTTAACAACTGCACCACCGTTGATATCTGAGATAAGCTCTCCGTAGATTGCAGAGCCGCAGACACCGCCCACATGAGCAACAACTGCCTCTGGGTTATCAGTGAGGAAGGATACAGTACCAACATTTGAGCTACCGTTCAGAGTAAATACATAAGCGTCTGTATAGCGGTTTGAAGCCATCTTACCAGATACACCACCAACATAGCACTCAACTGGTGCAAAGTTACTCTTAAGAGTAATATTACCCATATTAGAGCAAGAGTTGAAGTGAGGGTTGTAAGCATTTGCTCCGTGCAGACCCATTACACCGGCAACGCAGATACCGCAGTTATCAGCAGCAGTCATTGTAGAGCCAGGTACGCAGTCAGCCTCAACATAGATGTCACCCTGGTTGATGAGAAGGTTATTCTCGCAACCTACAGCCACATTACACTGCAAGAAGCACAGACAGCCTGCTACAGAGAAGTAGTCGATAGAGTTAGTTGTGCCACCAATCTGCTCTGCCCAAGTCTTAGACATCAGACCAGAGCCAGCACCGCCCTTGAATGGATCTGAGAGGGTAGCCTTAACCTTGAAGTCACCATAGTTAGTCAGCTTAGAGGTGTTACCCCACTGTGTACGACCAACGCAACCAGAGAGTGCAAATGTGTGTACCTTAACTGGCTTTGAAGGGTCCTGACCAACATTGAAGTTACCATAGTTCTGGCAATCGTGGATATGGCTGAAGAGGTTAGAGATGTTTGCATCCACACGGTTTGTACCGTAACCTGCAATACCACCGATATAGAAGGTACCTACCTCACGGTCGATATTCTCCATTACAACCTCGCCATAGTTCTGGCAGTTTACAACCTCGATACCGCAAGCACGACCGATAATACCTGCAACATAAGTGTATCGGTAGTATGGCTGTGAAGATGCTGTTGGCTGAGTAAGGTCGTGGATATACATCTTACCATAGTTCTGGCAACCGCTGATTACAGACATTGTGTCGTAGTCTGTCTGAGCACCTGATGCCTGACCTACAAATGGTGCGATAAAGATTGCATCTGAGCTCTGGTGCTGACCATATACATCGATTGTTGCATAGCTGATACAGTTAACAATATCACCTGTAGGCTCATGCTTCTCGTTGTACTCGTCATCAACATTTCCATAGTTTACAAGCAGTGCGTATGTATAACCTACTGAAGAGGTGTTGTCGCTAACATCTACGCTCAGCAAGCATGTCTCGTCAAATACCACATTAGAGATATTGTTGCCCTTAAGCACATTCTTGAACAGAGACTTGTTAGGAGTTGTAATCACGAGGTTAGAAATCTTGTGACCACCACCGTTGAAGTTCTCATTGAGCTTAACATCTGGCCAGTTAGCCATATCTACGCCCTTCATATCAATATCGCCTGTGAAGCCGTAGTCGCCATCGAGGTTACGATACTTATCCATATCTGCACCCTCTTTACCAGCTGCAAGGTCGTTTACAAACGCCTTGAAGGTCTCTGCATTATTGATACCCTGTACCTGCAAGCCATCAACGGCGGTCTTAACGCAATCGTCAAGGCATACATCGAACTTAGTAACCTGACCGGTAACAAAGTCTGATACAGGAAGCTCTACAGCATAGTAGTAAGCACCAACATATATCTCAGCAGTGATTGCACGCTGCTCGCCTGCCCATACGCCCATATATACAGATGCTGGGTTGTACTGGTCAGAACCGATAGCGATTGCTTTATCCACAGTTGCCTCAATGCTTGAGAGTGGAACAAGCTCGCCAACATCCTGACGGCTGTAGAGGTTTACAGTGTGTGAACCTGCGATGCCATTACCCTTAAGAACAACCTTTGAAATCTTCTCGTTCATCTTCTCATTTGAATATACATTGAGCTGAAGAACAGATGACATCAACTTCATATCGCAACGGATAGTACGAGTTGTACGATAAGTCTGGTCGTTTGTCATGATAACAGGAGCTGAATCGAGTACCAAAGCACCGTCTGTAAGACGCTGTGAAGATGGAACTGAGAGTGAGACATCGCCTGCCTTAGAGTCGTTTGATGCATCATAAGGACCATAAACATATACCTCCTTACCAACATCGCTGCTATTAGGGTTAGTACCTACGAACTGGTTGTTACCAGATGTAGTTGAGCGGAGGTTGTTTGTAGCACCTGCATACATACCCAGAACAGCGTTGTTTGAGAAGAATACATCGCCACCTGTGTAATACTGCTGCGCACCAAAATCATTGATAATTGTGAGGAACTTATAACCGTCAGATGGGTCAACAAGCGCACCGCAACCTGCAAAACGGAACTGAGCAGTATTTCTCAGGTAGTTTGTACCGTTGTGGTCAACCTTGTTGATACGCTGATAGGTTGTAGAGTTACAAGGACCGCAAGTAAGGTTAGATACAAGACGCAGACGCAGGAAGTAGTAACCGTCCTCCATTGCATCAGGGAACGAAATAATACACTTGTCAGGGTCTGTAGTGCATACAAGTGAGCTCTTACCACCCTTGAAACCATCAGAGTATGTAATCTTACCCTGCCAATAACCTGCAGGAGATGATGCACTACCAATTGGAATACCTGAAGCCGACTTAGCTATATCAACATCATTTGGCACATCCAAATCAACAAGATTCCACTGAGTCCAGTCAAGAGAATCATAGAACTTACGCTTCTCCTCGTCTGAAAGCATGATAATAGGTGTACCACTGAGTGAATACTCATCTGAAGTACACTGAGCCCACTCAAAGATATGGTACTTACCACCTGCATCTGTTCCCATAAATGAGAACTCACAAGCAAGGTTGGTATTTGCAGCTGCATTGTGTACAGGGATGGTCCAAATCCAGTAGTCACCCTCGAACATACCTGTTACCTTTGGAGATGAAGAGGTTACAAGAAGACCATCACCGCCGGCGCGCTCCTTTACAATAGATGCGTCTGTACCGCAGATAAACTGAACATTTGCAGATGTCTGGATTGCTGTTGAGAAGTCAACAGGCTCCTCGCTCTCGTATGCGCCAGACTCCTCTGAAAGTACGATACCAAATGCCTCCCAGTTATCTCCCTTAGTCTCTCCCTGCTTGAGGTCGTTGAACTTGAAGTTGATTGGCAGACCGATAATATCTGAGCCCTGCTCGATAAGAGGGAAGATATTGTCAGATGGCTCATACTCAGAGATGAAGATATCGTCAATACGATAGTTGTCCTCAGAAGAGTTCTCAAAACGGAAGTAGAGAATCTTGCTTACATTTGGTGCAATCGAGAAGTCAAAAGTGTTGATTGACCAATCGTTTGTTGGATGGGTAGTGTGAACATAATCCATCTCAGCCCAATTACTGTTATCGTGTGAGATATAGAGCTTAAGGTCGTTCTTGCTGAACTTACCGTCGCTATTCTTAGCACCGAAAGAGAGGTAGAAGTCGGTCTTGTCCTGGTTGTTGAAGTTTCGAACATCGAAGTAACCCTTACCGCTAATCATGATATTCGCACCACCAGATGAACTGCGGTCAAAGTTTACATCTGAGTAACCCTTTGAAGGCTCATCTACAGAAGCATAGCAGTTGTCAGAACCTGCGTATGCGTAAGCATAGAGGTCTCCGGCTGTTGCAACACCGTTGTAAGACTTGCTACCATCAGCATTTGAGAAGGTGTAGAACTTAACAAGGGTGTTCTCCTTAATCAAATCGCCACCGAAAGAGTCATCAACAAATACCAGACGGCTCTCGTTCTCATTGGTCTTAGGTCCACGCTGACGAACTGATACTGTATAGGTAGTCTCCATAGTCTTGAAGACAATCTTTGCAGTACGATCCTCGCCAGAGTTCTCACTCATAGTAAGATATACATTGGTAACAGCGGTTGCAGGCTGAGGACCTCCTACAGGAGATACTGCGAGCCATGGAGTAAAGTCCTCTGCACCAGCATTTGGATACTCAACAGAGACTGTCCAATATACGCTTGAGTTTACCTCAAGGTAAGGAACTGTACCTGTTGTTCCAACACCCAACTTGTTGAGAACAAGCTCCTGGTCCTGGTCAGCAACCTCCCACTGAGCCTCTCCTGTCGAGTAGTTGATATCAAACGGAACAAAGACAGAGCTGTTGTCCGTATTAGTGTCGATACATGACGCAAAGAGCAGAATTGCCAGTGCGAAAACCGCCACCTGATTGAAAAGTTTTCTTAAAGTTTTCATATCGTTAGTTGTTTTTATTAGTCAAGTGTCCAAGTGTTAGAAATATCCGTTCCGTCATAGAACTTCTTAGGACGCTCCATTGTCTCCTGGTAGATGTTGCCAAAACGGTCTTTAACCTTGATAATAAGGTCACTATCTGCCGAAGAGGCAACTACGCGGAACATGTGGTTAAAGCTTGTTGAGCTACAAGTGTTTGCAGAGAAAGATTTTTTCTCCTGCACACCATAGACATAAACCTCGCCTGCAAGAGCCATCAGCGGGTCACGAACTGTGCCGCTAATCTGCTCTACATCAAGGGCTTTGCCATTTTCGGTCACTGTAATCTCCCAATCGCCATAAGAGCCATACTTACCGTTCTCATAACCCCATACATTGAGCCATACAGTGTTTGCTGCCTCCTCATAACCATACTCTTTCTTGCTGATTTTACGCTCAGAGTTTCCGCCATTGGCAGTATTGGTAAATGAGCCGGCATTGATAAACTTCTGCGCTGGTCCGTAGGTGTCATAATACTTCTTTACCTCGTTCATATCGTAGCTCTTGAACTGCTTTGAAGCCGGCTCGCCAATATACTTGTATCGCCAGCTGCGAGTAGTTCCGTTAACCTCATACACATAGTAGCATGAAGGGGTGCCATCTGCACAGAGGTTAAGTGCGCCAGAGGTGCTGTTATTACCACCTGTTCTCTGGCTTGAGTTCCACCAAACACCACATACTGCACCAATGTTGTGCTCGTACATATTTGTACCGTAGCCTGGAACAGGGCGGAAACGGGTCTGATGGGTATGACCTGTGATAAAGTTCACATCCTTGAAGTCCTTAAACAAATCTACAAAGCCTTTCCAGTTAGCCTCATACCAGAACTCTGTGTTGCGACCGCTGCCTGTCCAATTTACAAGCGGAATATGCAATCCTACAACAATCGGAGTATCTTTGCTAACATAAGACAAATCCTTCTCAACCCACTTTACCATATCCTCGCGGAAATCGGCATAGTAGTTACAATCGCCCATAAGAGGGTCGTTTGCTGAGTTGGAGCCTGTAAAGCCGTTATAATAGATAATATCGTCCAAAAGCATATAGTGAACTTTACCGATATTCATCGCCACATGGGTAGGACCTACCATCTTGCGATAAGGACCAGATGCTCTCAAATCAACATCTTCGCCATCAGCAGTGTGTCCATCGTGGTCATGGTTACCCATTGTTGACCAGAATTGGCAAGGCAGACCGCTAATATCGTCTGATGGATGGTTATTAAGGCTTGCAGCCCAACCAATATCGTTTTTGTACCAATGCACATCGTGCGCAAAGTCGCCCAAGTTGAGGCAATATACATTGCTCTTGCCTGTATAGTTGGCGATAAGCTCATTAACAAAGCCCTCGCGGAACTGTGCGCGGTCATTTGGAGACAAATTACGATTGGTAAGGTGGATGTCGGTAGCCACAAGGACCGTATGGCTGTCGTTGGATGCCTTAATCAACTCAAAGTTGTGCTGCTCCTCATTGACAGTGTCAGTAGAGGTCTGTGCCCAGAATTTAGGCATAGCACCCTGTGTTGGGACATTGTAACCTGAAGGGAGGATTACATAAACCACCTCATAGACCTTATTGGACTTAAGCCAATAGTGTCCGTCAGCATTTGTCTTTGTAATCTCTACACCGTCAGTAACAAGTACGCCCTCAACGCCCTTGCTGTCGCAGTAAACCATACCTTTGAGGTTGTAACCCTCTTTGCTCGGAACTCTGTTATCGACATTTTGTACGGTAACATTAGTTGTAAAGAGCTTCTGGGTCTTCTCGCCACGGCGAATACTTAGGTCGTACTTACCGTCAGCTAAGTCATCCGGTACTGCAAAACGGAACCAAGTCTCACTAACTCTGACAATTGCACAATCGTAACTCTTGCTACCCTCCATAACAAGTATATCACTTGTCTGGGCTCCAGTAGCCATAATGCGGTGGTCGCTACCTGCTGTCAGCAGCATAGAAGACTGCGCCTCTACGGCTGTAACAATCGCCTGATTCTCCTCTTGCGGGGTATCAGTTCCACCGGAGCCGCCACAAGCGACAGCTCCGAGAAGGAACAGGATAGGGAGAAAAAGTTTCACTATCTTACTTTGAACTTTCATTTCTAACAAAATCTTGATGTTTTACTATCAGGCAGCTTGCTTGATTGTAACGACAATATTGTTATTTCCGTTGGTATTCTGATATACGGTAATAGTACCTGTGCGCTCTGCGCCTGTGTTATTAGGTGTTACACATACATTAAACTTAGCCTTGGTTACGCCCTCCTCTGGAATCTTAATCCAGTCAACAGGGTCGCCATTAGCATCGTCATCTACGCGAGCAGTCCATGCTACATTTGCGTCAAGTGGAATAGTCTTTACAACATTCTCATCGTCAGTAGCCTTGAAGTTCTGCAACTGCAAGAACGGCTGGATGTAGAGCTGTGTGTTAGGAGACTTATCCTGCTCAACCTCAATGGTCTGGATAATCTCGCCATGAGACACGATGTTAATCTTAGCATAGCGGGTATCGCCCTGCTTTGAGTTTGCAAGGAAGTTAATAGTAAAACGACCATCATGGTTTCCAGAGCTTGGCCAGCTCTCAATCCACTCATGCTCAGGGTCATAGCACTCAGAGTAATCAGCTACAATCTGCCACTCATCCGCATTGGTGTACATATCGTAGGTTACTGAAACGGCATAGCTCTCACCGATGTAACCGTCAGTAGATACCAACAGTCGAGTATCAGTCGTTCCGGTACCGCCGAACTTTACATAGATCTCGCCATCAGCGCCCTCGCAGACATAAGGGGTCTCCTCCTTACAACCTGCAAATGCTACTACACAGAGTGCGAGAGTCATTAAATATTTGAAAGTCTTTTTCATATCTGTTTCGCTTTTTAAGATTAACGAATCTCCTTAGCAAGACCTGCCTCGCTCCACCATACAGGAGTGAGCATGTTGTCTGCACCGTCGTAGTAGGTATTGCGGAGGGTCTCCACAACCTCTGCATAACGGTCAGGGTTTGTAGTCTTGGTGGTTGTAGGGTACTCAAGTCGCAATGGCAGCACGCCGTTGTTCTGAGTTCCTGTACCAATTGTCAACTTAGGGAAACCTGTACGACGGTAGTCGTTCCAAGCCTCTGTCATAACACGGAAGTTTGCAACATACTTCTGATTCATGATGCACTCAAGACCGTTCTTGATATCGAAAGTAACAGAGTTAACGATAAAGTCGTTGATTGCCTCGTCAGTCAAGATTGGCTGCATCTCAATCTGGTTGTAGTTGTCCCACATTGGCTCAACAGCGGCAAAGTTACGATATGTACTATTGGTGTTTCGACCCTTCTGCTGGAAGTAATCTACATAGAGATAACGCCAGAACTCAATAGATGCGCGAACACCCTTGTTATACCACTCTGTAACACGAGCCTCACCTCCGCTGATAGCTGCCCAATGGTCGTCATCGTTACGCAGATAAGCCTCTGCAAGGATGAAACATACCTCATCATAGTTCATAAATGATACAGGCAACTTATAGCTGATAAAAATCTCATAGTTCATAAGTGGATAACCTGCTGTTGCAGTATCATCACCAGGCATACCTGACTGAACACCCATCCATGCAATAGATGCAGACCATGGAATAAACCAAATCCACTTACGAGGGTCGTTCTTAATATTGAGCAGACCGATAAAGAACTCTGCGCCACGGTGACCTGCAAGAGTTGACTGCTGATAACCGCCCCAAGAGTTCTGGTGAGGAGACTCACCTGAGAAATATACAACAGCATTGTCCTCATAAGAGGTCATGATTGGGTACTTAGTAGGATTGTCAATAATCTTCTTAATCCACTGTGCAACAGACTCGCCGAGAAGAATCTCCATATCAGTTGAGCGGTTTGAAAGACGCATCAGAATACGCAACTGGAGTGAGTTGGTAAACTTCTGCCACTTCTTAGTATCGCCCTGGAAGAGACGGTCTTTAGTAGTGTTGCTAAGATTCATATTGGTATTATACAGGCTATTTGCAAGGTCAAGGTCCTTGATAAGCTGTGCATAAATATCCTTTGGAGCATCAAACTTAGGCTTGTTGATATCGTTATCACGAAGCTGGAAAGCCTCAGAGAAAGGCACATAGCCAAAGATTGCAGTGAGCTGATCCATCCACAGTGCGCGCAGTGTAAGCGCAACAGCCTGATAGTTCTCATCCTCCGCAGCAACAGCCAACTGATACATGTGGTCTGCATTGGCAGCCCAACGAGCAGGGTTATTCCAGCAGTTGATAATATAGGATGGAGCGATGTAGTAGCGGTGGATTACATTTGATGATGAGCCACCAGCACATGTATATTGCATAAGTTCTGCAAATGTATCATAGAATCGCTGCTGGTAGTTAAGTGCGCCGTTACAGATAATCTCCTCCATCATATCACAAGGCTGCACTTTACCAACCTCAATCTGGTTTGGCGACTCATTGTACTCCTCAAGTGTGCGGCACTGTGAGAAGGTGAGAAGCACCAGAAGAACCGATAAATATTTCAATGTTTTCATATTCTATACCTATATTTAATATTAGAAGCCCAATTTAATTGTCACACCATAGGTTCGAGTCATAGGGTATGCACCTGTTTCAATACCACGGCTGATAGATGCGGAATTGAAGGTTGCAGCCTCAGGGTCATACTGAGGGAAGTTATCAAGCGAGAAGAGGTTTGTTGCAAATACACCTACTGTGAAGCTTCTGAGCCAACCAATCTTCTGAATTGCCTTCTTACCGAGTGAGTAGTCAAGATTTACCTGCTTGAGCTTCAAGAAAGAAGTATCATAGGTATTCATCTCTGCATTCTTACGGTTGTAGTAGTAGTCCTGATAGTAGAGAGCAGCTGACTGAGTGATGGTAGTGTTCTTTGTGTAAGTACCATCTGCAAGGATATTCACACCCTCCTGTACAAGACCGTCGTAACGACCGTAGAGAGTATCCTTAGTCTTACCTGAAGATGCAAGGATTGCGTGAGTGAGTGAGTAGCAGTTACCACCAAACTGGTAAGTGAAGTTCATACCCAGACGCAAGTTCTTGTAACGGAAGTTTGTGCTGAAACCACCCTTCCAATCAGGATAGATAGAACCAAGGTCAATAAGGTTCTGAGAGTCAATCTGTGGATAACCGTTGCTATCAACGATAATCTGACCTGCACAGTTAACTGTCTCGCCTGTCTGCTGGTCGATATAGTATGCACCCTCTGGAGCGCGCTGGAAACCATATCCATAGATACGACCAAGTTCCTTGCCAGGGTAAGCATAGATAAAGACATTGTTAGATGCTGTAAAGCTTGTATTGAGCTGATAGAGTTCTACGCCAGGAGCAAGCTCAACAAGTTCGTTCCAGTTGCGAGACCAGTTGAAGTTGAAGTCCCAAGAGAAGTGACGCTTCTGGATAATCTTTGCACCGATGCTAAACTCAACACCGTGGTTGTTAACCTTACCAGCGTTAATATACTTATAGGTAGCACCTGTAATCTGGTCTGTTGGGACAGCAAGAATCTGGTTTGTGGTGTTTGAGTCGTAGTATGCCACATCCAGTGAGAGTCTCTTACCGAACATGTGGGTCTCAATACCAATCTCCCAAGACTCAGTATTCTCTGGCTTAAGGTTAGGGTTGTTCAAGCTACCTGGAAGAACATAAGATGATGAGTAAGAAGAGTTTGTATAGTAGTCTGTAATTCTATACGCGCCTGTATCGTTACCCACATTTGCCCATGATCCACGAACTTTGAGCATATCCAACCACTTAGTATCACGCAGACCTGGGATAGCCTGGTCAATGAGTACCGCAGCAGATACTGATGGATAGAAATAAGAGTTGTTACCCTTAGCAAGAGCTGAAGACCAGTCGTTACGAGCTGTAAAGTCGAGGAAGTATGTGTCGTTGTAGTTGAGTGACAACATACCGTAGAGTGAGTTAATCATCTTCTCGGTCAGCACATACGATACCTTTGGACGGTCAACAGAGTTAGAGATCTGGAACACATTTGGAGTTGAGAGTTTTTCAGCTGTAAGTGTCTGATTTCTGTGGTTGTAAACCATGTTGTTACCACCGAAGTTAACACCCAAATGGAAACGGTTAAACTGTTTCTTGTAAGCGAGCAAGAAGTCGCTGTTTACCTCATAGCGGAAGATGTCCTGAATACGATACCAACCCTGAGCGTATGAAGTTGCATACTGTGGCTTACGAGAGGTACGGTAGTCATTAAACATATCAAGACCAGAACGGAGCATCAACTCCAAATCCTTTGTAATGGCAAACTTAACCTGGATATTACCATAGATACGGTCACGCACCTGAGTATTGAGGTAGTCATAAGCAAGCCAGTAAGGGTTGTTTACATTGAGCGAAGTACCGTTACAGTTAATCAGGTTGTTCAGATAAGCTGAGTCACCATCTGTACGAGAGTCAAGAGCCTCGAAGATTCGACCG
>CAZIPR010000035.1:0-20670 GCA_964541245.1 uncultured Alistipes sp.
ACTACTTTGTTTTTGATTACTCATAATATTGTAGATTAGATTGTTTATCTCTCCCTCTCAGCAATAAAGGTGCAAAGGTCTATCATTGACTGCCTATACTCACTCTCTTCAAGCTGTGACAGCTCAGAGAGCGCACGCTGCAAAAAGCGATTCATAGTCTGCTTTGCAGCCTCTACACCACCTGCCTTTTCCACCTCAGCACGCACAGCCTCTACTGCGCTGTCATCGGTGGCACAAAGCTCTACCTCTGCCAAAATCTCTGCTCTCTTCTCAGGACCAACTTTCTCAAGAGTCTCTATGAGTGGCAGGGTTATCTTCCTCTCTCTTAGGTCGTTAGCAGAGGGTTTGCCCGTCTTCTCTGTTGGGGTGTAGTCTAAAATATCATCGGCAATCTGGAACGCCATGCCTATCATCTCGCCAAACTTGTGCATAGACTCAACCCTTCTGCGCGGTGCGCCAACAGACATAGCACCAGCCGAGGCACAGCAGGCAAAGAGCGAGGCGGTCTTTTTGTAGATTATATCAAAATATGACTCCTTTGTAGTATCCAACTTACCAGCATGCTCGCTCTGAAGAATCTCTCCCTCGCAGAGTGCTGACATATTGCCAATAATGTGCGATAGCAGGTCAAACTGACCACTCTTAAGACCAATATCCATATTGCGAGCCAGTATATAGTCGCCCACAATTACCGCATTTTTAGACTGCCAGCGCGCATTGACAGAAGCCTGACCACGGCGGAGGTTTGACTCGTCAATAACATCGTCATGAACAAGCGATGCGGTGTGAATCATCTCTATAAGCATTGCCGCAAGCAGCGTTCTCTTGCCGAAACTGCCTGTTGCAGAGTTTGCCGCGGCAGAGAGCATTGTAAGTGTAGGGCGCAAACCCTTACCGCGTGAGGAGAGGATGTACTCAATCATATCAGCGAGCAGAGTACCCTCTTTCTCGTTGAAAGATTTGCGAACAAAGCTCTCAAACTCCTCAAGTGAGTCGGCTATAGGTCTGCGAATATCGTCAAGTGTAGTCATAAAAGTCTTATATTTTAGCAAAGATAAGCAATTTTTGTTTAAGAGACCTGAATTGTCAATGTTTTTTTGTATTTTTGGCAGTAGAAACACTATGTGAAGTATGAAAATGGAGTTTTTTAAGAGAATATATCCTAAATCCGTGCCTGCATTAGTTGCTGTAGCACTATTTTTTGTTGTCTGTGCTGTATGCTTTGCCCCGCAGTTTGAGGGTCGCGTACTTGCCATGCACGACATACAGCAGTTTGATGGTATGAGTAGCGACATCCGCGCCCACCGCGCCGCTACGGGAGAGGACCCTCAGTGGACAGGAAATATGTTTGGCGGCATGCCTGCATACCTTATAAACATCCGCTACCCTGCCCAATTTATAAAGAGCGTAGCCGATAAGTGCTTAGGTGCTATGGGCGAGCCGATATGCCTGATATTTTTTGCCATGCTCTCAATGTGGGTAATGGTTGTAATGATGGGTATAAATCCCTGGATAGGTATTGTGGCGGGTTTGGCTTATGGACTATCGACCTACTTCTTCCTTATTATCGGGGCGGGGCATATAACAAAGATGTGGGCGGCAGTCTATGCTCCTGCAATGATGGGCGCGATATATATGACCCTGCGCAGCAAAAAACTGCTTGGAGGTGCGCTGGCGGCACTCTTTGCCACACTTGAGATTGGCGCAAACCATCCGCAGATAACATATTACTTCCTGCTTGCGGCTCTTGCGCTGTGGATTAACGACCTAATTTTTGCTTGGCGAGAGAAACACCTTAAAGAGTTTGGAGTTCGTACAGCTATCCTTGCCGCAGCAGCAGTGCTTGCCGTGGGGGCAAACTTCTCGTCGCTGTTCTACACCATGCAGCACTCCAAAGATACTATCCGCGGAGGCAGTGAGGCTTTGGCGGCTTTAGATAATCAGAAGTCTGAGGGTCTTGACCTTGGCTATGCAACGGCGTGGAGCTATGGCATTACTGAGAGCTGGACAATGATAGTCCCAGATTTTATGGGTGGCGAGAGCGGCTTTGATGGCTACTCAACAGAGCGCGATGCCCCTCTAAAGCAGGCACTTAACGAGTGGAACTACTTTGACTTTATGGGCGTGCCAAAGAGCTATGTTGTGCCATATTTTACAGATATAACATATTGGGGAACACAACCATATACGGCAGGTCCTACATATTTGGGTGCTGTGGCTATATTTTTGGCTCTGCTTGGTATTCTGCTTGCAGATAATAAAAACCGTTGGTGGATTTTAGCTGTGAGCCTCTTTGCTCTGCTGCTCTCATGGGGTAGCAATGCGATGTGGTTTACAAAGTTATGCTACAACTACCTGCCAATGTACAATAAGTTCAGAACAGTCTCTATGGCTCTTGTGGTGTTGCAGTGGAGCGTGCCAATGCTTGCTGCACTTGCCCTCTGGCAGATTTTCAAGGGTCAGAGCAGAGAGAGGCTGCGTAAAGCACTGCTTTGGAGTGCAGGTGCCACAGGCGGCGTTCTGCTGCTCTTCACTGTTGCGGGCGGCTGGCTCTTTGACTTTGGGGAGGAGAAGACAGCAACAGCTGTCAGCCACCGTTTTGAGCAGATTTTCAAGGGCGCAGGTGCTGAAGATATGATAAAAGAGGGTCTGCATGACCAAATTGGCTGGTCTATAGCCGAGGCTGTAGCTGCTGAGCGTGAGGCGATGATGACAAGCGACAGCTTGCGCTCGCTTATCTTTGTGCTGCTTGCTGCTGCGATTGTGCTGCTGCTCACTCTTGGAAAGCTGAAAAAAGGCTATGCCGTAGGGGCTTTGGCGGCTCTTGTTATTGCCGATATGGTACCTGTGGCGTTTAGGTATCTCTCGCATGACGACTTTACCTCGCCTCGCAAGGCTAAAATAGAGGCTACAGCTGCCAATAAAGCTATTGCTGCCGATAAAGAGCTTGGCTATAGGGTACTAAATCTGTCGGTCTCTCCGTTTAATGATGCAACAACATCTATGTTCCACCGCTCAGTAGGTGGTTACCATGGTGCAAAACTTGGTCGCTATCAGGATATTATAGACTACTATCTGCCTGAGTCAATGCCTCATGAGCGTATTTTGGATATGCTCAACACAAAATATATAATCTCCCCAGAGGGCGAGGTTGTTCTGCGTGATACACAATTTGGAGCAGCTTGGTTTGTGGATTCAGTGCTTGAGGTTAGGGGCGCAGCAGAGGAGATTCAGTCGCTCGGCTTAGTTGACCTTGCCTCAACGGCTGTGGTTGCCGAGGGGGATGCCCCAGAAGAGGATGCCTACTCAACTGAGGGGTGGATTAGACTTACAGAGTATGCTCCAAACCGCCTTAAGTATGAGTATAGCGCAGAGGAGAGCGTCTTTGCCGTCTTCTCTGAGATATTCTACGACAAGGGCTGGAGTGTTACCGTGGATGGAGAGAAGGCTACAGCTGTCAGGGCTGACTACATACTAAGAGGTATGAAACTGCCTGCGGGTAAGCATACTGTTGAGTGGTACTTCCGTGCACCATATTGGGGAGCTGTTGAGGCGGTAACACTTATCTGCTCACTTTTAGTTGTGGCTTCAATTGTTTTGGTAATAATTTTTGGAAAAAGATATGAAAGGTAAAATTTTGCGCTCCTACACCGTTTCGACCATCAGCATAGCTCTTGTACTCTTTGTGCTGGGCGGTATAGGCTATACGATTTATTCGCTCTTTAGCTCTGCTCACACCCTGCGAGAGGGCGTTGTGATGCTCGTAGAGCTGAAAGATGGAGTTACAGAGGAGCAGCGCGACTCTTTACAGAGTCAGATAGCCTCAAAGAGCCTTGTCTCGTCTGTGGAGTTTGTCTCTAAGGAGGCAAAACTTGAGGATAGCAAATTCCGCAGAGCCTTTGATGTGGATATAGAGGGCATCTTGGGCGCAAACCCTCTGCCAGACTCTTTCGATGTGACACTTACAGCCGAAGCCTCAGACACAGCAGCCCTTACAGCCTTGGTTGAGCAACTTGGCAGTATGGAGGGCGTTGCCTATGTCTCATATCCAGAGGAGCTACTCGGTCAGGTCCACTCTGTGCTTGATATTATGCAGCTGCTCATGCTACTCTTTGGAGGTGCTATGCTCTTAATATCGCTTGTGCTGCTGAGCAACACCGTACGACTCTCTATCTTCTCGCATCGTGAGGCTATAAACACAATGAAACTCGTCGGAGCTACAAAGTGGTTTATCCTAAAACCCTTCCTTGCTCGTAGTGCCGTGCAGGGTCTTGTTGCAGGAGTTCTGGCTACGCTACTGCTCGGCGGAGCGATGTTCGGCATAGACCATACACTGCCACAACTTGGAATATCTGCCCAAATTGAGCTTCTGGCTATTGTTGCCGCAGCAATGGTTGTCTCAGGTGTAATAGTTGCAGTGGTCTGTACATGGATTACCGTTGCAAAATTTGTCAATATGAAGTCAAACAGAATATACCTATACTAATAATATGGAAAAGTGGTTTAATAATATCAAAGATAGTAACGATAATAATATGCCCCTCTCAATGAAAAACTATCTCCTCATAGCTCTTGGGGCAGTAATCATCATTATCGGCTTTGTCCTTATGTCAGGCGGCGAGCCCTCAACCCCAGAGAATTTTGACTACTCAATCTTCTCTTTCCGCCGCATAACCCTCGCACCAATCGTTGTAGTGGCTGGATTTGTGTTTGAGGTTTATGCAATACTTAAACGCTTCTAAATTTTAGCGTGATAGTGGCGCGCATTTAGTAGGGGATTTAGAGGGTATTAGGGGTCGTGCGATTTAATAACAGAGATAACAGTGAATAGCAGCGGGCTACGCCCTTAATGACAGAGAATAACAGCGCGTAAAAGCCGATACCCTGTAAAACGACACAGACTAAGTTTAGCTGTTCTCGGATTTAGGGACTGCCTCCGCAGGAGGTACGACAAAAAATAGAGTCCTTCGCTCAAACTTGTTTGAAAGCGAAAAGGACTCTATTTTTTGTCGTAATAGCCGCAGGCTATCCTAAATCCGCATCGGTCCATTAGCAAAACGCAGTTTTGCCGAAAGCTTTTTGCACGCTGAAGTGGCTTCAACTTCTCTTGCAAAGTTATTTGTGAGGGATTTTTAGGAGGTTGCTGCGCGAACTATGCAGACTAATAGTCCCAACTATTAGGCAAATAGTTTGTGCGGCAAGAACTAAAAATCGCCACAAAGAACGCAGTAAGAGAGGTTGAAACCACTTCTTAGCTTTTTCTCGAAAAAGCGGGCAGTTCTGTATCAGCCGTTACGCCTGACCGGTTGGTTTGAAGCCGGTAGTTTGTTGGATGTTGACAGTTCCGAACTTATTTTCGTAGTTTCGGATATTCTCCTGCAGTGAGTGCAGCAGTCGTTTTGCGTGTTCTGGGGTAAGGATTATGCGGCTTGCCACCTTTGCTTTTGGCATTCCTGGGAGCACGGAGGCGAAGTCGAGTATAAACTCGCTTGGCGAGTGGGCGATAATCACGAAGTTAGAGTAGTGACCCTGAGCCACGGTTTGGTCGATTTCAAATTCAATTTTATTCTCCATAGTCTATACTGTTATAAGTTCGATACCTGCCTCTTCGATGATTTGCACCATCTCTGGGGAGATATCGGTATCGGTAATAATAACATCAACCTCGTCTATTGCAGTAATTCTGCCAAAGCCGTGGTGTCCGAACTTTGAAGAGTCGGCAATAACGATAGTTTTTGAGGCGGCAGCCATCATACGGCGAGAGAGGTGTGTCTCTTCGATTGTTGAGGTTGTAATTCCGAAGTCGGGGTCGAAGCCATCCACGCCGACAAAGAACTTTGAGCAGACCATATCTCCCAGAGTCAGGCAGGCGTTTTCGCCACGGGTGGCAAACGACTTTTTATAGACTCTACCGCCCAACTGCTCGACCTGTATAGTCTCCACCTCGTTTAGCAGGGCAGAGACTTTAAGGAACGGAGTTACCACATTGAGAGTCTTTGGCGGGGTCATATTTCTGATAGCCTCAGCCAGGGCGTATGCTGTAGAGCCTGCTGAAATCATGATAGAGTCTCCCTCTTCAATCATCTCTGCGGCGCGCTCAGCAATACGGCGTTTTGCCTCACGGTTAAGAGAGCTTTTGGTTGTAAGGTCGCGGTCTGCGATGTGTGGGTTGGCAAGGCGCGCACTACCGTGGACCTTATAGAGCAGACCTTTGCTTTCCAAGATTTTGACATCTTTGCGGATTGTAACCTTTGTTACACCAAGCTCCTCGGCTACATCTGTGATGCGGATAAAGCCGAATTTCTCAAGTTTTTCGAGGATATATTTATGTCTCTCAGCTATACTAAGCATAGTTTACCAAATTTCTGTTTTCACTGTTTGACGACCTGCATAGCAGTTTATAAAGTCGAGTGTTGTGCCCTTTGGAACAGTTACACGAACAGCCTTACGAGGGTGGAAGACAACAGGATTCATGTGGCTACCAAAGATGGTCTGGAACTCAATATCAGAGATATTTGTAACCTCAAGCACGCCTTTCTTTGCGTCAATAACCCTTACATTGAGTGACTTAGAGATAAGCTGCTTGATATAAGTAGCATCGCCAGCGAGTTTGTTGTCGAAAAATGCCACCATACGACCTGCAAAGAGTGCCTCACGCAGTGACTCAAGGGTATATTCCTTAGCAAAAACAAGGGTCATAGGGCGTACTTTGTCGCCGTAAGCAAATCTTGAGGTCTCGTGAATATCAGAGTTTGCCATCATTGGCAGTTTGTACTCGTCAAACCAATCCAAGACCTTTGGATACCACTCAATGCTGTTAAAAATCTCTACAGCACCAATTCTGCCCTCCTTGATAAGCTGCTTCTGAAGAGGATAGAGAGTACACTTCTTGTCTGGCCAGCCTGGGTGGTTCCAAATCATAAATGCTCCCTGCTCCTCAGCCTTACGGAAGTCGTCCATCTCTGTAGGGTTAGGGATGCGGTTGCCATCTTTGTCACGCAGCAGTTTGCCATTTTCGTCAACCTTGTAGCGAGTCTCCTCAAATACATTTGGGT
Organism: uncultured Alistipes sp.; assembly: GCA_964541245.1. Lineage (GTDB taxonomy): Bacteria > Bacteroidota > Bacteroidia > Bacteroidales > Rikenellaceae > Alistipes. Next base: position 7,056 of record CAZIPR010000035.1, read on the forward strand.
CTTTGATAAACAGGGCGTTCATGTGACCAAAAGGCTTTGTGCGGGTAATCTCAACACCTGGAACAACCATAAGACCCCACTTTTTACCCTCTTTAACTGCCTGATTGATAGGGAGGTTGTAATCCTTGAGCTTAATGCCTGGGCTCTTGTGAACGGCAATATGCTCGGTCATTGCAATAACATCAAGACCGTCCTGCCAAGCCTCGCGCACTCTGCCTGTTGGAGATACCTGAGCGTCGGCAAAGACTGTGTGCATGTGGAAGTCGCACTTTAAGGTCATGTAGCCATCAATATCAGGCACTGAGACAATTTTACGCACTGCCTTCTCAATCTGGTAACAAAATACTCTGTCGTCAGAGTTCTCTGGAGGAGTTTTAGCCCCCGCTGTGGCAAAGATGCCAACAAGTCCGATAAGAACAAAAAGTTTTCTCATAATCTTATACTATTTAGTTACTATTACATATATCTAACTAACACTATATCAGCAATATACCCTAATGGCTACTCTTTTTAACCTTTACAGGCAGAGTCTCAAGACGGTTGTAGCAGCCCCTCTCATACATCTGAGGAATAAGCTCGCGGTAGAAGCTGCGAACATCCTCCCAGCGGTAATAAGGTGCCATATCGCTCTTGAAAGGGAAGGCAATCTCCTCCTCGTTGAGCAACATCTTTACAAGCACATCGCCAGCCTTGTTTTTGTAGAAAATCCACTGGAGGTTACAGCCCATAGGAATATTAAAGTCCTGCCAAACCTCCTCAATCTCGTCATAAGTATCAACTTTCTTGCTCCAGCCAGGTACGCGCATTGTATTTAGCAGACCCATAATATTGCCGTCGTGACCAAATCTGAGGGTTACAGCAGGCTTTCCAGCAGCCACTTTCTCCTCGGCATCCTCAATAAATTTCTCAAGGAGCGGAGTTGAAACGCCATCCAAAAAGGCATCCATAATGCCTGAAGGACCCTTCTCGTGGTAGAAGATTGCATTTACATATCGCCACTGCTCATATAGCTCCTCCTTTGTAAATACATCAAGAATTGACTCCTCTGTAGGTGTGCCAGGCAGCGAAGTTGCGGTCTTGAAGAGGTAGAATACAAACTCATGTGGGAAAGGCATGCTCTTTACATAGTCTTTCTTGAAGAGTGACTCCAAAAGGCGAGTTATATCGACATTTTTGCGACGATACTCTCTTAAATCCTTGACCCACTGGCTATTTGCGTTGTAACGATAGAGGTCAATATATGCTGCAAGGCGTGGGTCGTTATCCTTGTAGTAAGGGTTGAGCCACTGCTGGAACGGCTTGCCACACTCATAGTGGATATCAAGGGTGTTGTCGTGGCGCATCAGCTCATCACAAAAGGCGGTCATACTGATAAGCACTCTTGGAACAATTGTCGCCTTGGCATCAACAAAGTCGCACTTCTTGAAGATAGACTTGTAGTTGTTGTACATACGCTGTGCAATCTGACGATGCTGCTCCTGACCAGCAAGAGACAACTCGCCTGGACGACCGTATGCATCCTTCTTAGCCCTCTTAAGACGCTCAAAAATCTCCTTGCCATACTCTGTCAGCTTGCCAAACTCTGCCGCATCTGCAAAGACATTGTAAGCCCTGTCAAACTTCTCGTCGTGCAGAATATAACGCGAGCCGTGACGACCATAGTGGCTGATATAGAAGGGTTTATAGCCCTTTGGCACAGCAGCCTGCTCAGCAAACTCTGTCGGATAGAGACGATATACGCCCAGCGCGAGTTCAGGGTTGCTCAGAACTATCTCTTTTGTTGTCTGACCTATAGCGGTCGCGGCAAAACAAATACCCGCCAAGATTATTAGAACTCGTTTCATATTTAGGTTTGTTTAGATTTCGAAAAACGGTTTAGTGCGCCTCAAGCCAATTTTTGCCCACGCCTATATCCACAATAAGTGGCACTAAGAGTGATGCTGCACTCTGCATCTGCTCGCGGACAATGCGCTCAACAGCCTCTCTCTCTGAGGCTATAAGGTCAATTACAATTTCGTCGTGTACCTGCAAGATAATCTTCGAGCGGATACCCTCCTCCTTAAATCGACTCCAAACGCCCACCATAGCCTTTTTCATAATATCTGCCGCACTGCCCTGAATTGGGGCGTTGATGGCATTTCGCTCGGCAAGTGCGCGAGTGTTTGAGTTCTTGGAGTCTATACCCTCAAGGTATCTGCGGCGGGAGTATATTGTTGTTACGCAACCTGTCTGGTGCGCATCAGAGATAGTCTGTTCCATATACTGCTTAACCCCTGGATAGGATGCAAAGTAGCCCTCAATAAGGCTCTTGGCTTCACTGCGCGGAATATCAAGACGCTGTGCAAGACCAAATGCCGAGATGCCGTATATAATGCCAAAGTTTGCCGTTTTTGCCCGCCTACGCTCCTCGGCTGTAACCTCAGAGGTCTGCTTGCCAAAAATCTTTGCCGCTGTGGCAGCGTGAATATCCTCACCATTTGTAAATGCAGCGCAGAGTGAACTATCCCCGCTAAGATGCGCCATAAGACGAAGCTCAACCTGCGAGTAGTCTGCCGAGAGCAGCAACCTATCTGGCGACGAAGGTATAAACGCCTCGCGGATAGGTCTGCCAATGGCATCCCTGATAGGAATATTCTGCAAGTTAGGGTTGGAAGACGAGAGTCTGCCTGTTGCTGTAACCGCTTGATTATAAGAGGTGTGAATACGCCCTGTGACAGGGTTTACAAGCAGCGGCAGAGCATCTATATAGGTTGAGAGCAGCTTCTTTACACCGCGGTACTCAAGTATAACCCTTACAATCTCATGCTCGTCTGCAAAGCCCTTAAGATACTCCTCGTCGGTGCAGAACTGACCTGTTTTTGTCATCTTAGGCTTCTCTACAATCCTCATCTTAGAGAAGAGTACATCGCCCAACTGCCTGCCTGAGTTAACATTAAGATTTGGCTCGTCAGCCATAGTGCGAATCTTTGATTCAAGGGATGTAAGCTCAACCGAGAGCTTTACAGAATACTCTTTGAGCAGCGAAGAGTCAATCTTCACGCCCGTAAACTCCATATCTGCAAGCACATCAATCATCGGCTCCTCAATTGTGCAGTAAAGCTCCCACAGACCCTCTTTCTCTACCAAAGGTCGCAGGTGGTTGTAGAGTTGCAGTGTAACATCGGCATCCTCTGCCGCATACTCCGCAACGCGCTCAACGGCAACCATATCCATTGTAATCTGCTGTGCGCCCCTGCCAATAAGGCTCTCAATAGCTATTGGCGAGTCGCCTAAATACCTCTCAGAGAGGGCGTTCATATTGTGGCGCGCCTCTGGGTCTAAGAGGTAGTGCAATAGCATTGTGTCGCACTTAAGACCCTTGACCTCTATGCCTAAAGTCTTGAGGAAGAGTATGTCAAACTTCATATTCTGCCCCACCTTGATAGAGTTTGGGCACTCAAAGAGCGGCTTTAGCAGTGTTGCATATTCGCTCTCTGTTCTGTTCCGGTCGCTGCCTATGGTAAATGGTATATACCACGCCTTGTGAGGCTCTATGGCAAGCGAGAGACCAACTATCCTGCTGCCAAAAATATCAAACCCAGAGGTCTCAAGGTCAAAACATAGCGTGCTGCACCCTTTACACTCTGCCACAACGCCTTGCAATTCAGTAGCCGACTGTACAGTGGTGTATGTATGTGCAGTGTTGGCTATAGTGGCAAATTGCGACTCCCCCTCTGCTGGGACTTGCTCAACAACAGTAGGATTGTTGAATAGGTCGAATAGTGTTCCCTGCCCCTCTAAAGCCTTGCGTTTTGCCTCCCCAGACTTTACGCGCGCCATATTGGCAAGCTGGGTCTGCTCCGCCTGGCGTGGCACGGAGGTATCCTCCGCAGGAGCCATATTCTGAATATCGTTCAAAAACGCCCTGAAATCAAGCTCTGTGAAGAGCGATTTGAGCGCATCTATCTTAGGACAGCAGACTGTAAGGTCTGCCTCGTTAAACTCAATAGGCACATCAAGGCAGATTGTTGTCAGCACCTTTGAGAGCCTTAGCTGCTCTGTTGAGGCTGCAATATTTGCCGCCGCCTTGCCACCTATGGCATCTGTGTTGGCGATAATGCTCTCTATATCGCCCCACTTCTGAACAAGTTTGCTTGCACCCTTCTCGCCAATACCCGCAACGCCTGGAATATTATCCGACGCATCGCCCCAGAGGGCAAGTATATCTCTGACAAGTATAGGGTCATCAATGCCATACTTCTCCTTTATAGCCGCGCTGTCGATAATCTCTACACTATCCCCCTTCTGCTTGTAAATCTTGCGATTTTCGCCCACAAGCTGACCGTAGTCCTTATCCGGTGTAACCATATAGACATCGTAGCCTGCCGCAGCACCCTTGAAGGCGAGTGTTCCGATAACATCGTCTGCCTCGTAACCCTCAACCTCAAGAATTGGGATGCACATAGCCTCAACTATACGCTTTACATAGGGCACAGAGACTATAATATCCTCTGGCGTAGCGGGGCGATTTGCCTTGTACTCAGGGAATAGTTCCTTGCGAAACGAGCCCCCCGCAGGGTCAAACGCCACACCAAGCAGGTCGGGCTTCTCGCGCTTCTGAATATCCCTTAGAAACTTTGTAAAACCAAAGACAATAGAGGTATTCATGCCCGCACGATTTCTCATCGGACGACCCATAAAAGCGTAGTAGTATTTGAATATCAACGCATAAGCGTCTATAAGGAAGAGTTTTTTCATATAACTTTACATATTATCCTCAGCGTACCACTCAGCGTATGATGTAGCTGTCTCATGCAGCCTAAGCGAGTGCAGTGTAATACCCTCTGGCAGAGCCGCCTTAAGGCGGGTGGCGAAGTCAAGGAGCATATTTTCGCATGTAGGCTGATAATCGACCACAACAACATTTGTAAACTGCCCCTTCATACTCTCTGCAAGCGATAGTGCTTCAGCTGTGTTGCGCATTACAAAAGAGTGGTCAAGGCGAGAGATAATCTGCTCGTTTACAATGCTTTTTAGCACTCCAAAGTCCATAACCATACCGAGTTTTGGGTCGTTATAGTCTGTTGATTGCTCGCCCTTGACAGTCACAAATAGACGGTATGAGTGCCCGTGTATCTCACGGCACTTACCGTCGTAGCCCCACAGTGCGTGCGCCGACTCAAATGTAAACTCTTTGGTCAGGCGTATCATCTGTGCGCAAGTTTATCGAGGTACTCAATATGTGGCTCGCGCTGGAAAGCCTCACTCAGTGAGATATATGTCTGGGTTGTTGAGACGCCCTGAACGCGCAAAATTCCGTCGAAGATTGTGCGCATAAGGTGGTCATTATCAATGCAGTAGAGTTTAAGCATTGCGTTGTATGTTCCTGTGATAAAGTGGAACTCAACAACCTCTGGTATGCTCTTCATCTTCTCTGCCACAGCCGCACTCATAATCGGGTCCTGGATTCTGATGCTGATAAAGGCACAGACATCAAAGCCGAGCATCTTAGGGTTTACCATCATGCGACTGCCCAGAATAACACCAGAGTCCTCTAACTTCTTTATGCGCTGATGTATCGCCGCACCTGAGATGCCACACTCGCGGGCAATCTCAAGGTATGGCATGCGTGCATTCTTGACCAAAAATCTCAAGATTTTACGGTCAGTTGCATCCAAAGCTACCTTGCTGTTCATTATCTAACCTATTTTTGTTTGCTACTTTAGTACATTTAACTCCTTACCTACCTCAACAAAGGCGTCAACACAACGCTGCAACTGCTCTGTGGTGTGACCAGCCGAAACCTGTACACGGATGCGTGCCAAACCCTTTGGAACAACAGGGTAGTAGAAACCTGTTACAAATACACCACGCTGCTGAAGTGCTGCGGCAAAATCCTGAGAGAGCTTTGCATCGTAGAGCATAACAGCACAGATTGCAGAGTCTGTAGGCTTGATATCAAAACCTGCCGCAATCATCTTGCTGCGGAAATACTCAACATTTGCAACCAGACGGTCATGGTGCTCATTGCTCTCTTCGAGCATCTTGAACAGCTCAATACCCGCGCCTACTACTGCTGGTGGCAGAGAGTTTGAGAACAGATAAGGGCGTGAACGCTGACGGAGCATATCAATAATCTCCTTACGACCTGTTGTAAAGCCACCTACAGCACCACCAAACGCCTTACCAAGAGTACCTGTGATAATATCTACCTCGCCGCGCAGATTGTAAAGCTCTGTAATACCGCGACCTGTAGCACCCAGAACACCTGCTGAGTGGCACTCGTCAACCATTACAAGGGCGTTGTACTGCTTTGCAAGCTCGCAAATTTTGTCAAGCGGAGCAGCGTTGCCATCCATTGAGAAGACACCGTCTGTGCAGATAATCCTGAAACGCTGTGCCTGCGCACGCTTTAGACAATCCTCAAGAGACTCCATGTCGGCATTGGCATAACGGTAGCGTACAGCCTTGCACAGACGCACTCCGTCAATAATTGATGCGTGGTTGAGCGAGTCAGATATAATCGCATCCTGCTCTGTAAATAGCGGCTCAAAAACACCACCATTTGCATCAAAACATGCCGCATAGAGGATTGTATCCTCTGTGCCAAAGTAGTCGGCAATAGCCTTCTCAAGCTCTTTGTGCATATCCTGACAGCCACAGATAAAACGAACAGATGACATACCGTAACCACGAGCATCCATAGCTCTCTTTGCCGCCTCAATAAGACGCGGATTGTCAGATAGACCTAAATAGTTGTTAGCACAGAAGTTAAGACAAGGCTTACCAGCCACCTCAATCTCTGCACGCTGTGGGGAACAAATCACTCGCTCGGTCTTGTAAAGACCGGCATCAGCAATCGCCTTAAGCTCCTGCTCCAAATACTCTTTGAAATCTCCGTACATAACAAAAACAATTTATTTAATTATACTTATTTGATAATCAGCATTTTATAAGCACAAAAGCCCACCATAGGTTACACTTTTTAACTTTTATCATTGCAAAGTTAACATTTTTACACAATTTCCTACCAATTTAGAGCAGATTTTTTCACATAACTTACAATTTGTCGTGATAGCGGCAGTATTGCGCGGTTTAGTAGGGGTCTGCGCGCTAACGGAACAGACTAAGTTTCGCTGTTTTCGGATTTAGGGAACGCCATCGAAGATGATACGATGAAAAATAGAGTCCTTCGCTCAAGTTTACTTGAAAGCGAAAAGGACTCTATTTTTTGTCGTATAGCCTTTGGGCTATCCTAAATCCGCGTCAGCCACTAGCAAAACGCAGTTTTGCCGAAAGTCTTTTGGGTCACTTTTCTTCAGAAAAGGGACGGTACTTAGGGGCTACTTGTAGCCGCCGCCGAGGGAGATGTAGAGGTTGATGACGCCTTGGATTTCGGCGAGGTGGTTTTGGGCTTGGCTTAGTTCTGCGCCGAGGAGTGCTTGGCGGGCAACGAGCACCTCAAGGTATGTTGCTGAGCCGTGTTGCATAAGCAGTTCTGTACTCTCTGCAGCAGCCTTAAGAGCCTCAACTTGGGAGGTTATAAGGGTAGATTTCTCTTTAGCTGTCACACACTGTTCGAGGGATGTATTGACCTCATTGCCTGCATTGAGAATTGCCTGCTTAAACTGTAGTGCAGCCTCCTGAGCCTGTAGTTTTGCAATCTTAAGTCGTGCGCGGAGCTGTCCGCCCTGGAATATAGGCTCAAAGAGTGATGCTGCGGCACTTGCGAGCAGTGAGCCAGGATTTATGATTGCCGAGCCGACGCTATTTGTCCAGCCTAAGCTACCAGAGAGGTTTATTGCTGGGTAGAGTGCTGCGCGGGATGCTCCCACTGTATAAAACGCCTGCATCAGGGCACTCTCAGCGGCTTGAATATCTGGTCTATTGGAGAGAAGTGCTACAGGGACACCTGTGTAGAGTGTTTCGGGCATCTTCTGCTCTGAGAGTTTTGTGCGCTCAATAGCTCTTGGGCTCTGTGCGAGGAGTATTGAGATAGAGTTTTCGACGACAAACACCTGCTCCTCAAAGTCGCGCACCATAGTTGAGACGGAGTAGTAGTTTGCCTCCATCTGTCTAACCGATGCCTCGTTGCCCATACCTGCATCTTTGAGCAGTCGCATGGTCTCAACATTTTCGCGCCAGCTATCTGCTGTTCTGCGGGCGATATCGAGCTGAGAGTCGAGCATAAGCAGTGTATAGTAGCTATTTGCCACAGCCGATACAATCTGAGCAGTCACAGCGCGAGAGTACGCCTCACTACCCTCTAAGGCTGCCTTTGCACGGCGTTTAGCGTTTGTCACGCTACCAAAAGCATCAATCTGCCAGCTTGCTGTGATAGGCACAGAGTAGGCATAGACGCCCTTTGAGCCATCAAAGCTACTCACAGCACCATTTGGAGCAAAGCCGAAAGTTGGGATATAGGCGAGCTTTGCGCTCTTAAATGCCGCCTCAGCCTCGGCAACCCTCAGACGAGCAACTCTAAGGTCGGTGTTATTTACAAGAGCCGAATCTATAAGCCTCTGCAAGCATGGGTCTTGGAAGAACTCGCGCCAACTGAGGTTTGCAAGATTGTTAAGGCTATCAGCCTGCTGAAGTGCAGCCCCGCGATAGATATCTTCAGAGAGGCTCTGAACATCTGTCGGACGGGTATATTTGGTGTATATGCCGCAACTACTAAATAAAAGCACCATGGCGGCAATAATTATCTTCCTCATACTATCTATTATTTCTTAACTCATTTATTTCTGTTCTGCGAGCCTCGTCTGGTCGCTTAAGTTCTGGCTTTTTGAAGAACTCTTGAAGGTGTTGGAAGAGTACAAACAGCACAGGGACAACAAAGAGCAGTGCCAGAGTACCTATAAGCATACCACCCACAGTACCTGTACCCAAAGAGCGGTTTCCGTTTGCACCTACACCTGTTGAGAACATCATTGGCAGCATACCAAAGACCATTGTCAGCGCGGTCATCAAAATTGGACGCAGACGCTCTTTTGCTGCTGTAAATGCCGCCTCTTCGATGCTCATGCCGCAGCGACGACCCTCACTTGCATACTGCGTGATAAGGATTGCAGTCTTGGCAAGCAGTCCGATAAGCATAATAAGACCTGTCTGTAGGTAGATATTGTTCTCAAGCCCGAAAATCTTGGCAAACAAGAAGCTACCTGCAAGACCAAATGGCACAGAGAGCAGCACAGCAAATGGGATAAACAGACTCTCATAGAGTGAGGCAAGGATGATATAGACAAGGACAATGATAACGGCAAAGATAAAGATTGTGTTATCTGAACTCTGTGCCTCCTCGCGTGTCATACCCGAAAACTCGTATCCATAGCCGCGTGGCAGGGTCTGCTCGGCAACTTGAGCAATAGCCTCAATAGCATCACCCGAAGAGTAATCTGCTGCGGCAGAGCCTGAGACAAGGATGCTGTTGTAGAGGTTAAATCGAGAGAGGGTCTCTGTTCCATACTCCTTTGTAAGGGTTGCAAACTGTGATACAGGAGCCATACCCTGTGGGGTGCGTAGGTAGATGTTATCTAACGAGGCTCTATCCTCTCTATACTCTGGTGCTGCCTGAGTTACAACATAATAGACCTTAGTAAAACGGTTAAACTGCGATGCATACACGCCACCATAGTAGCCACCTATTGTGCCCAATACATCGCGTGGCGAGATGCCTGCCCTCTTACACTTTGCTGCATCAACATCCACTCTATACTGCGGATAGTTTGAAGAGAAGGTGCTGTATGCCATTGCTATCTCTGGTCGAGCATTGAGTGCCCCGATAAAACGAGAGGTTACCTGCTCAAGGTTGGCAATATCGCCGCCTGTCTTATCCTGGATATGCATCTCAAAACCGTTTGAGTTTCCGTAACCTGTAATCATTGGCGGAGCAAAGGCAAAAATCTTGGCGTTTTTGATAGACTGAACAGCACCCATAAAGCGACCAATAATAGCCTTAGAGTGTGAATCTGCGTCTGTTCGCTCTGCCCATGGCTTAAACTTTACCACAAACATACCGTATGAAGTACCCACACCAGAAATCATACTGTAACCACCTGTCTTAGAGTAGTTTGTAACCTCTGGAATAGTATTCAGTATATCCTCCACCTGTGCAAGCACCTCCTTGGTCTGCTCAAGAGAGGCTCCTGGGGCGGCTGCAACATCGACAAACATTGTTCCCAAATCCTCATCAGGCACAAGACCTGTTGGGGTGGTCTTCATCAGCCAAGCAAGTGCCACAACAGATACAACAACGCTCAAGACAGTGATAACCTTGTGGTTGATAAACCACTTAACGCCTCCGATATAGTGTTTAAGTGTTGCACCAAAGCTCACGGCATAGAACTTTCTTACACGGTCGAGCATTGTAGTCTTGCCCTCCTCACTCTCTACAGGTCGCATAAGTATTGCGCACAGTGCAGGACACATTGTAAGCGAGTTGAGTGCCGAGATACCCACCGATACAGCCATTGTAATACCAAACTGTGTGTAGAAAGTACCTGTTGTACCGCTCATAAACGACACAGGGATAAATACAGCCATAAAGACAAGGGTACAGCTCAAGACTGCCGCTGTAACATCTTTCATACCGTCGCGTGTTGCAAGCATTGGCGACTTATAGCCCATATCAAACTTACTCTGCACCGCCTCAACAATGACAATGGAGTTATCCACCACCGTACCGATAACAAGCACAAGGGCAAAGAGTGTAAGCAGGTTGATACTCCACCCCATAACCGAGATAAAGGCAAATGTACCCACAAGAGAGACAAGGGTTGAGAGTACAGGGATAAGTGTTGCCCTATAATCTTGCAAGAAGAAGAATACAACAAGTGTTACAAGGATAATGGCTATAATAAGTGTCCAGATAACATTTTCAATAGAGGCAAAGAGGAAGTCGTTTGTAGAGAACATTACCTGAATATCAAGTCCCTCTGGCATATCGCGCTTTGCCTTCTCAAGGAAAGCATTTACCTCTCCGATAATCTCAACAGCATTTGAGCCAGCGGTCTGGAAGACCATACAGGTTGTACCTGCACAGCCGTTCATGGTCTCAGTAAACTCATAGTTCAGCGCGCCAAGCTCAACTGTTGCAACATCTTTGAGTCTAAGCACCTCGCCTGTTGGAGTAGAGGCAATAACGATATTCTCAAACTGCTCAACCCTCTCAAGACGACCGCTATACTTCATTGTATATTTGAACGGCTGAGAAGAGTTCTCTCCAAGTGAGCCCGTTGCAGCCTCAATATTCTGCTCGGCGAGCACCGCGTTAATATCGGCTGGAACAAGCCCATACTGCGCCATAACATCGGGCTTGAGCCATAGTCGCATACTATACTCTGCACCAAAAGAGACAATATCTCCAACACCCTTGATACGCAGCAGCTCTGGCTGTAGGTTGATTTTGGTGTAGTTTGCCACAAACTCCTCGTCATAGACATTTCCAGGCGAATAGACGCAGAAAATCTGCAACATACTCGGCTGTCGCTTGATTGTACTTACACCAAACTGTATAACCTCGGCTGGCAGCAGCGAGGTTGCCTTAGCCACACGGTTTTGCACATTGACAGCCGCCATATCTGGGTCTGTGCCCTGGCGGAAGTATATCATAATCTCAACGCTACCATTATTGGCGGCACTTGAGGTCATGTAGGTCATATTCTCAACACCGTTGATAGATTGCTCAAGCGGTGCGATAACACTCTTCTGTATAGCCTCAGCACTTGCACCTGGATAGGTTGTAGAGACCATAACTGTTGGCGGAGCAATATTCGGATACTGCTCCATAGGCAGATTGACAAGTGAGATAAGTCCCAAAAAGACAATCGCCACAGCCGACATAACCGCAAAGACGGGTCGGCGGATAATCTTCTGATAGTCCATACCTCTACTCTACTTTATCTCCATTATGAACAAAGGCTACACCCTCTGCAAGAATCTTCTCTCCTGCCTCAAGACCAGAGAGAACAACATACTCTTCCACTGTGCTTATAGGGGCAACTGTGATTCTTGTAGATTTTGCAATGCCATCCTCTACCTTATATATATAAACCTGGTCCTGAATCTCAAAAGTTGCCGTCTTTGGCACAACAATACAATCTGTATAATGCTGAGGCATGACAATTGTTCCTGACGCGCCACTATGGAGCAGTCTGCCGCCATTAGGGAAGACTGCGCGCACAGAGGCAGTACCTGTAGAGGTGTTGATTACACCACTTACAGACTCAATTTTGCCCTTATGCTCATACATCTTACCATTTCCCAGAACAAGTGACACCTCTGGCATTGCCTTGAGCGCGCTATCCATTGTACCATGCTGCAAAATAAGGTCGAGCAGTGCATTCTCGCCCATAGAGAAATAGACATACATTGTAGAGTTGTCCGAAACGGTTGTCAGCGGAGTTGGTATCTGTGGAGAGACAAGTGTTCCCACGCGGAACGGGATAGTTCCAACCACTCCCGATGCTGGGCTCTTAACAAGGGTATATGATAGGTTATTGTCTGCACTTACTTGCGCTGCCAAAGCCTGTGCAAGCTGTGCCTTAGCTGTTGCGTATGTATTTTTTGCAGTCTGCAACTCAAAGTCCGATACAACGCCACGGTCAAAGAGTTTCTGCTTGCTCTCTGCAACAAGTTTTGCTGTGGCAACGGCAGCCTGAGCAGCCTCTACATTTGCATCTGCCATCTGCTTTGCCGCCTGATATGGCACTTGGTCAATCACAAAGAGCGACTGACCCTCTGCAACCCTCTGACCCTCGGTAACACAAACCTTGGTAATAGTTCCTGCAACCTGTGGGAAGATGTCAATATCCTGACGACCACGAATTGCAGCTGAGTATTTGCGCTCAATACTCACACTACCTTTTTCGACAATCTGTGTGGCATAAACCTGCCCTTGCGACTGCTGTGGAGCTGTCTCTGCACAACCACACAGCACAAAAAGAGCGAGAGCCAAAGCTCCACTCTTGAAAAACAAAATCTTCTTCATAATTTGTTAATTAACCTAAAATTCACTGCAAAGGTCTTAAAAATGTTCAAAAAGAGTAATAACATTTTTTCGAGTTATATTTTCAAAATTTCGGAATAATCACTACCTTTGTTATCAAAATAGGAATTATATATGGAAATATTGAATATCAAAAAGGAGTTAATGGATGTTCCCTTTGCTGGTAGAGAGAATAATGGCATAGGTGTCGGACTCTACGAGCGGGGAATCTCTCCGCTGCTACCCACAGCTGAGACTCGCAGCGGGTATATTCTTATCTGCCACGGCGGAGGTGTTGATTTTGAGTATTTTCACACAAAGTATCGTGTCAGCACAAGGGATATTATAATACTCTTCCCTGGCGACATATACACCCTAAGCAATCCGACTGCCGATTTTAGCTGTTCGTGGGTCAGCTACACCCCGCAGCCGCTTGACGAGGCGACATACAACTTTCCATCATCGTTTTTCCGCCATATAACAGACCATCCTATCTACAACCTTGCCGATAACGACGAGTATTCAAACCGTATGGAGTATCTCAAGATGCTCAGCCGAAAGCTCGCCGACCACGACAATATCTGCCGATATGAGATAATGCTCGCTCTTCTTAGGTCTATGTTTATGGAGATTTTCAACCGCATTGTG
>CAZIPR010000036.1:0-20602 GCA_964541245.1 uncultured Alistipes sp.
TCAAACATAAAAAAGGCTGACTAATACATCCTTGCGGACTTTTTAGTCAGCCTCTGGAGGTCTGAAGCGGATTCGAACCGCTGTACGAGGTTTTGCAGACCTCTGCCTAGCCACTCGGCCATCAGACCATTTTGAACGGTTTTATCCGTTTGGGTGTGCAAATATAGTGCGTTTTTGTGTTAAAACCAAAAAAAATCGTATCTTTACGGAGATTTTTTTGAAAAATTTATATTTTTCGGCTATTTTAGCGATGAAAATTGAAGATATTGCACTCTCTTATGTGCATGGTTTAGGGTGGCGTGGTGCTACACATCTTGCGGAAGTTTTCGGAGATAGTGCTGCTGTTTTTGCTGCCACTAAGGAGGAGTTGATTGGAGAGGCAGAGCTTAGGGCGGATATTGCCGCGAGTATAGTTAGCAAGTCGAGCTTTGAGATTGCCAAGCGGGAGCTTAGCCTCTGTCAGAAGCATGGTATAACACCTTTGGCGGCGACAGATGACCTCTACCCAGAGCGGTTGCTATTTGTCCAGACGCACCCTTATATTATATATATGGTAGGCAACCCGTCGCTTTTGCACTATTCGACTATCGTTGCTTTTGCGGGAGAGCGTGGAGCGACCAATTATGGCGAGCAGAACATCTGGCACTCTATTGAGCATATTGCAAGTGTTGCGCCTGAGTGCATCATTGCATCAACCATGGAGGAGGGTACTGACTCCACCATTATCAGGTCGGCACTGCACAATGGTCTGCGTGTGGTGGGCGTGACAAACTGCCCGCTGACACAGATAGCTCCGCAGAGCATGCAGACGCTTAGTGGTGAGATTATTGACGCTGGCGGAGCGGTTATTAGTGGCGTTGGAGCTATGGCGGCGCAGAGCGAGGATAGACGGGGTATGCACCACTCTATTTTGGCGGGCATAAGCGATGCTGTAGTGATTGTCGAGAGTTGCAAAATACACCCCGTTGCGCAGGCGGCAGATGGGTATGGCAGAACGGTGCTGGCTGTGCCTGGGCGCACTACAGACCCGCTATCGCAGGGCACAAACCGTATGATTGCTACAGGTATGGCGCAGATGTTATGCTCAAACAAAGATATTGTAGAATACCTTGGATTAGAGAATATATGCTAATAGATACGCACTCACATATATACGAGCCAGAGTTTGACTCAGACCGCGCAGAGGCTTTGCAGCGTTGCATAGACTCTGGGGTTAAGATGCTGCTGCTTCCTGCTATAGATAGCCAGAGTTACCAGCGGATGTTTGACCTTGCAAAGAGTCATGCAGATATGGTGCGCCCGATGATGGGTCTTCATCCCACTTCGGTCAATGAAAATCCCCGTTGGAGGGAGGATTTGGAGGTTGTTGAACACTACCTACAACACCCACCGCAGGGTATTGATAGGTTTGTTGGCGTGGGCGAGATAGGTCTTGACTTCTATTGGAGCGAGGAGTATAAAGCTGAGCAAATTGAGGCTTTCAAGTGCCAGATTGAGATGGCACTACGGCATAATCTGCCTATTGTAGTTCACACTCGCAACGCATGGGCGGAGATGTGTACTATTTTGGAGCAGTACGCAGGTCGCGGTCTGAGGGGTGTGTTGCACGCCTACTCGGATGGTGTGGAGAGCTACCAGAGACTAAAAAAGTGTGGCGATTTTCTCTTCGGTATCGGTGGTGTGGTAACATTTAAGAAGAGCCAGCTGGCGCATACGCTACAGTCGATGGATTTGGAGGATATTGTCCTTGAGACCGACTGCCCATATTTGACACCTGTGCCGCACCGCGGAGAGCGCAACGAATCGAGCTATGTAAAGCATATATGCGCAAAAGTAGCCGAGATTAAAAATGTTGATTATCAGATAGTTGCAAATTATACAACACAAAATACAGAAAGGATGTTTGACCTATGAGCAGAAAACCTTCTATTTTGATTATTTATACCGGAGGTACTATCGGTATGCAGAGAGATGAGAACGGAACTCTTATCCCTTTTGATTTCAACTCTATTGAGCGCGAATTTCCATCGGTACGCCACCTTAATGTAGGTATTGATGTCTGCAAGATGACCCCGATAGACTCCTCAAATGTGACTCCTGCCCTCTGGACAGAGCTTGCCAAGACTATACAGAGCAACTACTTTAAGTACGACGGCTTTGTCGTTCTTCATGGCACCGATACTATGTCTTACACCGCTTCGGCACTCAGTTTTATGCTTGACAACCTCGCCAAACCGGTGGTCTTTACGGGAAGTCAGATACCTATGGGTATAATGCGCACTGATGGCAGAGAAAACCTTATCACGGCAATAGAGATTGCCTCGGCGCAGCGCAACGGATACCCGATGGTGCCAGAGGTGTGCTTGTACTTCCAGAATAGGCTTTTTAGGGCAAATCGTACCTCGAAACTCTCGGCAGAGGCTCTCAATGCCTTTGACTCAAGAAACTATCCACCACTTGCCGAGGTGGGGGTAAATATAACCTACAACACCGCCTATATCCACTACGAACAGGGGTGGTTTGAGGGGGAGTTTTCGCCTCAGCCGCTGCATGTAACTGACGGTTTTGACAACAATGTTGTCATACTAAAGCTCTTCCCAGGCATCTCCCAGACCACGCTTAAGGCTCTGCTATCTGTTGAGGGGCTTAGGGGCGTTGTGCTTGAGACCTTCGGAACGGGCAATGCGCCAACCTCGGATTGGTTTATAGATACTATTGCAGGGGTTGTTGATAAAGGGGTTACTGTGGTAAATGTTACACAGTGCGTCGGTGGCAGTGTGGCAATGGAGCTATACCAAACAGGTGTCAAACTTCAGAACGCAGGAGTTATCAGCGGATACAATATGACAACAGAGGCGGCAGTAACAAAATTGATGCTTGTCCTTGGCAATTGTTCGCAAAAAACAGAGGTCGCTGAGGCGATGCTAAACTCAAAAAGTGGAGAATTTAATCGTTAGACTTTTGCACAAACAAAAAATATTTTATATATTTGGGACTGATAAGGGACATTTTTAACCGCCAAAAAGACGGTTTTGTCGCTACAACGGTCTGATTGTTAGATGGTTGTATGCGCAAAGTCGTGAAATTTTGCGGATGGTCAAAAACCCCTTTTGGAGGAGAAAAACAACTAAAAACACTAATAGAGAGAAAAATTTTAAGTAAAAACAATTCAAATTTTTTAACTTATTAAAAACAACTATGAAAAAATTATTTTTGGTTTTGGCAGTTGCTGCTTTGTCTTTCAGCACTGCAATCGCACAGGACGCTGCTACAGCTGCTCCTGCTGAAGAGGTAACCGTAGAGAACGCTGAGGCTGCTGCTCCTGCAGAGGTTGCAGAGGAGGCTGTTGACCATGAGGTACAGATCGCAGGTGACTCTTTGCACTATGTTTTGATGCAGAAGTTCCTCGAAGGTGGTTGGGGATGGATGCTTCCAATTCTGATCGTGCTTGTTCTCGGTCTTGCTATCGCTATCGAGCGTATCCTCTTCCTTGGTCTTTCTACTATCAACACTAAGAAGTTCATCGCTTCTGTAGAGAAGGCTCTGAACGAGGGTGGTATTGAGGCTGCTAAGGCTGTTTGCCGTGACACTAAGGGTCCTATCGCTTCTATCTACTGGCAGGGTCTTGACCGTTACGATCAGGGTCTTGATGCTGTTGAGAAGGCAGTTGTTTCTTATGGCTCAGTTCAGACAGGTCAGCTTGAGAGCGGTCTTGGTTGGTTGTCTTTGTTTATCTCACTCTCTCCATCACTCGGATTCTTGGGTACTGTAGTAGGTCTGGTACAGTCATTTGACTCTATCCAGGCAGCAGGTGATATCAGCCCAGCACTCGTAGCAGGTGGTATGAAGGTTGCGCTGCTTACAACTCTCCTTGGTCTGATTGCTGCAATGGTGCTTCAGGTGTTCTACAACTATGTAATCGTTAAGATTGACACCATGGTAAACGAGATGGAGGATGCTTCTATCACTTTGATGGATATCCTTACCGTTTACAAGAAATAATTAGACCAAACAATAATCGTACATAAAACGAAATTATGAAAAAATTCTTAAACATACTGTTGGGACTCCTCTTCGCAGGCACTGCAGCCATGGTTGGCTGGGCAGTTGTATCTGGCGGAGCAGAGGTTGCCATCAGCTGGAATCTTGTGTGGGGTTATGCTTTGCTCGTTGGGGCAATGGTAAGTGTCCTGTGGGCAGCTATCAAAGGCATGATTACAAACCCTGCAGGTCTTAAGAATACATTGCTTGCGTTGGTACTTGTTGTTGTGGTTGTGGGTGCTGCACTCTTTATTGCCCTCGGTCACGACGGTCTTGTAATCCCTAACTCAGCAGGTGGTGTATTTGATGACCCATTTGAACTTGTTATCTCCGAGGTGGGTATTCTTGTTACCTATGTTGTAGCTGCTGCCTCAATCCTTGTAACAGCTTTTGTTGAGGTTCGCAACCTTGTTAAATAAGAAGGGTAATTTTTATGGCAAAAAGTAAGAAAATACCTGAAATCAACGCCTCGTCACAAGCGGATATTGCCTTTACTGTGCTTATCTTCTTCCTTGTGGTTTCCACAATGGATGTTGATACTGGTATTGTGCGTGTGCTTCCGCCTATGCCAGACCCAAATGTAAAGCAGGAGGATATTAAGGTTAAAGAGCGTAACCTCTTCCTTGTTTTCGTATCGGGTAGTGGTCAGATTATGGCGGGTGGTCAGGTAATGGATCTTCGTCTGCTTAAGGATAAGACTAAGGAGTTCATCCTTAATCCTTACGACGATGCAAACCTGCCTGAGAAGGAGGATAAGACCTTCGATATGCCAGATGGCTCGAAGTGGACCTTCCCTGTTAGCAATGGCGTGGTTTCACTCCAGAATACCAGAGACACCGATTATCAGGTTTATATCCGTGTACAGAACGAGCTTACACGCGCGTTTAACGAGGTGCGTGATGATGTCTCGATGACCAAATTCGGCAAGAAGTTTAACGACCTTGCTGAAGATGAGAGAAAAGTAATAACCAAGGCTGTTCCTTTGAGTATCTCAGAGGCTGAGCCGCGTAAAATGGGTAAGTAATATGGCAGTAATGAAGAAAAAGGGTGAGCGCGAAGTCCCTGCTATGGCAACAACTTCACTCCCCGATGTGGTTTATATCATCTTGTTCTTCTTCATGCTCTCTACCTCTATGCGTGACCAGGAGCTGATGGTTAAGTACAGACTCCCTGAGGCTACCGAGGTGCAGAAGCTTGAGAAGAAGAATCTGGTAAGCTATATTCACATTGGAGTACCTGTGCCTCACATGCAGGCAAAGTATGGTACTGCTCCGATGATTCAGCTTAATGATTCGTTCAAGACAACTAAGGACATCCTTGACTTCGCTGCTGCTGAGCGCGATAAGATGTCTGAGGTTGACCGTGCATCTATGACTATCTGTCTTAAGGCAGATGGAAATACTAAGATGGGTATCATCGCCGATGTTAAGCAGGAGCTTCGTCGTGCAAATGCCCTCAAAATCTCTTATGCATCATCTAAGGTACTTGGTTACTAAGGATTGTTTGCAAAATTTTAGCGAGATAGCGGCAGAATTTCTGCCGCTATCTCATTTTTTTTGTCAATGGGTAACGTGGTTTAATAGCAGAGATTAAGTAAAGTTCAAGGGACTCGATGTCCCGCAGAACTTTGAATATATCGCTCTCTAAAATATTCCTTAAACTCACTATTCTCACTAAACTCCCTACTGCGAAGCAGAAAGCTATTGTAGGCATTAAGCCTACAATAGCTTTAGGGAACGCAATAAAAAAAGCCAGCGTACCTACGCTGACTTTAATTACAGACTCTAAGTCCCGATTAGTGGCAGCCGCCGCAATCGCAACCCTCGCCGCACTCATGCTCGCCGCAGTTGCTATCGCCACAACCGCAGCCGCAGCTACCCTGCAAATCCTCAGGGGTTACATCACGAACAGAGACAACCTCTACCTCAAAATTAAGAGTCTTGCCTGCCATAGGGTGGTTGAAGTCCATAGTCACGGTCTCCTCTTTAACCTCGCGGATAATGCCGTTCATACGGTGACCCTCAGCGTCAGACATAGGTACGATATTGCCCTCGAAGAGGATATCCTCGGCAACCTTGCCATCAATCATAAAGATTGTTTTTGGAAGCTCAACAACAGCCTCAGCAATAACCTCTCCGTAGCCATCTGCTGGCTCAAGAGTGAAGGCTACCTTATCGCCTGGCTCCTTGCCGAGAAGTGCGCCCTCGAACTTTGGCAGCAGCATACCTGCGCCACATACAAACTCCAGTGGCTTGCCCTCTGGATTCTTATCTGCAACCTGTCCGTCAACGGTAAGAGTATAGTTTACCGCAACCATTTTGCTGTTTTCTACTTTCATCTTTTTATAGTTTTAATATTAAGGTATCTATTTTTCGTATTGGGGTAAATTCTATATCGGTCGCTTAGAATCTCTTTTAGCTCTCAAATCGCTTCGAAATTTATAGAAATTACCCATTAAAAGTTTGCAAATATAACTCTTTTATTTGGATTTACGATAACGCCCCGAAAAATCCTCACTATTGTAAATCTCAAGATAGTAATATGCAGAGTCCTCAGAGATAACTACACGGGCTTTGTCGTAGCCGATTGTTAGTCGGTTGCCATTAAGAGTATAGTCATTGCGAATATCTACTGACCCGTACTTAGTCTGAATTGCTGTTCCGTATTTAGTTATCTCAAGAGGCTCTTCTTGACCATCTATAGCACTCCATTTGCCAACAATATACTCAGCATAACCGCTAACAGGTAGAGACTGCATTGCAATATTGCGGGGTTGAGAGATTCGCTTGTACTTACCAGAGTAATCTGAGGCGTCAAATATCTCAAGATAGGTAACGCTGCCAACTTTATTGATTTTACAGCGGGCGGTATCATAGCCGATTTTCAAACTCTTCTCTGACAGGGTGTAGTTAGAACGAATCTTTACAGTGCCATACTTTGTCTGAATAACTGTACCGTATTTTGTAAATTCCAATGGCTCTTCTGCCCCCTCAACAGGTGTCCACTTGCCGACAATCTCTGTGGCGTAGTTTATTGTGGCTTTTTCTGCTGTGGTTGTGGTGGTCGCGGTGTTTTTGCTTTTGTCAGTCTGTTTTAGCGAAATATCAGCATCTGGCAGAGCAACCTTCTTGGTTTCCTCTGTGCTCTCTGTTGCAGCTTTGCGCTTCGATGGCTGCGGCTGAGGGGCTTTTGGTGTCTCGGTGGTCTTCTCTGGGGCAGCTACCTCCTCCACAGTTGTAACAACGACACTATCCTCCTGTTGGGCTTTGGGAACGAAGAAAATCTTTATCACAAAAGCCCAAACAAGAGATGTAAGCAGTATAATGAGGATGTTTTTCATCCTTACTCCTTATTTATAGCTACCAAATTTCTATCTCCGTAGCCATTGTCAATCTTAGAGACATACGGGAAGAACTTTGATGCTCCTACCCACTCAAGCGGGAAGACTGCCTGCTGGCGGGAGTATGGATGGCTCCACTCGCCTGCTATTTCGGCTGCTGTATGCGGTGCATTGGCAACAACATTGTCCGCCTCGCCTGCGATAGCCTCACACTCGCGCTTGATTGCTACAAGAGCCTCAATAAAGCGGTCCATCTCCTCTTTTGGCTCACTCTCGGTAGGCTCAACCATAAGGGTCTCATGGACAGGGAAAGACAGGGTAGGGGCGTGGAAGCCGTAGTCCATCAGGCGGTGTGCAATATCGCCGCAGTCAACGCCATACTCTCTCTTAAAGTGTGTAAGGTCAAGTATCATCTCATGTGCCACACGACCGGTCTCGCCTGAGTAGTAAGTTCTGAACTCCTCTTTGATAGCCGATGCCATATAGTTTGCATTGACGATAGCCATCTCTGTTGCAGTCCTCAGACCCTCCTCGCCAAGCATCTTTATATAGCCGTAGGTTATAGGCAGCAGCATTGCTGAGCCCCATGGAGAGGATGAAACGGCGGTAATACCCTGCTCGCCACCTGTTGAGACAATAGAGTGTGACGGCAAGAACGGTGCAAGGTGCTTAGCGCAGCAGATAGGACCAACGCCTGGACCGCCGCCACCGTGAGGCATTGCAAAGGTCTTGTGCAGGTTAAGGTGGCAGACATCAGCACCGATAAAGCCTGGGTTTGTAAGACCTACCTGTGCGTTCATATTTGCACCATCCATATATACCTCGCCGCCTGCATCATGCACAGCATCAACAATCTCGCGGATTCTGCTCTCAAATACGCCGTGGGTTGATGGATATGTTACCATCAGCGCGCAAAGCTCTGCCGAATACTGCTCTGCCTTAGCCTTAAGGTCAGCAATATCAATATTTCCGTTGCTATCGCAAGCCACAGTGACAATCTTCATGCCCGCCATAGCCGCTGATGCAGGGTTTGTTCCGTGTGCCGAAGCAGGGATAAGTACCACATTGCGGTAGCCCTGACCTCTGCTCTGGTGGTATGCACGGATAACCATCAGACCTGCATACTCGCCCGCAGCACCTGAATTTGGCTGTAGTGAGCATGCCTCAAAGCCTGTGATTGTTGCAAGGTCCTTCTCTAACTCCTCAATAAGGGTCAGGTATCCGTCAGCCTGGTCAGCAGGCGCAAATGGGTGGATATTCTGGAAACCAGGGAGTGAGAGTGGCTGCATAATTGCAGCAGCGTTGAGCTTCATTGTACAGCTGCCGAGTGAAATCATCGAGTTTGCAAGTGAAATGTCGCGCAACTCAAGACGCTTGATATATCTCATAAGGTCGCTCTCAGAGCGGTAGCGGTTAAATACAGGCTCAGTAAGTAGCGGCAGAGTTCTACGCAGAGCCGAAGGGATAGCCTGCGCAGAGGCAATCATCAGCTCGCCCATCTCCACGCCTGCCGCAGTGGCAAAGATGCCAATAACAGTGACAATATCCTCAATTGTTGTAACCTCGTCAAATGCTATGCGCACCCTATCCTCTGCTGGGTAGTAGAAGTTTATCCCATTTTCAAGAGCCACAGACTCAACCACAGCAGCATCGGCAACAACCTCAATAGTGTCAAAGAAATCCTTTGCTACAACCTCGTAGCCCATATCCTCAAGATTCTTAGCCACAGATACTGCCGAGGTGTGGGCGGTCATAGCTGCACGGGTAAGACCCTCGGCACCATTATATACGCAGTGGAAACCGACAATAGATGCCATCAGAGCCGACGCGGTGCAGATGTTAGAAGTTGCTCTCTCGCGCTTGATATGCTGCTCGCGCATCTGTAGCGACATGCGGAGTGCGCGGTTGCCAAGGCGGTCAACTGATACACCGATAATTCTGCCAGGCATGTTGCGCTTGAACTGCTCGCGAGTAGCCATATAGCCTGCCGATGGACCACCAAAGCCCATAGGACAACCAAGTCGCTGTGTTGTTCCTACGGCAATATCTGCGCCCCACTCAGCTGGAGGAGCAAGAAGTGCAAGCGAGAGTAGGTCTGCATCAGCAGCAACAAGTGCCCCAGCAGCATGTGCAGCAGCAGTAAAGGCTGCGTAGTCCCTTACCTCGCCGTTTGCAGCGGGATACTGAACAATGGCACCAAACTCCTTGCCACTAAATGTGTAGTCGGCATAGTTGTCAATAATAAGCTCAATGCCAAACGGCTCACTACGGGTAAGAAGCACATCAAGAGTGTGTGGGAAGATGTTTTCGTCAACAAAAAGCTGATTTCTGCCCTCCTTAACCGCCTCACGAGAGCGCAGAGAGTACATCATCAGCATAGCCTCCGCTACAGCGGTGCCCTCATCGAGCAACGAACAGTTTGCAATCTCAAGACCAGTAAGCGAACAGATTGCAGTCTGGAAGTTGAGCAGTGCCTCAAGACGACCCTGCGAAATCTCAGCCTGATAAGGAGTGTAAGAGGTGTACCATGCAGGATTCTCAAATACATTGCGCATAATTGCCGCACAGACAGCATTTGGATAGTAACCCATGCCGATAAAAGAACGGTACTGCTCATTGCGGTCAGCAAGCTCTGCGATGTGCTGCGCAAATTCATACTCACTCATGCCCTCAGTGAGCTCTAACGGCTGCTCCAAACGGATATTCTGGGGGATAACCTGACCGATAAGCTCCTCAACGCTGCTTACACCGATAACCTTCAGCATCTGACTGAGCTGCTGCTCGTCTGTTGTGCCGATATGCCTTGAAACAAATTTGTCAAACATAGTTTTTTAGTTTTTAGATTCTAATTGTACAAAGATAACAAAAAAGATGTAAATAATCAATCGTACCTAAATTATTTGGGACAGATGCTAAGTTTGAATTGTCAAGTAAGTAAGATGGGACGCGCAAAAAAGATAGTGCAGGCATCGAGCCTGCGCTATCTTTCTGCTTTGCAGAAGGGTATTTAGGGAGAATAGGGAATTTTAGAGAATTTAGGGAGCGGAACAGAAAAGTTCTGCGGGGCATCGATCCCCTTGAACTTTATTGCAGACGCTTAGAATTGGAGGAATAATGCAAAAATTTACTATCTTTGTGCAAAAATAAGCGTATTATGAAGAGAATTATTGCGATACTTTTTGCGGTCTTGACTGTTGCAACTATGCATGCTCAGGCTGTGCAGACGATAATTATTGAGCAGAAATCGTTTCGCCCTATACAGACTGATGCGCTGACGGGTGTAAATATTGACCCGATAGGTCTTGACTACTCCAAGCGAGAGTGTGCCCGACTGAAAGTCAAAATCAACCGCATGACCAAAGAGCAGATTGATGGTATTGAGGTTAAGCCGATAACAAACAATGCACTGATGAAGTGCAAGACTGCTGAGTATGACAATGGGTTAATTATTGAGATGACTGCCAAGCCTCAGACCCGTTTCTACTTCCACCATGACGAGTTTGGCGACTCAAATGAGGTGTGTCTTGACCTTGAGGCTAACAAAGAGTATAGGCTTGATGCCTACCTAAATCAGCTCTACTCTGTTATTGTGAATAGCAATGTGGCGGGTGCGGATGTATATATAGATGGTGTTTTCAAGGGTCAGACCTCGGATAATTTTGACCTTACTGTAGAGGATGTCATGATTGGGGCGCACACGCTCACCCTTGAGTATGGCTCGCTGAAGTATGAGCAGAAGATTGAGGTTAACAAGACTCAAATATCGTTCCGCCAAAATGTGAATACCGAGGCATCGAAGCCGCAGTTTGTGGTCTTTGCCGTTGAGCCTAAAAATGCTGTTGTGATGATTGATGGCAAGCTCTACACCCCTGAGCAGGGCTTTGTTACAACGGTGCTTGAGAGTGGAACATACAACTATACAGTTTCAGTTGTAGGCTACCACCCTCAGAGTGGAACATTTACCGTTGCAGGGCAAAAGGTCGAGCAGGTTGTTAACCTTAAAGCCGACTCTGCCACTGTAACCCTTACAGCACCAGACAACGCCGAAATTTGGGTTAATGGTGTGAAAAAGGGTGTTGGCAGCTGGAGTGGCTCACTTAATGCTGGAGCCTATATCTTTGAGGCACGCAAAGAGGGTCACAGAGTAGGCTCAATATCTCAAACCATTGACTCTCAGTCTCCTACGCAGAGTTATGCAATCCCTGCACCGCAGCCGATTACAGGCTCAATTGATATTATATCAACGCCAGCAATGGCGGATATTACAATTGACGGCAAGGCTATTGGTCGTACCCCTATTTCACTGAGAGATGTGCTTATAGGTACTCACAATATTACACTCTCGAAGAGTGGATATAACGCTTATAGTCAGAGTGTTACAATTACGGAGGGGCAAACTGCGACTTTGAAAGCGACACTTACCGCTCAGAGCAATCAAACACCTGCCGCACCTGCGCCAACGCCTCAGAGCGCGGCTTCTGCACAGGACAACTCTCCAGCCTTTACGGCTGTGGAGCAGATGCCTCAGTTTATGGGTGGCGATGTTAACACTTTCCGCAGATGGGTTATGCAGAGGATTGTCTATCCGCCAATAGCTCAAGAAAATGGAATACAGGGGACGGTTGTCGTACAGTTTATTGTCGAAAAAGATGGCTCGCTGTCAAATATTAAGGTGCTACGCTCTCCAGATAGCTCCCTCTCTAAAGAGGCTGTAAGAGTTGTCAGCTTATCTCCGAAGTGGACTCCAGGAAAACAGCGTGGCACAGCTGTCAGGGTACAATATACTCTCCCTGTAGGGTTTAGGCTACAATAGCTATGACAGATTAGTGCGAAATGGCAGCGGGGGATTGAAATCCCTTAATAGCGTTGCAGCACTTTGCGCACACTGTTATTCTTCTGCATCTTTCAGCTCTATGCGTATGAGTGCATGCCGCCGAGGAGGAAGTTGACACCGAAGTAGGTTATTAGCACTGTCAGAAATGCCACAATCATATACGAGTGGAAGAAAATCGGTTTGCGGAAGTGGCGAAGAGAGGCAGAGTGTAGTGCCGCTGAATAGACAAGCATGGTAATTAGTGCCCACACCTCTTTTGGGTCCCAACCCCAGTAGCGTCCCCATGAGATATTTGCCCACACAGCACCGATAAATATGCCGATGGTAAGCAGAAAGACGGCAGGGTAGAGCATAATATTGCTGATAACTTGCAGTCGCTCGACCTCATCTTTGCTCTCTTTTCTTGTAAAGTGCAGCACCAACGCCATTATACCGTTTAGCATTGTAAAGGCAAGCAGAGAGTAGGCTATCATAATAACCACCACATGGATACTTAGCAGTGGCGATTGTAGTACAGGCATAAGTTGTGTTATGCGTGGAGAGGCTTCGCCCATCATTGAGACTAATAGCGTAAAACCGCACAGCAGGTAGCCAAAGGGCAGTGCCATACGAAATTTGCGGGCAAAACATAGTGCAAAAGTTACGCTGCACCACGCCATAAACTGCATTGTCTCAAAACCATTAGAGAGCGGAATGTGGTTGCTCACTGCCCAGCGTAGTGCAATTTGCAGGGTCAGATAGATTAGCAACATAGCCAATCCAACAGTAAGAGTAGCGTCAACCCAACGCTTCTCGCCACGGCGCAGAGCATGACTTAGGCTGTATGCAAGGAAGAGTATAATTCCAAGGGTCATGCACCCCATAGCCAAAGGGCGGTTGAGGTTTATGCTGTTATATACTCTCTCGGCATTAAAACGCAAACCAGAGGGGAGGTAGCCCTCAGCCTCCTTTGCCTGATATTTGCCAATCTTGTCGAGCATTTCAACCGCTTGGTCGTACTGCTTGAGCATAATCTTCTCTGCTACAAGATTCATACTGCGCCCGATAAAGAGCCATTGGTCGTATGGTACCTCTGCGGGGAGCTTGTCTGCAAGCGAGTACCAGGTAATAGTGCCGTTGCTGTCGCGGTAGGGGTATATCTTGAGCAGATTACCCATGGCAAGCATGCTTACAATGTTGAACTTCTCATTTGCAGCCTCTACATTGCGGCGATTTTTAACACCCTCGCCACGCAGCGCAGCATCAAGTTTGTAGCCAGAGACCGAGGCGTAGTCTGTAAGCATGGCATAGCTGCCCTTAATGCCGAGCAGCTCTTTTGTCTCGCCCTTGACCTTTATCATCGGCTCGCGTTTCCAATCGTCATAGAAGAAAAACCAGCCTGTAACCACCTGCTCTGCTGTCAGTCCGCGGTATGTCGGCTTGCCGTATAGCTTGGTTGTAAAGTCGCGCGCAAAGGTCTGTAGTGGGCATATACGGTCGTTGTAGTAGATGTGTAGTTGCCCAAATTTGGCTGCCACATCGCGGGGTAGGGTTGAGGGCATCTGCTGCTGGCTAAATGCTGAGAAAGAGGTCAAAGCAAATAGTATTGTTACAGCAACCTTTTTCAACGCAGGGTGGCGAAGCAAAGCCTTAAAGCGGCTATTCTGCTGTAGGAAAAAGAGCAGAATTGAGAGTAGCAGCAGAGAGTATCCTGTGTAGGTTATCCCTATACCGTATGGGTCGTATGATACGGCAATTGTAACCCCTTTGCCGTCGCGGTCGTAGCCTGCTTGATAGAGGCGATAGTGGCGGAAAGAGAGGATTTTATTCATAGAAACACTCCCCTCTACCACGCTCTTGTCGTCTCTTAACTCAAGGTGGCTTACATAGTCCATCGGTGCAAATGTGCCCTCGTAGTATTTTAGCTCGAAACTGCGAAGAGTAACCGTAAATGGCAAATCTCTGCTCTGACTGTCAGAGATGGCAAAACTATTAACCGTCTGGTTCTCTCTAATGTGAATTTTGCCCTGCAAGCCCCATATATGGGTAACCAATGCTCCAGCAAGGATAAGGACAAAAGAGAGGTGGAGCATAAAGGTTATTGGCTTTTTGTGCAATTGGCGTTGCAGCGCATAGAAGATGGCAAAGCAGACCATTATAGACCACAAAGTAATCATTGTCGCCGAGCCGTATATGTTCTGATAGGCAGACTCTGTGCCGTATAGCTTTTCAACAACTGTTGCCCCCATCAGCACCACAGTAATCAGTGCTATTGAGCCAAAGGCAAAGTATTTCAAGATTTTAGTTTTCATCCTTAAGTAATAAACTGTGGAGTCTGTTCCCTTTTCGAGAGCAGACTCCATATTAAAGAGTAAACAGAGACTAAGGTCAGTTACTAAATTGCATCGAGGAACTCAATAATAGCATCGCGGTCCTCTTTTGAGAGCTTGCGGAAGTTCTCAATGCTGTAGCGGGCATCGCTCTGTTTGCTACCGTGCCACATAATAGCCTCCATAGTGGTACGCGCGCGGCAGTCATGTAGGCGGTCTGCTGTTGCTGAGCCTGTAACCTTCTGGTGCAGACCACGACCCCAGAGTGGAGTTGTACGGCACCATCCTGAGCGAATATCCTCCTCCATGCAGAGCTTGTGCTGTACCATGTCGGTATAAGGATAGATAGTCTGCTTAGGGAAACGAGGCAGCTCATCGCCCTTGAAGAAGCCCGCAGGGTCACGCACAACATCATCTCCTGTAGTCCATGATGGGCGGTGGCAGTATGCACAACCAATCTCCTCGAACAGCTCTTTACCGTGCTCTACGGTCTGGTAGTTGCTCTCTGTAATTCGTGCAGCAGGCACTGCTAAGCCTCTGTGCCAAACCATTACATCAATATACTCCTGGTCGGTCATCTCAACAGGCAGGTCAGTAGCTGTAAGGTAGGCATATATACGCTCCTCCATAGCCCCTTCGTGCCATGTTTTGTGCTCCTTGTTAGGGTCAATCTTCTCAATATATGCTGCAAAGCCAGCCTGAACATCAGCATCCTTTGCTGAAGCGCGAGCCCATGAAGACTTTTTGCCATTTGCTGTGTGTGAGTCGAGATAGTGTGAGCGGCGGTCGCTACGGGTAACATTTGTGATGTTCCAGATAGCATTTGCTCCCGCTGCATCCTGTAGTGGACCACGGCTCATAGCGTAGGTGTAACGACGAGGGTATGTCTTGCCATTTGAGTTGACAGCTGTACTCTTATATGGGCTCTTCCACTGACCACCTGAGAAGTAGGTAGTATTAAGTCCGTTAACCATATATCCGTCACTCTCCTGCTTTGCCCACTCGGCTGTAATATCCTCGTCAGAGATTGCATCGAGCAGACCTGTACCATAGATACCGATTGTGGACTCCAATTTTACACCATAGTCGCCAAGGTCTGCATCAGTCAGCTCTCCCATGTTGTAGGCATAGATTGCATCCTTTGACATGCTGACTGTTGGGTACTGTAGTGAGTAAGACTCGCCATCGTCAAACTTATTACCCCACTCGTCAGTGTAGTCGTGCCATGTAACAATAACCTTGCTGTGATCTACAGGGGCTTTGAAAGGTGCTACAGCGTAGCCCTGTGGCATACCTGCAACCCATGAAACATAACCCTCGGTCTGCTTGTTATAGACAACAAGTAGGCAGCCGTTGCCAACCTCGTCAGCCTGGAAAGCTCCAGCCTCAATACGCTTGCCATGACCATAACCTGGGTGGCAGTGTAGGCATGAGGTGCGGATATATGTAGGACCCAAGCCGTTACGGGTACCTGTGGTGTTTGTTACAAACTGATTCTCAAAAAGTGCCTCGCCGTTTTTGAAAGATTGGTACATGCCCTGGCTTACAATCTGACCTGTAGGCTGCTCAAGAGCGTGTGAGGTTGTGATAAATGTTGTGCCAAGTTCGCCTCCTGTGTAGTACCACTCAGGCATCTGCTCAGGTAGCTGTGAGGTGTTTACTTCGCCGCCATCATCTGGATTGGTACACGCTGTAAACATTGTTGCAACGAGCAGAATGAGTGTTGAAAATTTAGTTCTCATAATACTCTGAGTTTGTTAATTAGTAATTCTTTGATAGCTCAAGGGCTACATCCTCCAACGCTGCAACAAGCTCATTTACCTTGTCAATAGCAGCTGTAGCAACAGGGTTTGTAAGATTCTTTGCAAATGGCTCTGGGATAAGTCCAATAGCATCCCAAGACTCCTTGATAAGACTCTTTACCTTGCTGTCAAGAGTAGGGTTTACGCTCTTGATGTAGTCAGAGATAGAGGCATACTTGCCCTGAAGACCTGTATATACATTGTCAATACTTACAATATTGCCCTGGAAATCGACAATTGAGTTGAGTGAATATGGTGACTCAATATAGTTTCTATCGCCCTCTGCATCGCCAGCAGCACCCTTTACAGGTGTTCCCATCTTTGTATTTGCAACCTCGTCAGCGATAGTCACGCAACCATCAATAATCTCCTCTGCTGCCTCCTGATATGTCTTGTAGAGGCTACCAGCACTACCTGCGCCTTTCATCTCCTCGCCATAGTTGCGAGATGCCTCCAACTCAGCAGCCTCAAGAATAGCAGCTTTCTCATCCGATACCTCGCCAGCCCAAGCCTGCTCAAGCAGTACGCACTGAGATGCAAGGTCGTCAGCTACAGCTACAAGGAACTGCAACTCAGCCTCTGTAAATACTGTGCGAGGTGCTGAAGTGTAGCCATCAGCAGAGAGTTGGAACAACATATACTCAACAGAGTGGAAACCGAGCAGTCCGGGACCAAAATCGGCAGCCTCCAAGTTGTCGCCTGCGTTAATACGGTTAAGAACGGTCTGCAACTTGTTGTGGTCGAGAGGCCAAGAGTCAATATGCGGGTCAATGTTGTAGTCGGCAGCTGCACCGAAGAGGAATGCCTCGCTCTCCTCCCAGTAGCGGCGGCTCTCTAACCAATAGCTCTGCGCGCTCTTTACCATAGTCTCTGTAATGCCGTTAACACCAGCCTTAAGCATTGCCTGGCACTGCTCTGCAAGCAGGACAGCATTGTCTGCCATGCCTTTGTAGGTTGGAACAACCACGCGGTCGATGTAAGGGTCCACTGCGCTCTTAAGAGCAACCTCTTTTGCATCAAGTTCGCCCTCTGAGCCGTTGTTACCCTGCTCACAGGCGGTAAGTGTTATTGCACCAAGTGCAAGGCACAATACGGTTTTGAAAATCTTTCTCATCTTTTTAGTTTTTTTTAGTTTTTATGGATTGTTTTACTTAAAATATCTGTTGAACAGACCAGCATAGGCTATACCTACAGAGATGTATGGCTCGTTGTTGTATTGACTTGCAAGAATACCCATGCCATATTCCGCCTTAACTACAATATCTCTCATTGGTCGGTAGTTCACACCTACAGCCCAGCGATGACGACCGCACCACTCGCTTGCCACAACAGTGCCCTGGGTGCGGAACATCGAGTCGTAGTATTCGTAGCGACCGAAGAGTACAAACTGCTGCCCCTTTTGGTGTAGCTTCTTGTTTAGTCCAAAAAAGTCGTATCCTGCCTCTACACCTGCCGCAATAGCATCAGAGCCAACAGCCTGCTTTGAAGATGGCGAATCGTTACGCATCGACATGTTGAACTTGGTAATTAGCTCAGACTCAAATAGATGACCGTAGTCCACATTTCCACGCATAATAAAATTGTGGTCGTTGTAGCAGAAATCAAAAGCTCCGAGCAAAACAGTGCCCTTGACATCCTTATACTTTGCACCATCGGTGGCAGAGAGCGTATTTTTGAAAGAGTTGCCGGCGTATCCGCTCAGCGACAATCGCAAACCCTTTACCGAGAAGTTATCCACGCGAAAAGCACCTGCGTATGTGTTTGCAATCTTAAATTCGTAAGGCGAGCCAGAGGCACCACCAATCCAATTCTGGCTATTGAAGCGGTCTGAGTCAAGTCCTGGCAACAGCATCAACTCATAACGCCAATCTCCGCTCTTACCCCATAGGCTCACACCTGTCTGGTGCCAGGTACAAGGCATAATAGTATCCTCGCCCTCTGGGCGCATATTGGTAAAGAACTCTGTTGGCATGTGGTACATATTGGTCGCTCCAACAGGGACTATAAGGTGTCCCACCTTGAGGTTTACAGCACCACCAAGCCACGCTTTGTTAATCCAAAACTGCTCAAGGACAACCTCGCCACCCATTTCAATCTCAGACTCATACTCTCCGCCCTCGTCGTTCTCTACCTCCACAGCACTACCTACTCCGCCATGCTCAAACTCTATCTCTGTGCCCATAGTCCAGCCGCGACCAAAGTCGTAACCGAGCCAAAGAACAACATGCGGAAGGTCAAATCGACCATGCCCCTTGCTATCTGCAAAATTCGTTGCATCTGAGTAGCGCATCGGACTGTCACTGAATAGATTTCTTGTTAGAACAACCTCGCCGTAACCACCTATCTGGAGACGGGATTTATGGTTCTTTGCGCCACTATTTACAGACAGAGAATCTCTGCCCTCCTCGGTCACATGAGCCGAAGAGATGCCGTAAAAGAGTGGTAAAAAAAGTGCGATAAGTAGAAATTTTTTCATAAATTTGTACAGTTTTACGATGCAAAATTAGCTATCTATTGAATTGTGTACAATACTCATAATTAGGTATTTTCATCTTTTGTAGATACTAAATTTTGGCTATTTTTAAGTATTGCATACTTCGTATGCATCGTGTAATTTTGCATCGCAAAAAGAGGTTTGTCTGATGGAAAAGATTGTAAAATACTACGCTACCGATACCATGCGTAGCCTGATTAAAGATAATAGCCTGCTGCTGATGGTTATTAACCGTTTCGGTATATCTTTGGGCTTTGGAGAGCGGGATGTAAAGGAGATTTGCGAAGAGCAGGGTGTTGATACAGACACCTTTCTTGCTGTGGCAAATTTTATCAGCGGTTACTCTGAAGAGTATCAGACCATATCCGTTCCGTCGCTTATAAGCTACCTAAAGCGCGCCCACACATTTTTCCTTGACTACAATCTTCCGATAATACGCCGCAGACTGATTGACTCTATAGACTACTCTATCTCAGACGGCGTAGCACAGCTTATTATTAAGTTCTACGACGAGTATGTAGCCGAGGTGCGCAGACACATGGAGTATGAGAACAATGTTGTCTTCTCCTATGTTGAGAAGTTACTTGCAGGAGAGAGGGACGATAGCTACTCTATCCGCTGCTTTGCAGATAGACACAACCACATAGAGTCGAAACTTGACGAGCTTAAGACAATTATTATCAACTACTACCCTGAGCGAGGTAATGACTTGCTGACCTCTGTGCTGTTTGAGATAATCAGTTGTGAACGCGACCTGTCGTCTCACTGTCAGGTAGAGGATACTCTCTTTGTTCCAGCCGTGGAGGCGTTAGAAGAGGTGGTCGAGGCTCAAGAGTTAGTACATGGTCATAGCGATAAGGCTTCAGTGGATGAAAAAGAGGAACACCTCGAACTGCTCTCCTCACGCGAGAAAGATATTATCGTCTGCGTAGCCCGCGGTCTGTCAAATAAAGAGACCGCCGATAGCCTTAACCTCTCAGTGCATACCGTAGCAACCCACCGCCGTAATATATCCGCTAAACTGCAAATCCACTCCACAGCAGGTCTTACTATATACGCAATAGTCAATAAACTCGTTGACCTGAAAGAGATAAAACTGTAGCCTGACCAGCATAGTACCGCAGCTTTTTGAAAAAAGCTGCACCAAAAACTTTCGGAGAAACTTCGTTTCTCTTGTGGCTGATGCGGATTTAGGATAGCCCACGGCTATTACGACAAAAAATAGAGCCCTTTTCGCTTTCAAACAAGTTTGAGCGAAGGGCTCTATTTTTTTGTCGTACCAACTCCGTTGGTAGTCCCTAAATCCGAGTACAGCTAAACTTAGTTTGTACCGTTAGCGCGCTCGCTAAACTCCCTAATCTCGTTAACCTCCTTAAACTCCCTATTAAAATTGCGCGCTGTCATTCTCTGCCATTAAGGGCGTAAGCCCGTTGCTATTCTTTGTCATTTCTGTTATTAAACGCGCACAAAATTTTTTTCAGCAGTGCAAAATCCCTAAAAAACTGCCTTTTTCTATTATTATATAATATAGGTATATCCTCAAAATTTGAAAAAATGCAACTTTTTTTACAAAAAATGGCTCGACTCTTTCATTTTTCACAAAACTATTCTATCTTTGCACTCGATTTTGCGATTAAACCCCAATGAGGGTGTTGCAAAAGAGGGGTTCTTTGAGAAAAAGAAGAAAAATGTGCAAAAATTTTGCAAATTAAAAAAAATGGTATATCTTTGCACTCCGATTGGTAATCATTTGCCGATGTAGCTCAGTTGGCCAGAGCAGCT